>NZ_JBSFVA010000022.1:0-156390 GCF_053592075.1 Nonomuraea sp. NPDC002799
CGGTTGACGGTGTCGTTGGAGGTGGTCGGGTCGATGCCGTCGTTGATCGCCGCCACGCTCTCCCACGGCGAGGTGTACGACGCCGACGGCGTGGCACTCCCGGCCACGTTCGTCGCGGTGCCGCCGCCGCCCACGCTGAGCTGGAAGGTCCTGGTCACCGGGGTGCTGAGCCGGTCATAGTCCCTGAGCTGGACGGTGAAGCCGTACGTGCCCGCCGCGGCCGGCGTGCCGGTGATCGCGCCGGTGAAGCGGTCGAGGCTCAGCCCGGCCGGCAGCGAGCCGCCGACGACCTGCCAGTCGTAGAAGGGCACGCCGCCCTTGGCCGCGAGCGTCTGCTGGTAGGGGGTGCCGGGCGTGGCCTGGGGGAGCGAGGTGGTGACGATGGACGGGGGCAGGAACGGGGTGAGGTTGCGGTTGAGCTTCCAGCCCGCGTTCTCGGCCACCAGCAGGGCCAGCTTGGTCAGCATCCACCTGCGGGTGGGGAACAGGTGGTTCCAGCCGCCGCTCTGGCCGCTGAGCCGGTCCCAGTACGGCTGATCGCCCGGGATGTGGTAGCTGCTGTCCAGCGGCACGGTGCGGCCCTGGTAGGCGACCACGTCCGGGTCGTTGCCGCCGCCCGCCACGTAGGAGCGCATCCCGGCCCAGTCGCTGTGGAAGGCGACGGCGTGACCGTACTCGTGCATGACCAGGCCGTGGACGTCGAGCACCGAGCCCGCGATCTCCGTCTTGTACCAGTCCTCGTCGGCCAGCGAGGTGAAGAGCCGCTTGCCGGCCTCGTCGTACTCGAAGATCATCGAGGTGGATCGGTGCAGCGGGCCGGCGACCTGCTGGCCGCCCCGCGTGCTGTAGCGGCCGTTGGCGGCGGGGTAGCCGGTCGAGTACGGGGTCTGGATGCCGCGGAAGAACACGTACATGCCGGTGTAGGCGGCGTTGTTGGTCACCGTGATGGTGTTCTGCCAGTCGTTGCCCGGCAGGTGGTTGCTCTCGGCGCCGGCGGCCACCGTGTCGAACGGCTGCGTCTCGAAGAACCTGAACCAGTCCTTGACCGCCTCCTCGGCCGCCGTCCTGAAGGCGGTGTCGGAGAAGTAGCCGGTGATGGTGTCGTAGCGGTAGTCGAAGGCGACCGGCAGGCTGGGCTGCACCGCGACCTTCTCGTCCTGCTGCACCCTGATCGGCATGGACTGCTGGTACGTCGCCCCGCCCGCGTCCCTGATCGACAGCCGCAGCGTGTAACTTTCATCGGCGCCGGGGCCGCGCTTGGAGTGGATCGCGAGGCGGAACGCCTTCTGCTCGGCGGCGCTCGCGAACGTGAGGGTCTTGGTCGCGCCCGTGGCCGTGAGCTGGCTCGGCAGGTCCATCATGAGCCTCGACGTGCCCTCGGCCTTGAGGTCGACGGTGACGGGATAGCGCACCTCGGGCGGCGGCTTGACGGTGAGCTCGACGTAGGGATTGGCCAGGTAGCCCTGCCAGTCCACCAGCTTGACCCCGTAGTCGTTGACGGTTCTGCCGAACAGGTCCACGACCTGTGCGACGGGGGCGGCGGCGTGCGCGGCCTGCGGCACGCCGGTGAGTAAGGAGATCAGTAAGAGGCCCGCGACCGCGAGTCGCCTGGCGCATCCTTGGTCCATCCGGACTCCTCGAAGGATGGGAATAGGTTTTCCCCGGCGCACGGTAAGGTGTTACACAGCACTGGTCAACCCTTCCTGGTGGACTCCCGCACCACCAGGCTCGCCGGCACGATCGTCACCCCGCCGCCGGCCGGAGCGCCCGCGATGGCGTCCAGCAGGTGCCGCGCCGCCAGCCGGCCGATCTCCCCGAGGTTCATGTCCACGGTGGTCAGCGGCGGCCGGCAGCCCAGCGCCATCGGCTCCCAGTTGTCGAACCCGACCAGCGCCACGTCCTCGGGCACCCGCCGGCCCCGCGCGCGCAGCGTCTCGGCGACCCCCCGGGCGATCTGGTCGCTCCCGCAGAAGACGGCGTCCACGTCGGGCGCCGCGTGCAGCAGCACGTCGGCCCCCTGGCGGCCCCACTCCTCGCTCCACTCCCCGAACAGCACCTCGCCCGCGACCTCCAGGCCGGCGCCGGCGAGGCCGGCGCGCAGCCCGGCCGCCCGCCGGCGCGCGGCCTCGAACCGCCGCGGCCCCGTGACGTGCCCGACCCGGGTGCGGCCGGTGGCCAGCAGGTGGCGGGCGGCCAGCGCGCCGCCGCCCTCGTCGTCGGGGATGATCGACACGTCGGACTCGTCGGTGGAGCGCGTCATCGCGTACACGACGGGAACGGGCAGGTCGCGGCCGATGCCGGGACGCGGCTCGGTGCGCCGCCCGGTCACGATGACGCCCTCCACGCGCCTGGCCAGCAGCCGTTCGACGTAGTGGCGCTCCCTGATCGGGTCGTCGCGGGTGTCGCACATGAACACCGAGATCTGCCCCGCGCCGAGCGCGTCCTCCGCGCCCAGCATCACCGGGATGCTGAAGCGCCCGAAGCTGTCGCCGGTGACCAGGCCCACGGTGTAGGTGCGGCCGGCCAGCAGGCCCTGGGCGAGCGGGTTGGGCCGGAAGCCCAGCCGCCCGGCGGCGGCCAGCACCCGGTCGCGGGTCTCGTCGCGCATCCGGCCGCGGCCGTTGAGCGCCTTGGACGCGGTGCCGATCGACACGTCGGCGGCCGCCGCGACATCCCTGATCGTGACGGTTCGCGGTGTCCCATCGGGCGGGCCGGCCAACCGATTCCCCTTTCGCGATCACACCCTGGCGCGCACCAGAACGCTCTTGACCAGTGGTGTATCACACCCTACATTCCCGGTGAGAAAACCTTTTCTCACCCCGGTGAGGAGCTTGATGGAACAGATCCTCGGCCCCGCGAGTCCGTCCGGCCGGGCGGTGCTGCGGCCGATCGGCATCCACGACGTCGTCATCTCCGGTGGGCCGCTCGCGCGGTGGCAGCGGACCAACCACGAGGCGAGCATCCCCCTGGGCCTGGAGCAGATGGAACGCTCGGGCGCGCTGCCCAACCTACGGCGCGCGGCGGGCGAGGGCGAAGGTCCCTTCCAGGGCTACCGGTTCCAGGATTCCGATCTCTACAAGCAGCTTGAGGCGATCGCGTGGGAGCACGCCCGCGCTCCTGAACCCGGGTACGCGCACTTCGTCGACCAGGCGGCCGGCGTGCTGGCCCAGGCGCAGCGGGCCGACGGCTACCTCAACTCCCACTACCAGGTGGTGAAACCGGACAAGATCTACACCGAGCTGGAGTACAGCCACGAGATGTACTGCGCGGGTCACCTGTTCCAGGCCGCCGTGGCCGCCGCCCGCGCCGGCATCGGGGACGGGCTGCTCGCCGTCGCCCGCCGCCTGGCCGGCCACCTCGTCGAGGTCTTCCTGACCGGCGGGAACGACGGCATCGACGGCCACGCCGAGGTCGAGACCGCGCTGGTCGAGCTCTACCGGCTGACCGGCGAGCGCGCCTACCTGGACCTGGCCGGCAAACTGATCGACAACCGCGGCAAGGGCCTGATCGCCGACAGCGGCATGGGCCCGCTGTACGCCCAGGACCATCTGCCGGTACGCGAGGCCGCCACCCCGGTCGGGCACGCCGTGCGCCAGCTCTACCTGGAGTCCGGTGTCGTGGACGTCTACCTGGAGACCGGCGACGACTCGCTGCTGGAGTGCTCGGTGCGCCGGTGGGAGGACATGGTCGCCGCCAAGACGTACATCACCGGCGGGCTCGGCTCCCGCCACGACGGCGAGGCGTTCGGCGAGCGGTACGAGCTGCCGCCCGACCGCGCCTACAGCGAGAGCTGCGCGGCCATCGCGAGCATCCACTGGAACTGGCGGCTGCTGCTGGCCACCGGGCACGGCCGGTACGCGGATCTGATCGAGCGCACGCTCTACAACGCCTTCGCCGCCGCCACCTCGCTCGACGGCCTGCGCTTCTTCTACGTCAATCCGCTCCAGCGCCGGGACGACCTGGTCGAGGACGCCTATCTCGGGCGGCGCAGGGAGTGGTTCGCGTGCGCCTGCTGCCCGCCCAACATCATGCGCCTGGTCGCCTCCCTCGGCGCCTACCTCGCCACCACGACCGAGGACGGGGTCCAGCTGCACCAGTACGCCCCCGGCACCATCGAGGCGGGCGGCGTCCGGCTGCGCGTCGCCACCGGGTACCCGTGGGACGGCCTGATCCGCGTAACCGTCGAGGAGGAATGGGAAGGGGAGCTCGCGCTCCGCATCCCCTCCTGGAGCCGGGCCACCTTCGTGGACGACCGCCCAGCCCGTGCCGCCGAAGACGGATATTTCCGCATCCGTCGCCGCTGGCGGGCCGGCGACACCGTCGACCTCCGCCTCGACCTGGCCCCCCGGCTCACCCGCCCCCACCGCCGGATCGACGCGGTCAGAGGCTGCGCGGCGGTCGAGCGCGGCCCCCTCGTGTACTGCTTCGAGCAGGCCGACCAGGCCGAAGGCGTCGCGGTGGACGACCTCGCCCTCATCCCGGGGGCCCCGCTGCGCGCGCTCCCCGGCGACGACCTCGGCGGCACCGTGCTGATCGAGACGGAGGCCGCCGTCGTGGACCAGTCGCGCGACGGCCTGCCGTACACCACCCACCCCTTGGCGACCAGCACCCGCGTGACCGCCACGGCCGTCCCGTACTTCCAGTGGGACAACCGTGACGGCGGCGCGATGCGGGTCTGGATCCCCCTCGCGTAAGGAACCCCGATGAGAAGACGCGATGTGTTGAGGCTGGGCGGGCTCGCCGCCCTCGGCGCCACGGCGGCGGCCTGCGGCGGCTCCGGCGACGCCGGGGGCGGCGCGGAGCTGCAGTTCATGTTCTGGGGCTCGACGTTCGAGAAGGCGGCCGTCGAGCGCATGCTGAAGCAGTACGAGCGCCGGCACGCGGGGGTGAAGGTCAAGCCGCTCTACACGCCCGACGAGTACGACGTGAAACTGAACACGCTCGTGGCCGGCGGCCGCCTCCCGGACCTGGGCTACGTGCCGATGTCGATGTCGTTCCGGCTGGGAGAGCAGGGCAAGCTGGTCAACCTGTTCCCGTACCTCAAGAAGTACCCCCAGCTGGCCGGCTACCTGCCGGACGCCTACCTGTGGACCGGCCAGGACAACCTGCACGGCATCGCGACGGCCAACGAGTCCATGTTGTTGTGGTTCAGCAAATCCATGGTCGCCGCGGCGGGGGTCGCGCCGCCCGCCGCCGCCGCGTCCGCCTGGACCTGGGACCAGCTCGTCGAGAACGCCTACAAGCTCACCGTCGACCAGAACGGCAAGCGGCCCGACGAGTCCGGCTTCGACCCCAAGCGGGTCAAGCAGTTCGGCGTCTCCATCAGCTTCACCTACGGCGCGGCCTGGTACGGGTTCCTGCGCGGCAACGGCGGCGACTTCGCCGACGAGTCGGGCACGACGTGCCGGCTGGACGCCCCCGAGGCGATCGAGGTGTTCCAGAACCTGCAGGACCTCGTCTACAAGCATCGGGTGGCGCCGGGCCCCGGCCAGCTCGCGGCCACCGGCGACGAGGTGCCCGGCACCAACATCCTGCTCAAGACCAAGCGGGTGGCGATGGTGGTGGACGGGCACTGGAGCCTGCTCGACATGAACGAGAGCAAGGCCGACTACGGCATGGGCGTGCTGCCCAGATACCAGGAGCCGCGCACCGCCAGCCAGGTGGCCGGCGCCTCGGCGGTGTTCGCGGGGACCAAGCACGAGCAGGAGGCGGTGGAACTGATCGCCTTCCACAACGACCCCCGCTACGTCGATCTGTTCACCAAGGGCCTGTGGATGCCGCAGGAGCGGAAGTACTACGAGGACCAGGCGGCCATCGACTCCTGGACCAAGAACGAGCTGCATCCGCCGGAGTTCAGGACGGCGGTCGTGGACTACGCCCGCGAGCACGGCGTTCCCGACCTGCGCAACCGCGTCAAGAACATGTCCGCCATCAGCAGCGACGTCCTCACCCCCGCCCTGCAGGAGCTCGAAAGCGGCAAACGCCCGGCCGCGGAGATCATGAAGGCCGCCGCACCGAAGATCACCGGCATGCTCCGGGGCTGGCAGCACACCCAGGAGCTCTGATGCGCCGTCTTGAGACGCGCTGGGGCGTGCTGATGGCGCTACCGGCCATCCTCGGGTTCCTGATCTTCACGATCGGCCCGATGGCGGCCTCGGCGTTCCTCAGCCTGACCGACTGGACGATCGGCGCGAGCCCGTCCTACGTGGGCCTCGGCAACTACACCACGATGGTCCAGGACGAGTTGTTCTGGAAGTCGCTGAGCACCACCACGTACTACACGCTCGGCGCGGTCCCGCTGGTGCTCATCGTCAGCTTCGCCGTGGCCATGCTGCTCAACCAGAAGGTCCGCGGCCTCGCGCTCTGGCGGACGATCTTCTACCTGCCGACGCTCGTCCCGGCCATCGCGAACGTCGTGCTCTGGATCTGGATCTTCAACCCCGACTTCGGCCTGCTCAACTCGCTGCTGCGGCAGGGCGGTCTGGACGGCTCGCAGTGGATCTACGCCGAGTCCAGCGCCGTGCCGTCCCTCATCATCATGAGCACCTGGGGATTCGGCAACACCATGGTGATCTTCCTGGCCGGGCTGCAGGGGGTGCCGCGGCATCTGTACGAGGCGGTCTCGATCGACGGCGGCGGCCCGTGGCGGCGCTTCTGGCACGTGACGCTGCCGATGATGACGCCGACCATCTTCTACAACCTGGTCGTCGGCGTGGTCGGCACCTTCCAGGTGTTCAACCAGGCGTACGTGATGACCGAGGGCGGCCCCAACCACGCCACGCTCTTCTACGTCTACTACCTGTTCCGCCAGGCGTTCACCGAGAGCCAGATGGGTTACGCCAGCGCGCTCGCCTGGACCCTCTTCATGATCATCATGGTGGTGACGTTCCTGCTGTTCAGGAACGCCCGCCGCTGGGTCTACTACGAGATGGCGGGTGCCCGTTGACCGCCGTGGCGCGCCGCCCCCGCCGGCGCGGCCGGGTGTTGTTGTACCTCGCGCTCGCGGCCGGCGCGATCCCGACCCTGCTGCCTTTCGTCTGGCTGGTGCGCAGCGCGCTCATGCAGGACGCCCAGATGTTCGTCGCGCCGCCGCAGTGGCTCCCCTCGCCCTTCCAGTGGTCGAACTTCAGCGAGGCGCTGACCACCCAGCCCTTCGGCCGCTACTTCGTCAACACGCTGGTCATCGCCGTCATCAGCGTCGTCGGCACCGTGCTGACCTGCTCGGTGGCGGCCTTCAGCTTCTCCAGGCTGCGCTGGCGCGGGCGCGACGTCGTCTTCGCCCTGCTGCTCAGCGGCGTGATGCTGCCGTACGCCGTGACGCTCATCCCGACGTTCGTGACGTGGCAGGGGCTGGGCGCGCTGGACACGATCGCGCCGCTCACCGTGCCGAGCTGGTTCGCCGGGGCCGGCGGGGGAGTGTTCAACATCTTCCTGCTCCGGCAGTTCTTCCTGACGATCCCGTTCGAGCTGGACGAGGCCGCCTACATCGACGGCGCCTCGCCGTGGCGGGTGTTCTGGACGATCGTGCTGCCCCTGTCGAAGCCGGCGATCATCGTGGTGACCATCTTCACCTTCATCGGCACCTGGAACGACTTCCTCGGGCCGCTGCTCTACCTGCAGAACGAGGAGAACTACACGCTGTCGCTCGGGCTGGCGTCGTTCCAGAGCATGTACCTGACGCAGTGGGGCTACCTCATGGCGGCGTCGGCGGCCGTGATCGCGCCCATCATCGCCCTCTTCTTCTTCCTGCAGCGCTACTTCATCGAAGGAGTGACGCTCACCGGGATCAAGAACTAGCGGCCCTTCCGCGATCTACGCCATCCTGTCGTCACGCCCAGCGACGGGAAGGTGCTCCCCTGGTGACCGACGAACACCGCGACGAGGTCTTCGACCGCCTCCTGACCCGCGCGCTCGCCGAGCCGGAACTGCTCGCCGGTCTGAAAGAGCCCGGCGCGCCCGCCGCCGGCGACCTGCGCGAAGCCGCGACCGCCCGGCGCCGGCTCATCGCCGCCCAGGTGCGCGGCGCCGAGGAGGCGTACGAGCGGGCGGCTCTGGAGCACCGTGGCGAGCAGCGCAAACGCCGGCGGCGCAGGAGGGTGGGCCTGGTGTCCGCCGCCGTGGCGGCGCTGCTGCTCCTGACGGCGTCCGCCGCCTGGGGCTGGGACAGGGAGCTGCAGGACGCCGCCGCCGGTCACCGCGCCGTCTCCGCCGGCGGGGTCGCGCTCAAGAGCCTGCTCTTCGTGCCGGGGCTCGTTCTCGCGGCCACGCTCGTGGGGCTCCTCCTGTGGTGGTCGTGCCATCTCCTGTGGCCCGCCACGCGAGTGAAGGAGACCCGTGCCCACAAGCGCCGGCTCGACGCGACCATCCTTTCGTCCGCGGCGACGGTGGTGCTGCTCGTGGCCACCAGCATCAGCGCCGGCGCCTGGAGACTCACCCGCGAGCGCCTCGGGCCCGAGGCGAGCCTCGGCTGGCAGACGCCGCTCGCCGTGGGGTCGGGCGTCGTCCTCGTGGCGGCAATCGTCCTGATCCTCAACTGGTTCGCCGACGTCCCCGTCAAGGGGCGCGCGGACCGGACGGACCAGGACCGGCTCCACCGGCTGGCGGACGACTGGCACACCGCCCTGTACGAGAGCCTGCTCGGCTTCCTGCGCACCACGCTCAGCGAGCGGATGAGCGAGCAGACGGCCCGCCGGTACGCCACCACGCTCAGCCTCGGCCCCGCCCCCGGCCTGCGCCGCGTCCGGGCGCTGGACTGGCACGTGCCCACCCCGGCCGAGGACCGGCTTTTCATGATCAGCGATGGCATGGACGGCGGCAGCATCGCC
Source organism: Nonomuraea sp. NPDC002799 (assembly GCF_053592075.1). NCBI lineage: Bacteria > Bacillati > Actinomycetota > Actinomycetes > Streptosporangiales > Streptosporangiaceae > Nonomuraea > Nonomuraea sp. NPDC002799. The sequence continues at coordinate 8,826 of NZ_JBSFVA010000022.1, forward strand.
CTGGCCGGGCCGCGCGGGGTCGGCAAGACGGAGCTGCTCAAGTCGTTCTGCACGACCGGGGACGGAACCGCGCCGGTCAGGCTCTCCGTCGAGCTCACGGCGCCGGTCAGCTACGACCGCCGCGAGTTCATGCTGCACCTGTTCGCCCGGCTCTGCGAGCGCGTGGCCACGGCCGGGCTGAAGTCCTCCGCCGAGGCCGGCCGGCACCTGCAGCACATCCGTTTCCTGCGCACCACGTCGGGCGAGGTGAGCGCGGGCGGGGGATGGGCCGGCTGGAGCCTGTCGGTCAAGCGGGGGACGAGCCAGGCCCGTCAGCCGCTGTCCTACCCGGAGATCGTGCAGGCGCTCACCGACTTCCTGGCCGTGGTCGGCAAGGAGCTCGCGGCGGGGCGGACCGGCCGGCGGCTGGTGGTCGCCATCGACGAGCTCGACCGCATCATGCCGGTGACCAGCGCCCGCGACTTCCTCAACGAGCTCAAGGCGGTGTTCGACGTGCCGCACTGCCTGTTCGTGTTGTCGGTCTCCGACGAGGCGCTGAAGGAGGCGGATCTGGCCGCCACCGGACGCAGGGACGCCTTCGACTCCGCCATCGACGAGGTCATCCGGGTCGAGCCGCTCGACTACCGTACGGCGGTGAGACTGCTCGGCAGCCGCGTCATCGGCCTGCCGGAGCCCTTCGCGGCGCTGTTCTACTGCCTGTCGGGCGGCATGCCCCGGGAGCTGCTCCGCACCGCCAGGGCCGCCGTGGCCCTCGTCACCCCCGAGGGGTCGCGCCCGCCCGCCGAGACGACCGCCGAGGGGTCGCGTCCGCTCGCTGAGATCACCGCCGCGCTGGTGGAGCGGGAGCTGGCCAGGATCGCCAACAGCGCAGGGAACGGCGCCTCGGCCGCCTCGGAGCTGCTGCAGTTCTTCCGGGCGGACCTGGTCGCCGAGCAGGGCGGCCTGCGGCGGCTCGGCGACCGGATCGCCGGGCACGCCGCGCTGCTGCCCGACGGGGACCGGCTGGGGCTGACGCTGGCCAACCGCGCCTACCATCTGGACACGGTGTCGGAGATCTTCTCGGCCGCCCTGTCGAAGGAGCACATCGACAGGGCCGCGCGGCCGGGGACGCCAGGATCGTTCCCCGTGCTCGCGCGGGCCCAGCACGAGATCGGCAGTGCCGACACGCTCGCCCGGTCCACCCTTCAGGAGATCAGGCAAGCCTGGGGACTGAGCGCCCTGCCCGGCGTCTGACGGTCAGCGGGCGCGCCTGTTCTACCACTGGACGGGCGTGTGGGCGTTCTGCGGCGGCTCGCCGACGCCGCCGGGCGGCGGCGCGGCCCACAGGACCGCGTTGGCGAGCACGCGCCGGACGCCGGGATGGTGGTAGACGGGATAGTTCTGGTCGCCGGGGCTGAAGTAGAAGATCCGGCCGAGCCCCCTGCGGTAACAGCAGCCGCTGCGGAACACCTCGCCGCCGCTGAAGTTGCTGACGAAGACGAGCTCGTCGGGGTCGGGGACGCCGAACGGCTCGCCGTACGTCTCGTGGCGGTCGATCACCAGCGGGCGCGGCACGCCCAGCGCGATGGGGTGAGCGGGCGAGACCGTCCAGAGCAGCTCCCGCTCGCCCGCGTCGCGCCAGTTCAGGGTGCAGGTGGTGCCCATCAGGGCGCGGAAGATCTTGGAGTAGTGGCCCGAGTGCAGCACCACCAGGCCCATGCCGCCCAGCACCCGCCGCCGTACCCGCTCCACGATCTTGTCATCCACCTCCTCGTGCGCCATGTGACCCCACCACGTCAGCACGTCGGTCCCGGCCAGCGCCGCGTCCGTGAGGCCGTGCTCGGGGTCGTCCAGCACGGCGGTGCGCGTGGTCACGCGCTCGCCGAGCAGCTCGGTCAGCCCGGCCGCGATGGCGCCGTGGATGCCGTGGGGGTAGCGGCGGCGCGTCTCCTCCTCGCGCGGCTCGTGGTAGTGCTCGCTCCAGACAGTGACGTTGACCGCCATCCGCGTCCTCTCCGTCGTGACTCGACGCATCGGTTCCTGCCCAGAGAGCGGCGGGGTGGAACCGCCACGGCCGCCGATCAGGCGTGGACCGGCTCGTCCCAGTCGACGCGGTGCTCGTAGATCCACCGGCTCGGGTCGTGGCCGGTCCTGGCGGCGTACTTCAGCCCCAGGCTCATGACCAGGTCGCGCGGCACCCGCGCGACCGGGCCCAGCGCCTTCCAGCCGCCGGTGCGCTCGCCCTGCGCGACGACGCGCTCGACCCGGTCGCGCCGCGACCGTTCGTAGGCGGTGAACGCCTGGCCGGGGGCAGGGCTGTCGCGCAGGCACTTGGCCAGGACGACGGCGTCCTCCAGGGCCATGGCCGCGCCCTGCCCGATCGACGGGGCGGTGGCGTGCGCCGCGTCGCCGATGACGATCATCCGGTCGCGGTGCCAGAGCGGCACGGTGGGGACGTCGTAGGTGTTCCAGCCGGGGGAGATCTCGGCGGTGGCCGCGATGATGCCGAGCATGGGGCCCTCGTCGCGCCGGAACAGCTCGTTCAGCCGGGCCCGCCACTCCGCCTGCGTGATCGCGCCCGCCTCGGCGGGGGCCGGCTGGGCGGGGTTGGCCGCCCACCACACCTCGCCGTCCGGGCTCACGGTGTAGGCGAAGAAACAGCGCTTGCCGAAGACGGCGTGCATCGAGCCGGGCGCGGCGCCGGTCGAGACGCCGCGCGCGTATCCGCCGACGCTGACCAGACCGGCGTAGCGCGCGGCGGGCGCGGCCGGATCGATGATCTCGCGGACCCGTGAGCGCAGGCCGTCGGCGCCGATCAGCAGGTCCGCCTCCGCCGTGCCGCCGTCGGCGAACGTGGCCCGCACCGTGCCGCCGGTGCTCGTGGCGCCGGTGAGCCGCTTGCCGTAGGAGACGCGGACGTCCTGCTCACGCAGGAACCGGTAGAGGTCGGCGCGCTTGACGGTCCTGCTCACCACGCCGTTCAGGCCGTAGGAGAGCTCGCCGAGCCGTCTGCCCGAGCCGCTCGTGATCGTGATGCCGGGGGTTTCGAAACCGAGGCCGCCGACCTCCAGATCCAGCGCGCCCAAGGCGTCGAGCGCGTTCACCGCCAGGGTGAGGAAGGAGCCCGCCTCGTCGGCCGTCCGGTCGTACGCCTCGCAGACCACCGCGTCGATGCCCGCCTTCCGCAGGGCGACGGCGGTCGCCATGCCCGCGATTCCGCCGCCCGCGATCAGTGCTGTGTATGTCATACACCAAGTGTATGACATACACGAGGGTGAGTGTATGCCATACACTCAGCACGATGACCGAGAATCTTTGGGAGCGGCTGGGCCGGCCCGAGCCGGAGGCCAGGACGGGGCTGAGCCTCGGCCGCATCGCGCGGGCGGCGGTGGAGCTGGCCGACGCGGGCGGCCTGGAGGCGGTCTCCATGGCCCGGGTCGCCGAGCGGCTGGGCTTCACCACCATGTCGCTCTACCGCCATGTCAAGAACAAGAACGAGCTGCTGCTGCTCATGCTCGACTCGGTCGCCGCCGTGCCGGCCGGGCTCGACGAGCCCGCCGGCGACTGGCGGGCCGGCCTGCGGCGCTGGTGCCGGGCGCAGTGGGAGATGCTGCGCGCGCACGCCTGGATCGTGCACCTGCCCGTCACCGGGCCGCCCATCACGCCCAACCAGCTCGCCTGGTCCGACCGCGCCTTCGCCGCGCTGGGCGGCACCGGGCTCAGCGAGCGCGACAAAGCGGGCGTGGTCCTGCTGATCGCCACGTACCTGCAGAGCGTCGCCCGGCTGAGCTCCGACCTCGGCGCCGCCGCCTCGGGCGAGTCGATCGCCGCCTACAGCGCGCTGCTCGGCTCCGTCGTCGACGCCCGGCGCCTGCCCGCGCTGCGCGCGGCCGTCGACGCGGGCGCGTTCGACTACCCGCAGGACCTGCCGCAGGAGGAGCGGAGCTTCGACTACGAGTTCGGCCTGGCCCGGATCCTCGACGGGGTGGCCGCCCTGATCGCCTCTGGTGAGCGATCATGAGGGCTCACGTCAGGACGTCCAGCGCGCGGTCGACGTCCTCGGCCGTCGTATAGACGTGGAAGCTGGCGCGCACCCGGCCCGCGCGCACGGCCGCGCGGATCCCGGCCGCCGCCAGCCGCTCGCCCGGGGCGTCCACGGAGACGATCGCGCTGTCGGAGGGCTCCAGCCCCAGGCCGGTCCTGAAGCGGTTGGCCAGGGTGACGTCATGGTCGCGGACCCGCTCGATGCCGAGCTCGTTGAGCAGTTCGAGCGCGGGGGCCGCGCCGACGTAGGAGAACCAGGCCGGTGACAGGTCGAACGCGCGGGCATCGGCCGCCAGGCGCAACGGCGGGCCGTAGAAGGAGCCGCCCTCGTCGGCGCCGCCGTACCAGTTGGCGGCCAGCGGGCGCATCCGCTCGCGCAGCCGCGGCGACAGATAGCCGAACGCGGCTCCGCGCGGCGCCATCAGCCATTTGTACGCGGCGCAGGCCAGGGCGTCGATGCCCGCCACGTCCACCGGCAGCCACCCGCACGCCTGCGACGCGTCGGCGAAGACCAGCACGTCATGCGCCCTGGCGGCCGCCAGGATGTCGCGCAGCGGAGCGACCTCGCCCGTGGCCGACTGCACGAGGCTGAAGGCCACGGCGGCGGTGCCCGGGGTGATGGCGTCGGCCAGGCGGCCGGCCGGCACGGTGACGACGTCGGCGGCCACGGCCCAGGGGAACAGGTTGCTGGTGAACTCGATCTCCGGCACCACGACGCGCGCCTTCGGGGGCAGCGCCGTGGCGACGGTGGACATGATCTGGGAGACGGTGGAGCTCACGGTCACGTCGGCGACGTGGGCGCCGACCATCCGGGCGAACGCGGCCCGCGACCTGCCCACGGAGGAGTCCCAGGGCGCCCAGTCGCTGCTGCCGTGCCGCCACTGGGTCAGGACGGACTGCAGCTCTTCGAAGGCCCGGCGGGGCGGAAGGCCGTAGGAGGCGGTGTTGAGCCAGCCGGGGTCGGCGTCCCAGAGCTTGCCCGCCGTGACGATGTCCATGAGAGCAGCCTAGAACGCGCGTCGCGGGGTGTTCCTGGTGATTTCGTGCGGCCCGGCTCGTCGTGGTCGCCGGCGGATACACGCCGATATGGGCCAGGTCTTTGCATGGCCATGCATTGGCGTGTATATACTTCTACTGTGTCCAAGGTACTCACCTCCCTGCCTGTCGGTGAACGTGTCGGGATCGCCTTCTCCGGAGGCCTCGACACGTCGGTAGCGGTCGCGTGGATGCGCGAGAAAGGTGCAGTGCCCTGCACCTACACCGCCGACATCGGCCAGTACGACGAGCCCGACATCGCCTCGGTGCCCGGCCGCGCCACCGCGTACGGCGCGGAGGTCGCCCGGCTGGTCGACTGCCGTGCCGCCCTCGTCGAAGAGGGCCTCGCGGCGCTGGCCTGCGGCGCGTTCCACATCCGCTCCGGCGGGCGCGCCTACTTCAACACCACCCCGCTCGGGCGGGCCGTCACGGGCACCCTGCTGGTGCGCGCGATGATCGAGGACGACGTGCAGATCTGGGGCGACGGCTCCACCTTCAAGGGCAACGACATCGAGCGGTTCTACCGCTACGGCCTGCTCGCCAACCCCTTCCTGCGCATCTACAAGCCGTGGCTGGACGCCGACTTCGTCACCGAGCTCGGCGGCCGCACCGAGATGTCGGAGTGGCTGCTCGCCCGCGCCCTGCCCTACCGCGACAGCACGGCGAAGGCCTACTCCACCGACGCCAACATCTGGGGCGCGACCCACGAGGCCAAGTCGCTGGAGCACCTCGACACGGGCATCGAGACCGTCGACCCGATCATGGGCGTGCGGTTCTGGGATCCGCGCATCGAGATCCCCGCCGAGGACGTCACGATCGGCTTCGAGCAGGGGCGACCGGTCACGATCAACGGCAAGGAGTTCCCCTCCGCCGTCGACCTGGTGCTGGAGGCCAACGCCATCGGCGGCCGGCACGGCCTGGGCATGTCCGACCAGATCGAGAACCGCGTCATCGAGGCCAAGAGCCGGGGCATCTACGAGGCGCCGGGCATGGCGCTGCTGCACGCGGCGTACGAGCGGCTGGTCAACGCGATCCACAACGAGGACACCCTGGCCACCTACCACAGCCAGGGGCGGCGGCTCGGCCGGCTGATGTACGAAGGCCGCTGGCTGGACCCGCAGTCCCTGATGCTGCGCGAGTCGCTGCAGCGCTGGGTCGGGATGGCGGTCACCGGCGAGGTGACGCTGCGGCTGCGGCGCGGTGAGGACTACTCCATCCTGGACACCTCGGGACCCGCGTTCAGCTACCACCCGGACAAGCTCTCCATGGAGCGCACCGAGGACTCCGCCTTCGGGCCGGTCGACCGCATCGGCCAGCTCACCATGCGCAACCTCGACATCGCCGACTCGCGGGCCAAGCTGGAGCAGTACGCCGGGCTCGGCCTGGTCGGCAGCCAGCACTCCACCCTGGTCATCGCCGCCCAGACGCCCGCGACCGAGCTGATCGGCGCGATGCCCGAGGGCGGGGCCGAGGCGATCGCCTCGCGCGGCGAGGTCGCCGACGCGGAAGAGCTCCTCGACCACGCCGCGCTGGACTCCGGCACCGACTGACGTGCGCGCCGATCGGCCGCGCGGGCACCGACTGACGCGCCCGCCGATCGGCCGCGCGGGCATCGACGACTGACGTGCGCGCCGATCGGTGGGCGCCGGCTCCCGCTGCTTATGGGCGGTGCGGGGGAGCCGGCTGCTCCTCCGGCTCCGCGGCACCGCGCCTGACCTTCGAGCCAAGCCAGTGCGAGAACGACGCCATGTGCTCGGCCGTCTTGTCGAGCCGGTAGTAGAGCCGGGGCGGCAGGTGCGCGAGCACCGGCGAGTGCCGCAGGCCGAGCATCGCGACCATCTGCTGCGGCGGGAGGCCGATGTAGCGATTGATGTTCTCATACCACTGTGCGCTGTAGCGGGCCGCCTTCTGGGGTGCCCGGATCGCGGCTCGCCGCCCCCGGTCGTAGCCGGCGAGGGCGGCGTCGAGGGGAACGCCCTGGTGCAGCTCGTGCACCAAGTGGCCGGCGTCGCCCAGGGCGAGGGCGGTGCCCGCGCCGATGGAGTAGTGGGTGGTGTGCGCGGCGTCCCCGAGCAGGACGAGGTTGCCGCGGTACCACGTCCGGTTGGTCAGGGTGCGGAAGTTCAGCCATCGGGCGCTGCCGTCGGTGTGCGCCCGCCCGATCAGCGGGTGGCCGTCCAGGATGTCGGCGAAGAGCTTCTCCAGAATGATCAGGCTGTCGGCCTCGCCGGCCCGGTGGAGCTCCAGCCCCTGCCAGGTCTCGGGGGAGCACTCGACGACACAGGTGCTGTGGTCGTCGCTGTACCGGTAGCCGTAGCACCAGATCCAGCCGTGCGGGGTCTCCACGAAGGCGAAGGTGAAGGCGTCGAAGACCTTGGTGGTGCCGAGCCAGGTGTAGACGTTCTTCCCGACCTTGAACTCGGAGCCGAAGTGGTCGGCGTGGCGCTCGCGCAACACACTGTTGACGCCGTCGCCCGCGACGACGAGGTCCGCGTCGGCCAGCTCCTCCTCGCCGGCGATCTCGTGCTCGAACTCGATGCGCACGCCGAGGGCGCGGGCATGCTCGGTCAGAAGGGCGAGCAGCTCGTGCCGGCCGATGCCGAAGCCCTCGTCCCCGTTCTCCACCGTGACCGTCGTGCGGTCGTGGATGTAGGTGACCCAACTGTCCCAGCGGACCGAGCTCTCGCTGATGGCCCGCCCGGACTCGGGGTCGGCGCTGAGCAGGTTCTCCAGCAGTTCGTCCCAGTACGTCACCCCCCAGCCGTACGTCGACCCGGCCGGGTTGCGTTCGTAGACGGTGATGTCATGGGACGGGTCCACCCGCTTCATCAGGATCGAGAAGTACAGGCTGGCGGGTCCGCCGCCGACACAGGCGACCTTCACAAGAGCTCCCTTAGTCACTCAACGTCATTAAGTCGTAGCATAAAGTAGCTTGAGTGCTCTGCCCGGCATGGTCGAGGCGCTTGGCGTGCCGGTTCGCGCCCTTACCTGTCCGCGCCGCACCTGTCCGGCCGCGGTCGTGCTCCTGTCCGAGGTCGGCCAGGAAGCGGATCGATTCCGGACGAGTTCGTCCGCGCCCCTGTTGGACAGCTCGGCCGCCCGGCTTCGCTGGTTCGCGGCGGCATCCGGCCGCACCGAGCCAGCAGGGGAGACGTCGTGCACGCATCGAGCGGGAAGTGGGCCACGACCACCTTCGCGGCCAGCATCCTCAGCCTGACTCAGTCCGTCCGGGCGCTTGATGGCCGGGTGCGGGCGCAGGCCGCTGCCAGTGGTGCGGGTGGTGCGGGCGCCAGAGATCGAGCCCGCTGGGGAGCGGCCCGTCTGCGCGCCGCCCGCTTGCACGCAGTACGCCTGCGAGCAGTACGCCTGCGAGCAGTACGCCTGCGAGCAGTACGTCTGCGCGCAGCACGATTTCGGTCACCGCGACCACGGCGATCACGGCGACCGCCGCGGCGACGGCGACGGCGACCGACTACGGCGACCACAGCGACCGCCTGAGCCGTCCGGCGCGGAAAGGCGGGCACTGGCCTGCCATTTTCCGGACACGGAAAGTCATCGTTCATACACTGTCCGGCAGGAGCGCGTCGGGACAGGACCGAACGGGCCCGGTCAGGAAGGGCAGGGTCTGCGGCACGGTGAACGATGACCCCGAAGGCGGCGACCATCGCCGGGCAGTCAGCCAGTCGTCCGGCCCCGGGCCGGAGTCGGTGACCTGCCACGAGGATCTGGTGCGGCTGCTGGCTGAGCGGTTCGCGCGGGCCGACACGTCGCTGCGCCGGTTGCAGGCGTGGGCGGAGAAGTCGGGCGGCGCCCGGTTGCCGCGCGCCACCTGCGCGGACATGCTGGCCGGCCGGCGTTTCCCCAGGAAAGAGGTGATGATGGCGTTCCTGCGGGCGTGCCGGGTGCCCGACCAGCAGCTACCGGCATGGGAACGGGCGTGGGAGAGGGTGCGCCTCGCCCGGATGCCCGGCCTGGCGGGCCAGGGCCGCCGGCAACGGCCCGTCGGAGGCGACGAGCCTGGAGGTGCCGAGCCACCCGGTGGCGTCGGGCCTGCCGGTGGTGCGGAACCCGGTGCCCCCGGACCCAGCGGTGCTGGACCTGGTGATAACGGGTCTGTCGGCGTCGGACCTGATGGTGCCGGACCTGATGGTGCCGGGTCTGGTGGTGCCGGGTCTGGTGGTACCGGGTCTGGTGGTACCGGGTCTGGTGGTCATGGGCCTGGTGGTGCCGGGTCTGGTGGTGTCAGGTCTGGCGGTCGTTGGCCTGGCGGTCGTAGGTCTGGTGGTGTCGGGTCTGGCGGTCGCAGGTCTGGTGGTCGTGGGCTTGGTGGTCGCGGGTCCGGTGGTGTCGAGTCCGCTCGCGGCACCCGCCGTCACGGTCGCCCCGCTCGTTTCGGCCGTCGCGCCATCGTGCTGGTGGCCACCGCGGTCACCGTGGTCGCAGGAGCGGTCGTCGCCGCCGTGTGGGGCCTGTCACTCGCAGGCGCGTCCAAGGCCCCCGGCCGCATCGTCGTCGACGACGGCCGCGCGTTCGGCGCGGGCGGGTCGAGCCGGTTCACCGTGGCCGTGCATCCCGCCAACACCGGGGTCCGGCTGATCCGCCGCCTCGACGCCGGCATCGGCCTGCAACAGGCCGCGATCACCGTGAACGGCACTCCCGCCGGGACGTGGCAGCCGCTGCCCGGCGAGGGCGTCTACCGGTGGAAGGACCAGAGCGTCGACCTTCCGCCCGCCCTGACCGAGGGCTGGCGCTCGCTCACCGTCGTCAACACGTTCGTCTCCTCGACCAACGACTTCAACGAGTTCCGCTACGACGTCCAGCATCAGGTCGACGGCGTCTGGTCGACCGCCGACACGGTCGACGTCGGCCCCCTGCACACCGCGAGCGAGATCGCGCACGACTACCGCCTCAGCGGCCATCAGACCTTCGCGGGCACCCAGAGATTCGCGTACCCGCCGCCGGAGGGGCGCTGATCCGGCGCGAGGCCGGGGCCGCGCCCCCCGGCCTCCGGGGAGCGGCTCGTCCTACTGAACGGGGACCTGCAGGTCACGGAAGTTCGCGATCTTGACCTTCAGCGTGGTGGCCGTCTCGGGCAGGTCGAACAGGGTGTAGAACTCCCGCTCCTGACCCGGGCCGAACTTCTCGGTGGTCAGGCGCACGCCGGACACGTCCGTGCAGGCACAGTAGGTGTCGACACCGCCGTTGCCGTCCTCCGCCTGGAGGCGGGCGGGCAGGTAGCGGCGGCGCGCGGCCACGTCGGTCAGCGTGACGTTGGAAGCGGCCTGCTGCTCGAACGACATCCAGTCCTTCGCCAGGTGCAGCTCGTTGAACCAGGCTTCGCCGTCACCCTCGTTCGTGATCCGGTAGGTGAGCAGGCCCAGTCCGCCGGGAAGGCGCCGCAGGCCGGTCACCTCCATGCCGATCGGCTGGCCGTCCGCCTTCCCCGTGCCCGTCAGTCCGGTCGCGCCGGGGGCGTCGGTGGTGGCGGGCACGGCGGTCGGAGCCGGCTTGGCCTTCGCGAACGTCACCGTGACACGGCGGTTGCGCCGCTTGCCCTCGTCGGTGTCGTTGCTGTAGAGCGGGCGGTGCGAGCCGTACCCCTTGGCCTGGAATGCCACCCCAGAACGGCTGACCAGCGCCGACAGCGCCTTGTCCACGGCCTGGGCGCGGCGGGTGGACAGCGGGTCGTTGATGGCGTCGGTGCCGGAGGAGTCCGCGTGGCCCTCGACCTTGACCGCGTCGCCGGGCGAGGCGTCGATCAGCTTGGCGGTACGCGACAGGACCGTCTGGGCCTTGGGGGTGAGAGTGGCCTTGTCCACCGCGAACAGCACGTCGGAGGAGAGGTTGACCTGCAGGTCCTTGCCGTCGTCCGCGATCTCGTCCGATCGGTCCAGCGACTCCGAGGGGGCGACCAGGCGGCGCGTGACGGTGGTGACCGGCTCGGCGTCCGGATCGGGCACGTTCATGCCGGGCGGGACGACGGGCGGCTCGTCGCTGATCGGCACGCCGAGCATCGGCGGCCCCACCGGGGTGACCACCGTGGTGGTCGCCGGGTTGCCCGAGGGGGCGGGCAGGACCGCGTACAGGCTGATCGACTCTCCGGCTTCGATGAAGTAGCCGAGGTCGTCGCGGTCCTGGTCGCTGCACAGGCAGGGGAAGTCGGCCGGCTTGTACGGCAGGATCCAGGAACGCGCCTGCTCGTCGAGCACGCCGATGCCGGAGGCCCAGCGGATCTCGCCGAGCGGGCGGGTGCCGTCGCCCATTTCGCCGGTCCACGGCAGATGCTCGCCGGTTCCCGTGTGGGTGAGCCTGACCTGGACGATCAGATGCTTGCCTTTGACCCGGTTCAGCCCGACGACCTCCACCTTGAGGCTGCTGGTCATCGTGCTGCGCGTCTCCGCCAGCGCCGGTCGGGTGTCCTGGCCCGGCGGGCTCGCCGAACCTGACGCGGTGGCCGTGGACGGCGGAGCGCTCGGCGCGGGCTCGCTCGCTGACGGTGCGGCCGGCGCGGCCTGCTGCGGCAGGCCGCAGGCTGAGGTCAGGAGCAAAGCGGTCAAAGAGGCTGTGATCCGGTATTTCACCTGGAAGATACTGCCTTACTCCGGCAGCCCTCCGCACCCTCCGGCTGCGGCAGGGTGGCGCAGACCGGATGGCAGACCGGATGGCAGGGTGGGCGGTGGGGAAGGCCTTAGGTCGCGTAAACGGGCGCGAGGTCGATGAAGATGCGGTAGTCCGTGATCAGCCCGTCCTCGCGGCTGCGCCAGATCGAGACGGCGGCGACGCTGACGTCCTTGCCGTCCAGCCGCCGGTAGGTCACCTCGGTCTCGGCGATGGTGTCGGCGCCGGTCTCCCAGCTTCTGACGATCCGGTGCCGCAGACCGCCGATGGTGGCGAAGAAGGCCCCCAGCCCGGCCGCGATGGCCTCGCGTCCCACCATCGGCTCGGCGTTGCCGAACACCATCGTGGCGTCCTCGGCCAGCAGGCGCGCGATCGCGCCGGGCTCGAAGGAGTCGACCACCTGGAAAACGTGCCGTGCCCCATCGTCGGACATGCCGATCACTCCTCACGTGGCGGGGTCGCTGGTGGGGACGTTACGGGAGGCAGCGCCAGGCGCAACTAGCAGAAAGGTGGGCATCCCGTCGCGCGCGGCCGTCCCCGATCGCCTGCCTGGCGCCGACGCGCGCCGGTTCACTTGGCTCGACCTACCGCCTGACACAAAGTGGGTGATTGCGCGAGAATACGTAACGACCCTCGTGTGACGTACAGATCGAAGCCCGATCAGACATCCAAGGTGCCGCCTGCGGGCGGCTCCGTCCTGACGGCACAGGGAGGAACCGCGCATGGACGTGGTGTCAGTCGATGTGAGTCATGACGGAACGTTACGGGTGGTGCTGCGCGGCGAGATCGACTTCACCAACTCGGTCGGAGTGCACGAGACGATCCGGGCCGCCATGGCCGAGCATCGTCCCAAGGTGGTGCGCATGGACCTGGTCGGGGTCACGTTCATGGACTCGACCGGCATCGGCGTGCTGGTGAACGCGATGCGCCTGGCCGCGGCGGGAGAGGCGGACTTCCGCGTGGAGAACCCCACCGGCCGGGTACGGGACCAGTTGCGGACGACCGGGCTGCTGGCGGCCTTCGGGCTGGCCTGAATGGCGGCCCCGGCCGAGGCCGGCTGATGGACCCGCCACGGGACTATCTCGACCGGCTGGCCGACCTCGACGCCAGAATCGAGCAGGCCCGCTCCGCGCCGGACGTCGTGATCGGGCGGGCGAGCGGGCTGCTGGCCGGGCGGACGGGATGCCGGATCGGCGAGGCGCACGCCTACCTGCTGCGGTCGGCGGCCGAGCAGCGGCGCGCGGTGCACGAGCTGGCCGCGGACGTGGTGGCGACGCTGGAGGGCCAGGCGACCCGCGAGGCCGTGGCCGACCTGGTTCTGCGGCCCGCCTTCCCCCTGGCAGCGGAAGAGGCCCGCACCGGCTCCCCGCCGGCGGACGCCTGGGTGCGGACCGTGCAGCAGATCCTCGACGCGCTGCCGGACCGTCACATGCTCCTCATTCCGCAGTACGACGCGAGCGGCCGGATCGAGGACTACACGTTCGCCGCGGCCAGCCGGGGGGCCGTGGACCTGTCGGGGCGGCACGGCGCGCAGATCCTGGGACGGCGGGCCAGCGAGGTCTACCCCACCATCGTGGGCGGCCCGGTATGGGAGGCGTGGGGTCAGACGGCCGGCGACGGCCGGCCGCGCGAGGTGGGGCCCATGGCCTACGTCAGCCCGGCGGAGCGGGCGCCGGCGGAGGTGATGCTCACCGTCAGGGTTCGGCCGGTGGGCTCCGGGTTGCTCAACAGCTGGGTCCGCCACGACGAGGAGACCCGGCTGGCCGAGCGCATCGCCCACACCGAACGGCTGGGCAACCTCGGCTGGGGTGAGTGGGATCTGGTCACCGGGCAGATCCACTGGTCCGACGAGCTGTATCGCATCTACGAACGCGATCCGGCCGAGGGTCCGCTGCCCAGGGAGCAGAGCGAAGCGCTCACCCTGCCGGAGGACGTGCCGTTGCGCCGGCAGGCGGCCGAGGACTTCGGGCGGGGCCGGCCCGTGGACGTGACGTACCGCATCCGCGTGGCCGGCCGGGTCAAGCACATCCACACCGTCGCCGACGCGGTACGTGACGGCGGCGGCCAGCCGATCAAGGTCTACGGCATCATCCAGGACATCACCGCCAGCGAGACCAGCCGCATCAGGCTCATCGAGATCGAACGGCAGTTGCTCGAACACCAGCGGAGCCTGGCGGCCGAGCACGACCTGACCGTCCAGCTCCAGCAGATCGTGCTGCCCGTGCCGAGGGAGCCGATCGACCTGCCGGGGCTGCGCGTCGCGGTGCGCTACCTGCCCGCCGAACACGCCGGCCGGGTCGGCGGCGACTGGTTCCACGCCGCCCCCGCCGGTGACGGCAGCGTCATGCTGGCCGTGGGGGACGTGGCCGGACACGGTCTGCAGGCCGCCGCCGTCATGGCGCAACTCCGGCACGCCCTGGCCGCGATGTCCGTCACCACCACCAACGATCCCCGGCGGTTGCTCGGCCATCTCAACCGGCTGCTGTTCACCGGCGAGGCCGCCGGCGCCGGCGCCGTGAACCGGGTGCCGGTGACGGCGACCGCGGTGGTGGCCCGCTACGAGCCGGCCACCGGCACGCTCGTCTGGGCGCAGGCGGGGCATCCGGCGCCGCTCCTGGCCCACGGCGGCGACACCGTCGAGCTGGAACGCCCGGACGGCCCCCTCCTCGGGGCGTTCCCGGCCGCCGTCTACACCACCGCCACCACCACGTTGCGGCCCGGCGACCTGCTGCTGTTCTACACCGACGGGCTCGTCGAGCACCGCCGGCACAGCCTCGACGAAGGACTCGCGCCCGTGCTGGCCACCCTCAACCGCATCACCGCCGAGCACACGCCCCAGCCCCTGGCCGACCTGCTGGCCCAGCTCCGCCAGGCCAACCCCGACGACGACACCTGCATCCTGGCCGTCCGCCCGCTGGCCGCCACCGAGCCGGCGGGCCGCGGTGGCTGAGTCCCCGCGCCCCGGCGTCCCCGGGCCCGAGCGCGCCGGCCCGCCGCCGGACGAGCCCGCCGAAGTGCTCCTGCTGTGCGCTTTCGACCTGTCCACGCTGGTCGCGCTCAGACACGAGGTGCAGCACGTCTGCCAGCTGCAGGGCCTGACCGACCTGGCCCTCTACCGTTTCGTGGTCGCGGTCAACGAGGTCACCACCAACGCGGTGCGCCACGGCGGGGGCAGCGGCCGCCTCCAGCTCTGGCGGGCCGGCGGGCGGCTCTACTGCCGCGTCGCCGACCGTGGCTCCGGCATCTCGATGCAGGCCGGCCAGGAACTCGCGCCCCCCGACAAGCCCGACGGCCGCGGCCTGTGGCTGGCCCGGCACAACACCGGCCGCTTCACCCTGCACACCGGCGCCGGCGGCACCACCATCACCCTGATGGCGACCTGAGCCGGACGTGGCCCCGGCCGGTCGGGAGAAGGTCCGCGTGGCCGGGCGCCGGTCAGGAGCAGGCCGTGTGGCCGGGGGACGCCCAGGTCATCCCCGGCATGCTAGGTTCCGATCCGGACGATCTGCTTCCGGAATGCGGGGACTGTGGTGACCACTCAGGCGAGCCCGACCGCGCGGGCGCTGCTGGCCCTTGAGCTCGTTCAGGGCAGCCCGGGCATCACCGCGGACCGGCTGGCCGGCAAGCTGGGCGTCTCGGAGCGGGCCGCCCGGCGCTACGTCGGCATCCTGCGCGAGGCCGGCATCCCGATCGAGTCGGTACGCGGCCCCTACGGCGGCTACCGTGTCGGCCGCGGCCTGCGGCTCCCGCCGCTGGTGTTCAGCGCCGCCGAGGCGCTGGGCCTGGTCATGGCCGTGCTCGACGGGCACCACGACGCCGGCGATCCCACCGATCCGGTCGGCGGCGCGCTCGGCAAGATCATGCGCGCGCTGCCCGAGCCGGTGGCCGCCCAGGCCGAGGCCGTCCGCCGGGCCACGGCGCCGGTCCCCGACCGCGCCGCCGCCCGGCCCGACCCGCAGACCACGACCCTCCTCGTCGAGGCCTGCACGGCCGGCCGGCGGGTGCGGCTCGGCTACCGGTCCGAGGCCGGGGCCGGGGCCGAGCGGGTCATCGAGGTCGAACCGTGGGCGGTCGTCGTCCGGCACGGCCGGTGGTACCTGCTGTGCCGGTCCGTCAGCGCGGACGCCCGGCGGGCGTACCGGATCGACCGGATGCGCGGCGTGGAGGTGCTCGACGCCGTCTTCGTCCCGCCCGCCGACCTCGATCCGGTGGCCCTGCTGGAGGAGCATCTCGCCGTCGGATGGGAGTACGACGTCGAGGTCGTCATCGACGCTCCCGCCGACGCCGTGGCGCGCTGCCTGCCCCGGGCCATCGGACGGCTCGAACCGCTCGACGCCGCCACCTGCCGCCTGGTCGGCAGCACCAGCAACCCGGTGTGGTACGCCGAGCAGCTCGCGACCATTCCGGCGGCGTACCGGATCGTGGGCTGCCCGGCGGTCCGGCAGGCCGCGCGCGCCCTCGGGCGGCGCCTGCTGGCCGCGGGCGGGGGAGCGTGAAGCGCCCTCGGGCGACGTCTGCCGGCCGCGGGCGGGGGAACGTGAAGCGCCTCTCCGTGCGAGGACCGGGCTCCCGATGCCGGGTGGTGCCTAGATCGGTCGGTGCCCGCAGGCCCTTCCTCTGAGACCTCCGGCGGAGTATGAACAAGTTGACCAACCGCCTGAGCAGGTCGTGTCGGAGGTGACGGCAGATGCGCCGTCGGAGCCTGATCCTTTCCGCCCTGGCGCTGTCCGCGGCGCTGCTGACCGCCCCCGGCGCGGACGCGGCGGCAGGTGACCGCCCGCGCGACGACGAGCCGCTGCCCGGCTACACGATCGACAACCCGCCGCTGGAGCCGGTGGTCGTCGGCGGGCGGCCGAGCCGGGTCCTGCAGGGCGTGCACGGTCACGCGGCGTTCGACATCGAGGTGCCGCCCCGCTGGAACGGCTCCCTGGTGATGTGGGCCCACGGGTACCGCGGCGACACCCGGGTGCTCACCGTGGACCCGCCCGCCTACGGCCTGCGCGAGCGGCTGCTCGGCCAGGGTTACGCCTGGGCGGCGTCGTCGTACTCCGGCAATGACTATGACGTGCGGGCCGGCGTGCGCGGCACCCGCGACCTCGCCGATCACTTCAGGCGCGTGGTCGGCGTGCCGCGGCGCACCTTCCTGGCGGGCGTGTCCATGGGCGGTCACGTCACGGCCCGCTCGATCGAGGAGTACCCGGGTTACTACGACGCCGCGCTGCCGATGTGCGGGGTGGTCGGCGACCACGAGCTGTTCGACTTCTTCCTCGACTTCCACCTCGTCGCCCAGGATCTGGCGGATGTGCCCGCCTACCCGTTCCCGGCGGACTACGCCACCTCGGCCGTTCCGGAGATCCAGGCGCGGCTGGGACTGACCGGCTCCCCGAACGAGCTCGGGGAGCAGTTCCGCGCCATCGTCGTCAACCTCAGCGGCGGCGAGCGGCCCGGGGCGCAGGCCGCCTTCGCGTACTGGAAGGACTTCCTGTTCGGCCTGGCGGGACCGGCCGGGGACGGCACCCTGGCGCAGGAGCCGGGCCGGGTGGCGACGAACCTCGGCACCGACTACCGCCCGGACGTGCCCGTGAACGTCGACGCGAGCGTGCGGCGGGTCGCCCCCGAGGACCCGGCCGCGCGCAGGACCTCGCGGCTGACCGCCGTGCCCGCCGTCTCCGGCCGGATCGACGTGCCCGTGCTCTCGCTGCACGACCTGGGCGACGCCTTCGTGCCGTTCTCCATGGAGCAGTACTACCGGGCCGACGTGTCGCGTCACGGGCGCGGCGGGCTGCTGGTGCAGCGGGCGATCAGGGCGGTGGGGCACTGCGAGTTCAGCGCCGCCGAGGTCGGGGCCGCCTGGGACGACCTGGTCCGATGGGAGCGCGGCGGCCCGCGGCCCGCCGGGGACGACGTCATGGACGCCGCCACGGTGGCGGACCCGGACTACGGGTGCCGGTTCTCCGACCCGGCCGCCTGGCCGACCGGCACCCGCTCGTTGTTCGCGGCCTGTCCCGCCTCGTGACCGTCAGCGTTTCTCCGGCGCCACCCAGATCCCGCGCTCGTGCATCAGCTCGATCTGCCGGTCGATGATCTCGGCCCGGTACTCGGCGTGGTTGTACGGCTTGCGCTCCAGGTAGAGGTTCTTCGGATAGATGGGTTTGTCGTAGATGACGCGGTACTGCTCGGTCTTCAGGTCCTTGATCCAGTTGTCCCACTGGGCGGTGGACCGGAAGTGGCGCAGGGCGCCGACGTCGATGGTGCCCGCCACCCAGGAGGAGCCGCCGCTGTAGTCGTGCCGGCCGACGATCTGCCCCTTGTAGTCGACGATCATCGACTGGCCGCCGAAGGCGTCGATCGGATGCTCGGACTCCGCGTCCAGGTAGTAGGTGCCGAGGTTGCAGGCGATGAGGTAGGCGTTGTTGTCCAGGGCCCGGGCGCGATTCTGGATCTCGTACAGGCCGTTGCCGCTGTGCGGGTGCGGGTAGGGGCCCCGGTAGATGATCTCGGCGCCGTTCATCGCCAGGCCGCGGGCGTTCTCCGGATAGGAGGCCTCGTTGGCCATCAGGATGCCGATGCGGCCGATCGCGGTGTCGGCGACGGGGTAGAAGGAGTCGAGCGTCTCACCGTACAGCTCCACCCACCGGTCCCACACGTCGTGCGGCGTGACCGAGTGCTCGACGGGCAGCAGCGGCACCGTCTTGTAGTGCTTGAGCACGATCTCGCCGCCGGGGTCGATGACGAAGCCGATGTTGAAGAAGCGCCCGGGGAACTCGGGGTGGCGGGCCTTGGCCTGGCCGATGAGGAAGGCGTCCCACTGGACCGCCAGCTCCGCGAGCCTGGCCGTCTCGGGGCCGGGGACGTCGATGGCGCAGGTGGCCGCGAAGTCCTCGTGGTCGAGGTCGAGGACCTCGTCGTTGAAGCCCTGCAGCGCGCCCTCGGGCAGGGCGATCAGCCTGACCGGCAGGTCGAGGCTGGACAACCAGGACGCGGCCTTGATCAGATGCCCGATGTGGTCGATGTTGTGGTGGATGTCCGCGCGGGAGCGAATGCCGCGCATGGTCGGGACGAGCCCGATGGCCTGGTAGGGGTCGATCGTCATGAGGGTTCTCCGGGGAGGATCATGGAGGAGACGTCGATCTTCTCCTTGAGGTAGCCGAAGCTGAGCATGAGGTCGGCCACGCGCTGCACGCGCGCGGGGTCGGTCGATTCGGAGAAGCCGCCGAGCCGCATGAGGCCGGCCGTGGCTTTGTCGATCTTGGTGTACTTGAGCAGGGCGGCATCGACCTCGGCCGAGTCGGAGATGGCCAGTCGCGTGGCCTTGAGCAGGCCGCGCCGGAAGGCGGCGACCGTCTTGGGGTTGTCCTTGGCGAACTGCTCGGTGGTCAGGTAGCCGGAGATCGGGAAGTCGGCGGCGGGCCCGGTGAACACCTCCGACAACTCGCCGGCCCCGCTCTTGGCGGCGGCCTGGTGGAACGGCTCGGGCATGAAGGCGGCGTCCACGAGGCCGGAGTCGAGCGCGCCGGCCATCTGGGCGAACGGCTGCTCGATGAACTTGACGTCGGCGGGCGTCAGTCCGTGCGTCTTGAGCAGGACGCTCGTGGACAGGGTCGCGACGTTGTTGAGGGTGTTGACGCCGATCTTCTTGCCCCTGAGGCCGCCGATCGTGGTGATGGGCGAGCCCTTCTTGGTCATCAGCAGGAAGTTGCCGGGCTTGGCGACGTAGGCCTCAGCGAGGATCTTGAGCTTGGCCGCGCCGGTGGCGGCGAGCACCGCCGAGACGTAATTGCTGTGCAGGACGTCCAGGTTGCCGCTGAGCAGGTCGGGCATGGCGGCGGCGCCGCCCTGGATCAGCTCGATCTCGACCGTGAGGCCCTCGGCGCGGAAGAAGCCCTTGTCGATCCCGATCTGGATGGGGGCGACCTCGGGAAGGGGCAGCATGCCGATCGTGAGGGCGGGCTTCTCCAGGCCACCCGCCGGGGCGGCCGGTGGATCGCCACCGCCGCATCCTGTGGCGATCATCGCGGTGATCATCAGGAAGAGCAGGGAACCGTGCACCCGGCGTCGTGATCCGAACATGAACGCTCCAAATGACTAAATGTGAAAAATGGCGAAAAGGCGGTTAATGCTCCTTTCTTGGTTATTTAGGGGCTATGTCGTCTGCCGTGCCGCGCTGTGCCAGATCAGGGCCCTGCGTTCCAGCGTCAGGAATGCCTGGTTGAGCAGATAGCCCAGGACGCCCAGCACGATGACCGCCCCCCACACGCCCGGCAGGTCGAACGCGCGCTGCGCGGCACGTAACTGGAAACCGATGCCCTCGGTGCTGAAGAACTCCGCGATCACCATGAGGATCAGCGCGAGCGACAGGCTCAGGCGCAGCCCGGCGAAGATCTTCGGCGCGGCCGAGGGCAGGATGACGCCGAACACCCGCCGGCTCCGGGAGACCTTGAAGACGGTGGCCGTCTCCAGGTGCAGGGCGTCGACGTTGCGCGCCCCGTCGGCCGCGTTGAACAACACCGGCCAGACGATCCCGAACGCGATCGTCACCACCTGCATCCGCGTGCCGGTGGAGAACAGCGCCAGGAACATCGGCAGCAGCGCGGGCGGCGGCAGCGCCCGGCCGAACTGGATGACCGGGTCGAGAAACCTGAACAGCAGCGGTGACCGGCCGAGCGCGATCCCGGCCGTGATCCCCAGGACCCCGGCCAGCGCCCAGCCCGCCAGCAGCCGGCCCAGGCTCTGCGGGAAGTTGCCCAGGGCGGTGTCGTTGAGCCACAACACGGCGGGGGAGCCGTCGAACCAGAGCTCGCGCATCCGGGCCACGATCACCGAGGGCGGCGGGAAGTACGCGTGCTCCATCGACCGGGTGACGAGCTCCCAGCCGAGCAGCACGACGGGCACCACCCAGAGCCGCAGCAGCCCGGCGGCGAGCCTGCCGATCACCCGGCCTCCGCCCTAGCCACGTGCCAGCGGAAGATCCGGCGCTCACCCCACGCGAACAGGCCGTTGATGAGCAGCCCCAGCGCGCCGGCCCAGACGGTGGCGGCGATGGTCAGGGTGAGGCCGTCCGGGCTGCTCTCGGCGAGGATGATGAAGCGCCCGATCCCGCTCATGCCGCCCGCCAGCAGCTCGGTGCTGATCGCCAGGATGAGCCCGATCGTCGCGGCCACCCGGACGCCGGTGGCGATGAACGGGGCCGCGCTGGGCAGGCTGACCCGCCACAGCACCGCCGGCGGGCCGAACCCGAAGCTTCGCAGCGTCTCCTTGGCCAGCGGATCGACGTCCCGCAGACCGTAGATGGTGTTGATCAGGATCGGCCACGCCGAGGCGTAGACGATCATCGCGACCTTCATCTCCAGCCGGTCGCTGAAGACGAAGGCGGCCAGCGGGATGAGCGCCACCGACGGGATGGGCCGCAGGAACTCGATCACCGGCCGCAGCGCCCGCTCGATCGGGGGCACGCCGCCGAGCAGCAGCCCCGCCGGTACGGCGACGGCCACCGTGACCAGCAGGCCGAGCGCCCAGCCGCCGAACGTGGCCGCGACGTCGGTCAGGAAGGCGGTGTCGGTGGCGAGCCCGGCGGCGTGCACCACGATCGTGGAGGCGAGCGGGAACTGGGCGGTGGACACGAGGCCGAGCCGGCCGGCCGCCTCGGCCAGGCAGAGCAGGCCGGCGACGCCGAGCGTGCCGCAGAGGATCGGGCTGTCGAGAGGCCGGTGGGGGATCAGGCGCACGGGGACGTCCCGATGCTCGACGGAGAAGGCGACATTGAGCTCTCCACGTCATGCATACGACAAAAGGCCCTATAAGGTCGGACGGCGGGATAATAGGCGAACTTGTGTCACGCGAACCACGCGAAAACAGTCCAACAATCTCGTTGATGAAGTGTCAACTCATTATTGGGCGGGCTGCCGTGAACACGGCGATCGTTCGCGGGCGGCCATAAATCACCTGACTTTTTGTCCTGAAAAGCCATAATGGGATTCTTATGAAGCCTTTTGCTCTTTCGCCAGACGGCCTCGTCCGCGAGGTGGAGCCGCTGTCTTTCGGCGAGCGCTGCCGCCGCCTGGCCGGGCACGCGCGGCGACTCGCGGGACGGCCCGAGCTGCCCGCCCTCCTCGACGGGCTGGCCGCACGCGGGCAGTACGAACGCCTGCTCGGCGTGCGACTGGCCGTGCTGGCGAGGGAGATCGCGCACCTCACGCGGGCGATGACCGACCCGGACCCGGACGTTTGCCGGTATGCCATCAGCCATGCCGTCGAGCTCGGCGTCGCTGACGACGCCGTCCTGGAGATCGTCAGGACCGCTCCCGTCGTCCAGCGGATGGCCGTCTACGGGGCCGTCAGGCGTGGCCGCCGGCGTGACCTGGCCGAGCGGCTGATCGACGAGGTCCGACGGCTGTGGGGCGACCGCGAGGCCGCCGGCCTGCTCGCGTCCTGCTCGGCGGGGGTGGTGGCGGACCGGCTGGCCGACCTCGCGCACGCGGTGCCGAACTGGGGCGCCCTGGCCAGGCGGCATCCGCTCACCGTGCTCGACCACGCCGAGCCGGCGCTCGCCGAGCTGCCCCGCCACCTGCGGGAGACCTGGTGGCTCACCGTCGGCCCCGGCGTCGAGGCCGCCGCCGAGCACGCTCCCGAGCGGGTGATCGCCCTGCTGGAGCGCTACTGGAGCCCCCGCGGCCGGCGGTGCGTGGGCCGGCTCCTGGACGCCGACCGGGAGCGCACGCTGGCTCTCTACCTGGTCCCCGGACGGCAGGTGCACCTCGCGAGGCTGCTCGAGCCGCGCTCCGTGCGGCGGCGGCTGGCCACGCTGACCGACGCCCGGCTGGCCGAGCTGGTCCGGGCGGTGTGCGACGACGACAGCACGGTGATCGGCCTCCTGCGCGCGCTGGCGCCCGGCCGCAGGGACGCGGTGTTCACCGCCGCGATGGCGGACCGCGACCTCTCCCAGGCGATCCACCCGGAGGAACTGCTGGAGGTCCTGCCGCTGCGCCGCCGGGTGGCCGAGGCTCGCCGCATGCTCGGGCTGCGCGCCGTCGCCGAGGACCCGCTCCGCACCCTGGAGATCACCGCCTTCCTCCCGTACGCCGAGGCCGAGCCCGCACTGCGCGCCGCCACCCGCCGCTCCGACGCCCTCGACCGCGTCAACGGCTACCGCAACCTGATCGCCTGCGCCGGACGCGGCCGTGACCCCGAGATCCTCACCGCTCTCATGGCCGCGCTGGGGCGGCTCCGCAACGAGCAGGACCCGGTGCGCCAGGCCGCCGTCGTGGCGCTGTCCGACCTCCCGCCCCGGCTCTTCCAGGCCGCGCACGCGCCCTTCCTCGACCAGCTCGCCGAGAACGCGCTCGCCGCCCGCGACTGCTCCCACGGCACGCGCTACGCCCTGGCCCACCTGGCCGGCCGGGTCTTCGAACAGGGCGCGCGGCAGGACGACGCGGCCCTCCTGGACCAGAGCATGCGGACCTTCGAGCGACTGGTGGGCCACGTGGGGACGGTCTCGCTGGGCCGGCTGCCGCAGGTGCTCCGGCGCGGCCAGGAGGTCGTCCTGGCGCGCAGGCTGGCCCCGTACCTGGAGGCGGGCGCCGACCGCGACCGGCACGAGCTGGCCTTCCAGCTCGCCACGGCCCTGGGCGAGCGCGGGCACGACCTGCCGGAGCTCCAGCGGGCGCTGGAGCGGGCGCTGACCGCCACCGCCGAGCCGGCCGCGATCCGGGCGATCGGGTTGTGGCTGGAGCCGCCGCGCACCAGGGGCGAGCGGGTGGCGGCGCTGCTGGCGGCGGACCCGTCCATGGTGGTGCTCGACAGCGTGTTCCACGTGCTGGCGTGGCAGCGCACCGATCTGCTGGAGGCCGCGCTGGGCAGCCGGAACCCGGCGGGCCGCTTCGCCAGGAGCGGCGTGCGGCAGGTGCGTCACGCCCCCCGCCAGGCCGTGCGGCGCTGGACGGCCCGGCAGCGCGCGGCCTACCTGGGGCTGCTGGAGCGGGTCGCGGCGGACACCGGGCTGCCCGCCCAGCAGCGCGCGCAGGCCGTGCGGACGATGGGCGAGGTGCCCGCGATCGAGGCCGCGCGACTGGAGCGCCACCTTGCCTCCGGGGACGCCCTGCTGCGGCGGGCGGCGCTGACCGCGCTGCCGTGGACGGCCCGCCCGCAGGAGGTGCTGGCCGAGCTGCTGGCGCGGGCGGGCGGCGACGACGCGCACGTGGCGGTGTACGCGGCGGCGCGGGCGGCGCGGTTCGTCCGGCCCGCCGAGCTGGCGGCGGCGCTGGCACCGGTGCTGGCCGGCGGCAAGGTCACCGCGCGCAAGGAGGCGGCCCGGCTGCTCGTCCTGCACCGCGCGCCCGGCGCGATGCGGCTGCTGCGCGGCCTGTGGGACGTCGAGGGCCAGCACAAGGACGTACGGGCGGCGGTCGTGTCCGCGACGCTGGACCTGCTCGCCGAGCCCGAGGCGTGGCGGCTGCTCGAAGAGGCGGTCGCGGCGGCGGGAGATCTGGCGGCGCCGGTGCTGCGGTCGCGTCCGCTGGACGTGCCGCAGCGGTGGCGGGGCGCCTACGGCGGGCTGATCGTCACCGCCACGCGCGTGCCGGACCGGCAGACCCGCGTGATCGCCGTTCAGGTGCTGCCCCGCTGGGCCGCCTACACGCCGGGGGCCACGGCACGGCTGGTCGAGATCGCCTGTGAGCTGGGCGAGACCACCGGTTGGACGGCCGCCGTCCGCGGGCTGGTGGGCGGGGCCTGCTCCGGCTTCGCGCGGGCGGAGCTGCGGCAGGCGGTGCGCACGCTCGCCGCCGCGCCCGCCGGACCCGACGCCGGCGCCGACCGCGACCGCCCGGCCGCCCAGCGGCTCGCGGCCGTCGTGGTGAACCTGCGCCGGTGGCATCAGAGCGACCCGGAGCCGGTGCGCCAGATCCTCGCGGAGCTGGCGGGCGAGCTTCCCGCGGACCTGGCGGCCGAGCTCCTGGCCGCCACCGTCGACTGGGCCGCGCCCCGCGACGCCCTGACGCGGCTCATGGGGACGCTTCCGGGCGTGCTGGCCGCCGCCGAGGCGGGTGAGCTCCTCGGGGAGTCGGCCGCGGACGTTCCGGTGGAGCGGGTGTTGCCGCACGCGGCGTGGCTGGCCGCCGCGGGCGAGGTGGGCGCGCTGCTGGCCACCGGGCTGGCCACGTCCTGCGGTCCCCGCTCGGGGTGGGCGGCGCCGTGGCGGGAGCTGCTGCGTCAGGTGCGCGCGAGCGATTTCCGCGAGGCCGCGTACCAGGCGCTGCGGGTCAGAACGGCCGGGGAATGAGCACCGCCGCCTTGATCGCTTTCGCGGGATCCGCGCGCGATCTTCTTGCGATCAAGGCGGCGGAGGCGCCGGCCCCGAGCCGTTCACCTCCGTGACGTCGCCGCTTTCGTCGAGCAGCGCCTTCGGAGCCGCGGCAGGATGTCCGGAGTTGCGCAAGAGTTCCGGACATGTAGGATCCAGAATATGCGGATGAGCGAGGGCGTGGAGTGGGCGCTGCACAGCTGCCTCAACCTCACCTGGGCCGAGCCCGGTGCGGCGGTGACGGCGGCGAAGCTGGCGGCACTCTACGACCTGCCGGTCGCGTATCTGAACAAGCAACTCCAGGCGCTGGCCCGGGCGGGGATCCTGACCTCCACGTCAGGGCCGCGCGGCGGCTTCCGCCTGGGCCGCGAGCCGGAGAAGATCACCCTGCTGGACGTGGTGACCGCCATCGAGGGACCGGCGGACGCCTTCCGGTGCGAGCAGATCCTCGCCAAGGGGCCGGGTGGCCGGCCGGAGGTGGACTACCGCGCCCAGTGCGTGATCTCCCAGCAGATGCGCGCGGCCGAGCTGGCCTGGCGCAAACAGCTCGCCGGCCGCACGCTGGCCGACGCCAAGGCGACGGTCGAGCGGCGCCATCCGCGGACGCCCGAGAGCACCAGATCAGGGTTCGCCAACGCGCGTCCCTGAAAGCCGCCCTCCTCGCGGAGGGCGTCGTTGTGACCGTATTCTCGCTATTAAATATCCAGAAAGATAGGAAATATCAGCATGCAGTCCCGGATGAACGACCTGTACGCCATCGCCGCCGACGGTTACCAGGCGATGCTCGCCCTGGAAACCTCCATCGCGCGCAGCGGGCTGCCCAAGCGCACCCTTGAGCTGGTGCGGCTGCGGGTCAGCCAGATCAACGGCTGTGGTTTCTGCGTCGACATGCACAGCCGTGAGGCCAAGCAGGCGGGCGAGAGCGACGAGCGCCTCTGGGCGGTGGCCGCCTGGCGCGAGACCCCGTACTTCACTGACGAGGAGCGCGCCGCGCTCGCGCTGGCCGAGGCGGCCACCCGCCTGGCCGACAACCCGGAGGGCGTGCCTGACGAGGTGTGGGACGACGCCGCCGACAACTACGACAAGGAGTCCCTGGCCGCGCTGCTGATGGGGATCGCCGCCATCAACGCCTGGAACCGCCTCAACGTCACCACCCGCCGCCTGGCGGGCGCCTGACCACGCGCCGTGACCACGCGCCGTGATCACAGGCCCTGATCACAGGGCCTGTGATCACGGCCTGACCACGGCGCCTGGGTGTCATGTCCGTGACCGTCCCCCTCGTCCCTGTTGAGCCGCTCGGAGCCGGGCTAATCTCGCTGTACCGTGGCGCGTCTCCGCCGGCTCGGCCTGGATCTCACCAACACGAAGGTCGCACATGACACCAACCCCGATCACCCCCCTCACCCTGGCCGAGAAGGCCGCGCTCACCTCGGGAAGTGACACCTGGACCACCACGGCCATCGAGGGCGTGGTGCCCGCCCTCATCCTGTCCGACGGCCCGCACGGGCTGCGCCGCCAGGGCGAGGGCGATGACGACGCGTTCGGCATCCACCACAGCCTGCCCGCCACCTGCTTCCCGCCGGCGGTCGCGCTCGGCTCGTCCTGGGACCCCGGGCTCGCCCGGCTGGTGGGCGAGACGGTGGCGCGCGAGGCGTCCGCCCTCGGCGTCGACGTGGTGCTCGGCCCCGGCATCAACATCAAGCGCTCTCCGCTGTGCGGCCGCAACTTCGAGTACTTCTCCGAAGACCCCCACCTCACCGGCGTGATGGGCGAGGCCATGGTCGAGGGCATCCAGTCGCTGGGCGTGGGCGCGTGCGTCAAGCACTTCGCGGTCAACAACCAGGAGACCGACCGGATGCGGGTCAGCGCCGACGTGGACGAGCAGACCCTGCGCGAGATCTATTTGGCGGCCTTCGAGCGGATCGTCCGCCGGGCGAAGCCGTACACGGTCATGTGCTCCTACAACCGGATCAACGGCGTGTACGCCGCGCAGGACCGGTGGTTGCTGACCGACCTGCTGCGCGGCGAGTGGGGCTTCGACGGCCTGGTGATGTCCGACTGGGGAGCCGTCAACGACCGGGTCGCCGCCCTGGAGGCCGGTCTGGACCTGGAGATGCCGCCGTCCGGCACGGACGAGGAGATCGTCGCGGCGGTGCGCTCGGGACGGCTGGCGGAGCCGGTCGTCGAGCTGGCCGGGCAGCGCCTGCTCGACCTGGCGCGACGGGTCTCGGCGCGGGAGCCGGCCGGCGACTGGGACGTGCCCGCCCACCACGAGATCGCCCGCGCGGCGGCCCGCGCCTCGGCCGTGCTGCTGAAGAACGACGGCGACGTGCTGCCGCTGTCCGCCGGGCAGCGGGTGGCCGTGCTGGGCGAGCTGGCCCGCACGCCTCGCTACCAGGGCAGCGGCAGCTCCCACGTGGTGCCCACCCGGCTCGACGGCGCGTGGGAGTCGCTGGAGGCCGCGCTGGAGCAGGTGACCTTCGCCCCCGGCTACCGGCTGGACGGGCAGCGGGACGCCGAGCTGGAGCAGGAGGCGGTGACGGCGGCGGCCGGGGCCGAGGTGGCCCTGCTGTTCCTGGGCCTGCCCGACGCGGCCGAGTCGGAGGGCTTCGACCGCACCTCGATCGACCTGCCCGCGCCCCAGGTCGCGCTGCTGCGCCGGGTGGCCGAGGTCTGCGAGCAGGTCGTCGTCGTCCTGTCCAACGGCGGCGTCGTGTCGGTCGCGGAGTGGCGCGACTCGGCCGCGGCGATCCTGGAGGGCTGGCTGCTCGGCCAGGCCGGCGGCGCGGCGCTGGCCGACCTCCTGCTCGGCGCCTGCAGCCCCTCGGGCAGGCTCACCGAGACGATCCCGCTCCGCCTCGCCGACGTGCCCTCCCACCTGTTCTTCCCCGGCGCCGACGGGCACGTTGTCTACGGCGAGGGCCGCTACGTGGGCTACCGTCACTACGACACGCTGGACGCCGAGGTCGCCTACCCGTTCGGGCACGGCCTGACCTACTCCCGCTTCGACTACTCCGGCCTGACCGCCGAGGAGACCGGGACGAACGAGTGGCGGGTCGAGGTCACCGTGACGAACGCCGGCGACCGCTTCGCCCACGAGGTCGTCCAGCTCTACGTGGCCTTCGACCAGGAGCCGCCCACCCGCCCGAAGCACGAGCTGCGCGGCTTCGCCAAGGTCGGGCTGGGTCCCGGGGAGAGCGAGCGGGTCGTTTTCACGCTCACCGGGCGGGACCTCGCGCAGTGGTCGGTCTCCCGCAAGGACTGGCGGATCGACGCCGGCGCCTTCACCGTCGAGATCGGCGCCTCCTCGCGCGACATCCGGTTGCGGACCGGGCTGACCAGCCCCGGCGACGGTCACACGGCCCCGCTGACCAGGATGTCCACGCTGGGCGAGTGGCTGGCGCACCCGGTGGGCGGGAAGGTGCTCGGCGAGCTGCTGGAGAACGCCTCCGGGCTGCCCGACGTCCAGGAGGCCGACCCGGCGCTGCTGAAGCTGGCGCTGGACATCCCGCTGATCAAGTTCCGCACCTTCGGGCTGGGGGTGTCGGCCGAGCTCGTGGACGAGCTGGTCGAGACCGTACGGCGGCACGAGCTCTGAGGTCCCGGGGCCGGGGGCGCGCGACCCTCGGTCAGCGGGGCCGGGGCGCACCGCGACGGAGTCGTTGCCGGTGCTTTGACCACCCGTGAAACCGTTCTTGAGATCATGTGGGCTGAGGACCGGAGACCGGTGGGAGGCGGTGGTGTCCCTGCGGCTCAGCCGGCTTTCGGTCCAGGCACGCCTCATCCTGGCGACAGGAGTGTTGTCGCTGATCGGGTCCGCGGTGCTGGGCGTCGCCGTCGACCTGCTGCTCCGCGACCGGATCGAGCGGGACGTCTTCCGCGGCACGCAGCGGGCGGTCACCGAGTGGATCGGCTCGATGGGCACGCTCGTCCCGCCGCCGGTGACGACGTCGGACGTCGACCTGCTCCAACTGGTCGACTCCTCGGGCCGGGTGGTCTCGGCCAGCAGGGCCGCGGCGGGGCGGCCGCCGCTGAGCAGGCTGTGGCCGGCCTCCGACGATCGCATCCAGAGCGGCGTCGACTGCTCCTCGGGGGAGTGCGTGATGTTCACCGCCTCCAGGCCCTCGCCGCAGGAGGAGGAGTTCCTGTGGGGCGGTGAGCCCCACGTCGTCTACGCGGGCCGGGTCCGGCCGCCGGAGCTCGCCACGCATCGCCTGGAGATGTACGTCGCCGCCGGGGTCCTGGCCGTCACCGCCCTGATGACCTGGATCGCCGCGTTCCTGATCGGGCGGACGCTGCGTCCGGTGCAGGCCATGCGGGCGAGGATCGCCGAGATCACCGTGACCGACCTGGGCAAGCGAGTGCCCACCCCGCCGGGCCGGGACGCGATCGCGCGGCTCGCCCACACCGCGAACCAGACCCTGTCACGCCTTCAGGAGGCCGTCGAGCAGCAGCGCATGTTCGCCTCGATGGTCTCGCACGAGCTGCGCACCCCGCTGACCGGCCTGCGCGCCCGGCTGGAAGAGGCGCAGCTGTATCCCGAGGTGGACGCCCGCGAGGCCATCCGGGACACGCTGTCCACCACGGAGCGCCTGCAGAAGATCATCGATGAGATGCTGGCGCTCGCCCGGGTCCGCACGTCCTCTCCGCAGGGCTACGAGCGGATCGAGCTGGGCGCGCTGGTCCGGGAGGAGGCGGCGGGCCGGCGGGCGGGCTTGCGGGCGAGCGTGCGCGCCGACGACGATCTGCGGATCTGCGGAAACCGCGTGCAGCTGGCAGAGGTGCTGACGAACCTTCTGGTCAACGCCGAGCGGCATGCCCGGTCGGCCATCGAGGTCAGCGTGGCGCGCTCCGGCGGCCACGCCGTCGTCACCGTACGGGACGACGGGAAAGGCGTGGCGCCGGAGGACCGGGAGCGGGTGTTCGAGCCCTTCGTCCGCCTCGCCGACGGGCGCGAGCGCGATCCGGGCGGCAGCGGGCTCGGCCTGGCCATCTCGCGCGCGATCGCGCGGGCCCATCAGGGCAGCCTCAGCATCGAGGACACGCCGCGCGGCGCGGCGTTCGTGCTGCGCCTGCCGCTGACGGACGCCGGCGCTCAGGACCCGCGCGCGACATAGCGCAGGGCGCGGTCACAGGGGGCCGCGCTGCCAGGGGCCGCGGATCGCGTACGTGCGGCCGGGCGGGTCCAGCGAGGCGGTGCTCCCGAGCTGGTTGACGAACAGGGTGGACCCGTCGGGGCTGAAGCAGGCCCCGGCGAACTCGCTGTCGTCGGCGACGTTCACCGCGAACTCGAACGGCTGCCCCCGTCCGGGGTCCAGCCCGATCAGCCGGTTGACGTTGACCAGCCCCGGCGCCAGCGGATGCGGGTCGGCGTCGGCCGAGGACGCGTCGTCCTCGCACAACACGATCCCGCCGCGCGGGGTGAACGTCAGGTTGTCCGGCGAGTCGAGCACCTTGCGGCCGGGCGACTCGTACACCAGCACCAGCGTGCCGCCGTCACGGCGGCCCGGGACGTACTGCCAGACCTGCCCGTAGCCCTCCACGTAGCCGTCGGCGCCGGGCGCGTCGCCGTTCTTGACGTCGCCGCCGCTGGTGGAGTTGAAGAAGACGCTTCCGTCGCCGTACCAGCAGCCCTCCAGGCGGTTGAACTTCGCGCCGCCCTTCGCCAGGCCCTGCTGGGTGCAGGTCGGCGCGCCGTTCTCCAGGTCGGGGTCGGGGTCGTCGATGGTCACCCACTCGACCGGCAGGCGGGCCCCCATCGTCTGGCCCTCGCGGCAGTCGTAGCCGGTCGTCCCCCGGACCTTGAGCATCTCCAAGGTTCCGCCGGCGGCCAGGTCGGCCGGGTCCTTGGGCCGGAACCGGTAGAACCCGTCGGGCTTGCCGGAGTCGTCCTCGGTCTCGTAGACGAAGCCGGTGCGCGGATCGACCGCGACGGCCTCGTGCGAGAACCGGCCCATCGCCTTGAGCGGTTGCGAACCCGCGGGCGTGCCCGGCTCGGGGCCGCTGAGCGGCACCGCGAAGATGTAGCCGTGCTTGCGCTGCCAGCCCTGCGCCGGTCCCGCCGTGGTCTCCTCGCAGGTCAGCCAGCCGCGCTGGTGGAGCATCCGGCCGCCGGCACAGTTGACGATCGTGCCGCTGAGGCTGACGAAGTGCTTGAGCACCTCGCCGGTGCGGAGGTCGACCTCGAGGGTGGTGGTGCCGCCGACGCCCAGCTCGTCGTAGCGCTGGGCGCCTTCGACGTGCACGCGCCCGACGGGGGAGCCGGGTGTGGTGCGGACCTCGTGGTTGCGGATGAGGCGGGCGGTGTGGCGGCGGGTGCCGGGGAAGGCGGCCATGCCGTCGTGGGCGATCGGGGTCGGCACGCCGTCGGTCATGGGGGTGCCGGTCCTGCCCAGCACGACATAGGAGAATCCGGCGGGCAGGGCGAGCAGCTCCTCGCCGGTGTTCCCGGTGGACACGCGGCGCAGCGGCCCGTACCCGGCCTTGTGCTGGTCGACATCGGGGCGGCCCGCTCGCGCCCAGGCTGCGTGGGTGGTGAGGGTCTCGACGGCCACACCGCTCGCCAGCAGGCCGCCGGCGGTGGCCAGACCGCGGCCGAGAAAGGATCGTCGATCGAGCTGGGGCATGGCACTTTCCCTTCAGGGGCGCTACCCACGGACCCGCGTCCATGGGGTGCTTGCCGGCGCGTTGATGAACGAACGCTTTCGGCAGCCTAAACGCCCGATTGCTCCCTGAGAGGACCCATTCATCATCGGCGGGCCACCGGCACGGCGCGCGGCCGGCGCCGTCACTGCCGGTGCGCCACCAGAGCCGCGTCCGGCCGCTCCACCGGGCGGGTCTCCGGCGCGGGGCACCACCCCAGGCAGTAGCCATGCGTCACGATGAGCCGCGCGCGCTCGACCGTGTACGAACTGGCCCGCATGGAGACGATCACGCCTTGGCACGTCGGGCATTGGATCGGCTGGCCGGCTGTCATGAGACCTCTTTCGGGGCTACGGGAGGACACGCTTTCAGAAAAGGGGCTTCTGTCCTGGAAACGAGCGTTCACACCCGCGCGGGCCGACCGGCGGCGCCGCCCCGCCTGCGGATGATCAATTCGGCCACCGCGACGTTGATCACCCACCCGAGCCCCAGAAGCAGCGTCCTGGGGAGCTCGGTGGGTGCGCCGAAGGCCAGCACCCACGGCACCTGGGTCAGCGCCTGCGTGCCCGCGCCCATGCCGATCGCATAGCCGCGGAGCATCCAGGCGCGATGCCGGAGGACGTCCCGCCGCCGGATCGCCGCGACCCCGAGCACGATCGAGACCGCCATCGCCGTGCCGAACAGCAGCCTGAACCCCCACAGGAGATCGCCGTGCCCCTCGGGCAGGTCGGAGAAGAGCGTCAGCCAGACGCCCGTGAGCGCCGCGACGAGCCCGCAGGGCACCAGCAGCCGCCCGGACCTCCGGTGCCAGGCGCGCCGGCGCAGCCCCGGCACGAACTGGAAGGCCCCCAGGACGCTGTACACGCTGACGCAGACGATGTGCAGCACCACGGGCAGGGGCATCGCGAAGAACCGGGCGTTGCCCGGCGTGATCGCGGCGCCGCCGCCCAGCTCGGTCAGCCGGACGGCCCCGGCGGCGACGGGCACGAAGGCCAGCAGGATCAGCCCGGCGGCCACGGGCCATCCCGTCCGGCGGCGACTCCGGGGTGCCCGCGCACGCGGCGATCGGGCCGTCACACTCTCTTCGGTCATGTTCCGATCGTGACGGCCGGCGCCGACCGGCTCATCGGCGGAACGGCCGGACTCCCATCGGCCGATCATCCACCCGCGAGGCGTACTTTCGGCCGATGGGCCCACCCCCCTGTCCGGGCGCGACCGCCTCGGCAGGCCGGACACGCCCACACCACCACCGGCCACGCGGCGTGGCGTCGCCTGCCGGGGCGGCCGGGTGTCACATGATCCGAAGGGTGGAGCCCGACCCGCTCCGCGGACGCATCGGGACGTGGGAGGCCGGCCATGCCATCGGAGAAGTGGTCGCACGGCATGGCCGACATCGAGCCTGGCCTGCGCCTGCACTATGTCACCGCCGGCACGGGAGGGCGCGCCATCGTGCTCCTGCACGGGTTCCCGCAGACGTGGTGGGGGTGGAACCGGGTGATCGCACCGCTCGCCGAGCACGGATTCCGCGTGATCGTCCCCGACTACCGGGGCGCGGGGGACTCCTGGCGCCCGGCGGGCGGATACGACAAGCGCACCCTCGCCGCCGACGTCCACGTCCTGCTGCGGCAGCACCTGGCGATCGAGGAGCCGGTGGTGGCCGTCGGCCACGACATCGGGCTGATGGTCGCCTACTCCTACGCGCAGCGGTACTTCGGCGAGGTGTCCCACCTGGTGGTCATGGACGCCCTGCTGCCGGGGACGGACGTCTTCGACCGGCTGCGCGGCGATCCGCGGGTGTGGCACTTCGCCTTCCACGGCGTGCGCGACGTGCCGGAGATGCTGCTCGCCGGGCGCGAGCGGCGCTACCTGCAGGCGTTCTTCAACGCGCGCACCTGCGATCCCTCGGCGATCAGCGAGGCGGATCTCGACGTCTACGCCGGTGCCTACTCCGCGCCCGGCGCGATGCGCGCGGGGCTGGAGCTCTTTCGCGCCTTCGACCAGGACGCCGAGGACAACCGCGAGACGCTGGCCAGCCGGGGCAAGCTGCCGATGCCGGTGCTCGCCGTGGGCGGCTCGGCCAGCACGGCGGGCCCGCTGATGGAGGAGATGATGAACGAGGTGGCCGAGAACGTGACCGGCCGCGTCATCCCCGGCACGGCGCACTGGATCGCCGAGGAGAACCCGGACGCCTTCCTCGCCTGCCTGCTGGGCTTCCTCCCCGGCCGATGACGGCGGAGCGCACGGCTCCGTTCCGGAACAGGCGGGTCCTGCGCGGATCCTCAACGGATGCTCAACGTCGCCCTGCCTACCTTGCTCCTACCGAACGGCGGCCGGCCGGGCCGCCGGGAAGATCAGAAGGAGCGGACATGCGTATCACTCACGCGGCGAAGACCGGTCTCATCGGGCTGGCGGCAGGGGCGGCGCTCACCATGGGCGCCACCGTCCCCGCCGCGCAGGCCGCCCCCGCACCGGCGACGGCCGTCATGCCGGTCACGGCCCAGCCGGCGTCGGCGGCGTCGGCGCCCCGCTGGTTCAACCTCGGCCACTACAGCGGCAAGCCCCGGGGCATCTGGTACCTCCCCAGCAAGTTCGGCGGCGTCAGGTCGAAGGCCAAGGTCTTCCAGGTCGCCGCCCGGTGCTGGGGCGGGAGTGACGGCACCCGGATGTCCGGCACCATCTGGGAGCGCAAGTCGGGCGGCTTCTACAAGTCCGTGAAGTCCTTCCGGAAGGTGCCCTGCAACGGAAAGATGCAGTATTCCCGCATCTCCAACGCGAAGATCGGCAACCAGTACCGTGTCTCGATCCAGCTCTCGGGCAAGCGGCACACGATCGAGGCCTGGTTGCAGAACTACGGCTGACCCGGGACGCCGCAGCCGTCATCGCCCCGGTCCGCCGGGGCGGCCCTAGCGCGGGCAGACCTCCCGATAGGGCAGCTCGGGAAGATACCGATCCCAGTCGGCTCCCGTCAGTTCGCCGCCGGCCCGCGCGCACAGCAGGGCCACCGCCCGTTCCGGGTCGGTGACGTCGGAGAACACGGCGCCCGTGCTGGTCAGCGAGTAGAGGGTGCCGCCGTCGGGTGAGAAGGCGAGCGTTAGGACGGCGTCCACGGGGCCGGGGAAGGCCAGGTCGGCGACCGTTTCCGTGGGCATGTCGCGGATGCGGACCCGATTCAGGTAATCGACCGTCGCCAGCGTCCGGCCGTCGGAGGAGGCGGCGGTCGGGCCTTCGGCGCCATCGTCCGCCAGCGGCGGCTCGATCAGCTTGCCCGCCACCAGATCGGTGAGATACAAGGGCCGGCCCGAGACCAAGGCGTAACGGGGGTCGGGCGCCAGGCCTTTGAAACCGATGCCGACCTTGCTGATGTCGATGCGCCGGTCGATCCTGCCGGTCGCGACGTCGATGCGGGCGATCCCGTCGGCGTCGAGCGCGATGAGCTGCCTCCCGTCCGGTGTGAACGCGAACCGGCCCCGGACGTCACGCGTCACGTGGGCCTGCCGCCAGCTCGGGTCCGCGGTCCAGAGCCGGACGGCCTCCTCGTCGCCGCACGAGGGCGCCTTGCTGTAGACGGTGTCGACGGCGAGCGTGTTGCCGTCGGGGCTGAAGGCGAGGCCCATGACCCGCCAGAAGTCGTCCCGCACATGGGCCGGCCGGCCGGACAGCCGGGCGATCTCACGGCCGGTGGCGACCTCGCCGATGGTGATCGATCCGTCCGGCACGACCGCGGCCAGCCGGGTGCCGTCCGCGCTGAGGGCCACCGTCTGATACGCGTCAAGGCTCAACTCGGCGCACGGCGAGGTCTCCTCCCCACCGCCGCTGAACACCAGGGTCGGCCCCACCTGGCGACGCGAGCGCAGATCCCAGACGCGTACGCCGTCCGGCGCGTACGTGGCCGCCCGGTACGCCCGCCCCGCGATGGCCACGCTCGTGGCCGCCTCGCCCATCCCGGACAACCTCAAGGGCGTGGTGTAGGCGGAGATGTCGGCGACCCGGATCTCGCCGCGCATAAGGAAGGACAGGCTGCGCCCGTCAGCGGCGAACCCGAGCTCATCGACCGGCCATGGCAGGCTGGGCAGGATGGTCACCGAGGCGCCGGTGCGCAGATCCCAGAGCTGGAGGCCCTGGTTGTCCGGCGTCGCCATCCAGCGCCCGCTCGCATCGAAGGCGACCTGGTCGACGACGCGTCCGTGCCCGGCGTGCTCGGGGCGTTCGGCGCCGGTGTCCACGGCCCAGAATCTGAGCTCGGGGTCGTCCGTGACGAGGGTCTTCCCGTCCGGGCTGAAGCGGACCGTGCGGACCTCCTTGTCGTGGGACTGCTCATCGGCGGGCAGCGGGACGGCGAACGAGCGCGTCGTGCGGCCCGACGCGACGTCCACCAGCTCCACCCGGCGGTCGGCGACGGCGAGCGCCAGCGTGGCGCCGTCGGGGCTCAGGGCGACCGCCGTGACCTCCTTCCTGGTCAGCGAGGTCACGAGCTCACCGCCGGCCATGTCGAAGACGGAGACGGGCCTGCTGGAGTCGAAGGTGAAGGTCGCCGCCCGGTCACCGCGCAGGTTGAAGGCCGCGCTGTTGCCTCCGGCGGCGACCTCGCTCCGGCGCCGCCCGCTGCGCACGTCGAAGACGCGGGTGGTGCTCTGGTAGGAGTCGATCGCCAGGAGCGCCGACCCGTCCGGGCTGAGGAAGCTGTTCGCGCAGCATTGCTTGGACCGGATCGCGCCTGAGACGGAGCGCGCGCCGGGGGTCCAGACCTTCGCGAAGTCGGAGTCGTAGGACAGGATGTGGCCCTGAGCCGAGACCGACAGGTACGTGCTGGAGATCGGCACGCGCACGTCGGCCTGGGCCAGCGACGACAGCAGCGTCGTCCGCGCCTCCGGCACCGGGGAGACGCGCCAGGCCGCGACGCTGAGCAGCAGCGCGGTGTTCGGGGCGTGGGAGCGCATCTCCGGCACCCGCGCCGCCAGCCGGCGGGCGATGGCCTCGTCACGCTGCGTGGTGACGGTGCGGCGCTGCGTCTCGGCCAGCGTGCCGAGGATAGCCGTCACCGAGAGCAGCGCGGTGAGCGCGGCCAGCAGCAGCCGCCGGCGCCGCCGGCGCCGTGCCGCCAGGGCGGTGGAGGCGGCCAGGAAGCGCCGCTCGACGGCGTTGAGCCGCAGGTTCCGCCGCGCCTCGCCCGCCCACCGGTTGTCGCGTTCGAGGGCCGAGCCCTGGTGCAGGTCGGCGTCCTTGTGCCCGTGGGCGGACCACACCCGCGCCGCGTCGCGCAGGCGATCGTGATCGGCCAGGCCCGGTCGTTCCTCCGCCAGCCAGCCGTTCAGCCGGGGCCAGGCCACGGGCAGCGCGGGGGCGGCGATGCGGACCTCGGCGTCGCCGCGCAGCAGGAGCCCGTCCCGGCACAGGCCCTCGACGACGGCGGGCACGGCCGGGTCGTCGCCGAGCTCGTCCATGGCGGCGGCCCTGAGCTGGTCGCCCGGGCCGATGAGGCGGAGCAGCACCCCGGGCACGGCCGCCTGCGCCGGCGTGGGCAGCGCCGCGAACGCCCGCTCCGCGCGCTCGCCCAGCGGCGGCTCCACACCGGCGTCGCGCGCGCCGACGGTCCCCGCCGCGCGGCTGCCCGCCTCCATCAGGCCCGCCGGCTCCACCCGGTGTTCGAGCAGGCGCAGCAGCAGGTCGCGCGCGGGCGGGCGATCCTCGGGCCGTTCGGCCAGGCCGGCCAGGACGAGCGAGCGCAGCGGCTCGGCCAGCTCGACGGCGGGCGCCTGCGCCCGGTAGGGCGGGCGGCCCGACGCGGCGTGCAGCATGACGGCCGCCCAGCCGTACACGTCGGCCGCCTGCCCGGCCAGGGCACCGCGCCACACCTCGGGCGCCATGTACATCGGCGTGCCGACCGCGCCGTGCGCGCCGGTGGAGACCGAGCTCGTGAGCAGCCTGGCGATGCCGAAATCGATCACGCGCGGCCCGTCCGGGCTCAGCAGCACGTTGTCCGGCTTGAGATCGCGATGCACGACGCCCGCGCGGTGGATGGCCACCAGCGCGGTGGCGATCCCGACCCCGAGCCGGTGCAGCTCGTCGCCGTGCAGGGGCCCGTGCCGCTGCACGGCCGCGCGCAGGGTCGTTCCCGGCACGAACTCGCTGACGATGTACGGCCGTTCGGCGTCGAGGTCGAAGTCGACGATGCGGGCCGTGCAGAACGGCGCCACCCGCGACAGCGCGGCCACTTCGGCGTCCGGCGGGCGTAACAAGGACGCGGCCGCGTGCAGCACTTTGATCGCCACGCGCTCGCCGCCCGGCCCGTAGCCCTCGAACACCACCCCCTGACCGCCCGCCCCCAGGCGTCCGGCGAGGGCGTAATGGCCGATGCGCTGGGGGTCGCCCTCGACGAGTGGGCTGCAGGTCATGATCCATTCTGTCGCGGAACGTCCCGTGAGAGAAGCGTGCGCGCCTTTCGGGTATGGCGAACCGAGGTCCCTTTCCAGCGCGCCGCACCAGCCGTGGCTCCGGGCTCACACGGTGATGACGACCTTCGCCCGCGCGTGCTCCTCGCTGAAGTACCGCATCGCCTCGGGCACCTCGCTCAGCGGGAACGTCCGGTCGATCGCGGGTGTGATCCGCCCGGACTCGATCATCTCCTTGAGATCGGCGAGGTTGCCGCGGCTCGGCTCGGCCATGTAGGTGCGCAGGCTCTGCCGGACGAACGGCGCCAGCACCAGGGCCCCCAGCAGCCGGCCCATCGGCCCGATCCACCGGCCGCCGTTGGAGCTGGACAACACGAGGGTGCCCGCGGGGGTCAGCACGCGCCTGCACGCGGAGAGCGAGTGATTGCCCGCCAGATCGAAGATCAGGTCGTAACGCCGCGCACCCTCGGTGAAATCCTCCCGGGAGTAGTCGACGACGTGGTCGGCGCCGAGCGAGCGGACCAGGTCCACGTTCCTGGTGCCGCACACCCCGGTGACCTCCGCCCCGAGCGACTTGGCGATCTGCACGGCGAAGGTGCCCACGCCTCCCGACGCCCCGTTGATCAGGACCCGCTGCCCCGGCGCCAGCCCGCCACGGTCGCGCAGGCCCTGCAGCGCGGTGTTCGCCGCCCAGGGCACGGCCGCGGCCTGCTCGAAGGTCAGGTTGGCGGGCTTCGGGCACAGCAGGTCCTCGGGTACGCGGGCGTATTCGGCGAAGCCGCCGGCGGGAACCTCGGCGTACACCTCGTCGCCCGGCGCGAATCGTGTCACGGCCTTCCCGGCGGCCTCGACCTCTCCGGCGATGTCCCGGCCCGGGACCTTCCGCTTCGGCTCGCGCAGCCCGAAGGCCAGGCGGCCCAGATAGGGCAGGCCCGTCATGGTCACCAGGTCGCCGTGGGTGACCGAGGTCGCACGCACCCGGACCAGGACCTCGTGGTCGCCGGGCACCGGCTTGCCGACGTCGCCGAGCCGCAGAACGTCGGCCGGGCCGTACTTCGCTTGGACGATCGCCTTCATCGTGCTCTCCTCATGCGCCGCCGCGCGTCCGGGGGTGTTCTTCGTGAGGGTGTCACGGCATTCAGTCACCTGAAAGAAAATTCTTACACCTCAAACATAAGGCATACGTGATGAAACGGCCAGAGCCGTCTGAGTGGAGGAGAGGGCACGGCTCACCAGGGACGTGGCACGGCCGGCCGCGCGGTGACCGCTAGCGGCCGAGTCGCACCAGGCGGGGCGCCGTCTCCAGCAGCTCCCTGGCGAGTCGTCCGCCCGTCCGCGCCTCGACCGTGCGCGGGTCGCGGCGGTCGGCGAACAGGAAACAGAACTCGACGGCGTCCATGTCGATCGTCGAGCGCCGCTTCGCGGGGTCGTCCCCGAGCCGGACCAGCCAGGTCCCGCCGCCGGGTCCGGTGAGGCGCATCTCCACCGTCCCCGTGCCCGTCCCGCCCCCCACCTGATGCGCGAACGGCAGCGAACGGCAGCCCATGTCCGTCATCGTGTGCACGTGGGAGGCCACCGGATCCGGCATGACGATCCCGGCGGCCAGCGCGATGTCGGTGGTGTGCACCCAGGTCTCGAAGGCCCGGTTGGTGAGATGGTCGCCGACGCGCAGCCGCATGCCGCACGCGGTGATCTTGGTCTCCGGCAGCCCGGGATCCGCGGCGGCGACGAACGCGCAGAGCGCGGCGCTCTGGGCGCGCCAGGCGGCGACCAGCTCGTCGCGGCTCCCAGCGACCAGCTCGTCGCGGCTCCCGGCCGCCGCGAGCACCTCGTCGGTGTACGCCTCCGGATCGTCGCTCGACGGCCGGCCCCCGGGGAGCGGCGCCCCCAGCGCCGCGGCGAGC
The DNA here is from genome assembly GCF_053592075.1 of Nonomuraea sp. NPDC002799. Classification (NCBI taxonomy): domain Bacteria; kingdom Bacillati; phylum Actinomycetota; class Actinomycetes; order Streptosporangiales; family Streptosporangiaceae; genus Nonomuraea; species Nonomuraea sp. NPDC002799. The sequence goes on from NZ_JBSFVA010000022.1 coordinate 48,734, forward strand.
AGCCGGTCGGAGGCCAGAAGATGACCCACCACCTGGTGCGGTGTCCACCCGTGAATCACCGGCGCGGCACAGGCGGCGGCGGACAGCTCCGGCAGCAACACCTCAAGAGCCGCCACCCGGGCGGCGTACGCCGCGCCCCAGGCAGGCACCGTGTGGGCGGGCCTGCGCCGGACCACCGCTGCCTGCAACACCTCGTCCCGAGTCACACTCGCCATTCGCGCGAGACACCTCCCTTGGACCAGGCATTCGCCCTGTCTCCGCGCGGAAATCCAGGACGCGCGCTCCGTCGAGCCGAGGAGACCGACGGGCCGCACGCCTCGCGTCGGAGGGCGGCGAGAGCTCTCTCCGATCGCCACGGTATCAGAAGGCTTCGGATTCACGGCTTCACCAGGTGATCCACCGGATCGGGGGCACGGTGTCCCGAGGCGATGTGTGCCCTACATATAATGTGTATGATGCATCTTCGCTGCGGCGCTCTGTCTGCCCGGGAGAGGAGCGAAACCGGCCATGGCCAAGTCCACACACGCGATCGAGTACGAGACCATGCTGCTCGGCCGGCACCGCTACCTGGCCCCGCCCCGTCTCGGTCCCGACGGCGATCACCTGGACCGCAGCGCGTACATCCTGCTCAGCCGCCTGGCGATGGACGGCCCGATGTCGATCGGGCAGCTCAGCGACGCCTTCCGCCTGGACCCCTCCACCCTCAACCGGCAGACCTCCGCCATGACGCGCGCCGGGCTGCTGGAGCGCATCCCGGACCCCGAGGGCGGCATCGCCCGCAAGTTCCGCGTCACCGCGGAGGGTGAGCAGCGCCTGCGGCGCGAGCGCGAGCAGAACATCCGGGGCCTGGAGAAGGTGCTGGCCGGCTGGTCGCCCGAAGACGCCGCGGCCTTCGCCGGCTACCTCAACCGGTTCAACTCCGACATCGAGCGACTCGAAGGACGTCCCTGGCCACGTCCGTGAGTCGTGTCCGTCAGTGGCAGCCGTGAGCCACGGCCGTGATCGACCACCTCGGTCCATCACGGCCGAGGCCGTGCGGTGCCGTGCGGCCGGGGTGCGGTCAGGGGCGCGGCCAGCGCTGACCTGAGAGGTCCTCGATGCTGACGTTGAAGCGTTTGAGGTAGCCGGCGAAAGCGGCGGTGTCGTCATCGCTCCAGTCGGCCAGGGTCCGCTCCAGCCCGAAGATGTTCTGCTCCCGCTCGCCGCGCAGACGCCGCTCGCCCTCCGCGGTGACGCGGAACTTGCGGGCGAGGCCGCCCTCGGGGTCGGCGAAGCGCTCGACCAGTCCGGCGCAGAGCATGGCGGTGGTCTGCCGGTGAATCGTGGACGGGGCGACCTTGAACGCCTCGCTGAGCTGCCCGATCGACATCGCGCCGCCGGTGCGCAACCGGCTGAGCAGGACGTAGGCGCTGCGATCGAGGGGGCGGTCGCCGCCGCGCCTGGCGCTCGGCGCGGTCATGTCACGGTGGCGCCACAGCAGCATGGTCTCGTACTCGATCAGGCCAATGGAGTCGTTCATGACGGTCTCTCTCGTCCCCAGACGTCGCGCGATGTGCATCGTGCACAAGTTGTGCATGGAACATATCATGTGTATGGTGCATTCGGACTTAAAGGGCGAAGGGGGATAAATGGTGCACTCTGCGCCCCATGCACGCTCGGGTAGCGGGATCGTGAGTGTGCTCGCGGTGGCCGGCATCGTCGGCTCGCTGATGCAGACCCTGGTGGTGCCGCTGGTCGGCGAGCTGCCACGGCTGCTCGACACCACGGCGGCCAACGCCTCCTGGGTGATCACCGCGACGCTCCTGGTGGGAGCGGTCGCCACCCCGGTGGTCGGCAAGCTCGGCGACCTGTACGGCAAGCGCCGCATGATGCTCGCCTGCTCGGTGCCGCTCATCGCGGGCTCGGTGGTGTGCGCGCTGGGCGACTCGCTGATCCCGATGATCGTCGGGCGGGGCATGCAGGGGCTGGGCGTGGGCATGATCCCCCTCGGCGTGAGCGCGCTGCGCGACCTGCTGCCGCCCCAGCGCGTCGGTCCGGCGATCGCGCTGATGAGCTCCTCGATGGGCATCGGCGGCGCGCTCGGGCTGCCGATCTCCGCGGCGGTCGCCGAGTACGCGGACTGGCGGATGTTGTTCTGGGGCTCGGCCGGGCTGAGCGTGCTGGTCGCCCTGCTGATCTGGCTGCTGGTCCCGGCGACGCCCGCGCGGCCCGGCGGACGACTCGACGTCGCCGGGGCGATCGGCCTGGGCGTGGCACTCGTCTGCCTGCTGCTCGGCGTGTCCAAGGGCGCCGACTGGGGCTGGGGGAGCGGCACCACGCTGGGACTGCTCGGCGGCGCGGTGGTGGTCCTGCTGCTGTGGGGCCTGTGGGAGCTGCGCGTCCGTGACCCGCTGGTGGACCTGCGGGTCACCGTCCGGCCGCAGGTGCTCTTCACCAACCTGGCCTCGGTCCTCATCGGCTTCGCCATGTACGCCCAGTCGCTGGTCGTCATGCAGATCCTGCAACTGCCCGAGGCGACCGGATTCGGCCTGGGCCAGTCGATGCTGGCCGCCGGGTTGTGGCTGGCCCCGTCCGGGTTGATGATGATGGCCGTCTCCTCCTTCGGCGCCCGGTTGTCGGCCGCCCGCGGACCTAAGACCAGCCTGTTCATCGGCGCGCTGATCATCGCGATCGGCTACGGCGCCGCGTTCGGCCTGATGGGCTGGACCTGGGGCCTGATGATCGCCAGTTGCGTCGGCAACATCGGTGTCGGCCTGGCCTACGGCGCGATGCCCGCGTTGATCATGGGCGCGGTTCCGCAGACCGACACCGCCTCCGCCAACAGCTTCAACACGCTGATGCGCTCCATCGGCACCTCCGTGTCCGCCGCCGTGGTCGGCGTCGTGCTCTCCCAGATGACCATGACGCTCGGCGGGCGTACCCTGCCCGCCGAGTCCGGGTTCCGCACCGCCCTGCTGATGGGCTGCGGCGTCGCTCTGGTGGCCGCGCTGGTGACCCTGACGCTTCCCAAGCGCCAGAGCGGCACGGAGGCCACCCTCGCCACGGCGACCGGGCCGGCCGCTGCGCCGCCTCAGGTCGTCCAGGTCGGGCACGATGAGCTGGACCCCTGGGAGGACGCGTTCCGCTCCCACAACCACGCCCCGGCAGCCGAAGCCGCTCCCCGGCACCAGCCGCAGCCGGCTTCCCTCCACCAGCCGACACCGGCGGTTCCCCTTCACCCGCAGACGGCCCACCCCCACCCGCAGACGGGCGCGGCTCCCCTCAACCCGCAACCGCAGGCCGTCCCCCTCAACCCGCAGGTGGAGGCGGCACTCCTCCACCTGCAGACGGGGGCGACTCCCCTCCACCAGCCGACACGGCCGGCCCCCTTCCACCCTCAGACGGGAGGCCCGTCGCCTGACGATCGCGACGAGCTGCTCTGGTTGCGCCAGGAGAACACGCAACTGCGTCAGGAGAACGCCCGACTGCACCAGGAGACCGCCCAGTTGCGCAGGGAGAACGGGGAGCTCCGCAGGGAGCTCGACATGTTCCTGCAGAGCGCGGCCGTCTGGCTCAAGAACCTGGCGGACCGATGAGCCGAGGCCATCGGGCCTGACCCGGGCACTCAAGGAGGGTCAGGGGGCGAGACGGGCGGGCAGGGTGCGGTGCCCGTTGGAGATGAAGGACGGTATCGCGGGCAACTCGTCCGCCGGGGCGGCCAGGGTCAGGCCGGGATGGCGGTCGAAGAGGGCGGGGAGCGCGATCGACGCCTCCAGCCTGGCCAGCGGCGCGCCGAGGCAGTGGTGCACGCCGTACCCGAAGGCCAGGTGCTCCTTCGCCGCGCGGGTCACGTCGAACCGGCCGGCGTCGGCGCCGTGCACCAGCGGGTCGCGGCCGGCGGCGGCGTAGCAGGCCAGGATGGCGTCACCGGCGCGCAGCGTGACCCCGTCACCGAGGTCGATGTCCTCGACGGCGAAGCGCAGCGGCAGGCTCGCCACGGGCGCCTGGGTGCGGAGCGTCTCCTCGATGACGTCGTTCCAGGAGACCTGACCGTCGCGGACGAGGGCGAGCTGACCGGGATGGGTGAGCATCGCGAAGATCGCGTTGTCGAGCAGGTTCACCGTGGTCTCCTGGCCGGCGCTCAGGAACAGCACCAACGTGTCGATCAGCTCCTCCTCCGACAACCGCGAGCCGTCGTCGCGGACGGCGATCAGAGCCGAGGAGAGGTCGTCGCCCGGCCGCTCGCGCTTGCCGGCGACGAGCCCGCGCATGATCTCCCGCAGGCGCGGGAACGCGGCGGCGGCCTCCTCCGCCGTCACCGTCCCGGTGTGGAAGAAGGCGTCCACGCAGCGGCGCATCTCCCGGCGGGTGGTCTCGTCCTCGACGCCGAACAGGTCGCAGATCACCCTGATCGGCAGCGGGTACGCGTAGCGCTCGCGCAGGTCTACGGGCGTTCCCTCCGGCACGTCCGCGAACCCGTCGAGCAGGTCGGCGGCGATCGCCTCGATGCGCGGCCGCAGCGCGGCGGTGCGACGGACGGTGAAGGCGCTGGAGACCAGCCCGCGCAGCCGCCGATGGTCAGGGCCGTAGGCGGTGAGCATGTTACGCACGGCCACCCAGGCGAACAGCGGCCACTCAGGAGAGATCTCGCCCTTCATCCACGCCGGCCAGTGCAGGTAGGCGTCTTTGGACACGCGAGGGTCGGTCAGCAGGCTCCTGAGCAGGGCCTGCCCGCCCACCGCCCAGGCGCGGACGCCGCCGGGCAGCTCGACGCGGGCGGCCGGCCCGAGCGCGCGGATGCGCTCGGCCTCGCCGTGGATGTCGCGGCCGGTGGCATCGATGACGTAGGGAGGTGCGCCGGGGGAGCCGTCCATGATCTTCTCCTGGGTCGCGCGGTCTGCGGGCCTGGTGCTCGCCCTCGTTCCGCCAGCAGCTTTCCGTGCCGGACGGGGCCGCGCCCACTACCCCGGCAGACCGATCTCCGTACGCGGGCTCATCGTGTCTCTGCTTCGACTGCGCCGACCGACCCTTGATGTCAACTGCCGCGCTCGCACCATTGGTCACCGCCGCCGGCTCGGTGAACTACACCGCTGTCACGTCGGTCCTTGCCGAGGTGGATCCGGCTGACCGCCGGCTCATTCCCAGTCGGCGCCGAAGCCCGCGAAGAAATAGGAGGCTTCGAAAGAACCCGAATCCGAGTTCATGAACATCGTGATGCCCAGTCCGAAGAAAATCGTGTGATTCAATGCGATGGTGTTTTCCGTCCTGATCGCCAGCTTGTCTCCACAGATCGTGACCGCACGGTCCTCCAGTCGGTTGGTGTTGTCGAAGATGTGGACCCTGGTGATGCAACTGCTGACGTCCGAATTTCCCAGGATGAAGACGCGCTTGAGTTTCGGACGTACGCCCCCGATGATCACCGGCGTAGGCATCGCTACATGGAACCATTGTTTGGTGTTCCTGTGCAGCTTCACCTGTGTGCCGAACCCGAAGCGGGTGCACTGATGGAGGAGCTGAGGAGTCTCCGGGATGACCGCATTGCCGTGGATCCACATCGCCGTGAGCGCCACGATCACTATGGCAGGTATGGCCAGCTTATACGCGTGAGACATCCCCCTTGCCTATCGCATCTAACATCCTGGACTCCAACTTTCCACCGCTGTCTCGAATCTTGAACGCCGGCCGCAGCCAGGCGCATTATCGCAATCCTGTCCGGTTTATCCACTATTGTGAAATGGCTCGTTCGGTGTTCAGACGGTTCGCACGCTCTCTCGCTTTCACCGCCGCTAGCATTCTCGGAAAACGTCGAACCGCGTGTGGAACACTGGCTCAAGTTATGGTGAGCCAGCGCCAGTGGAATCATACGGTCTTTGAACGTCGGGGCATCGATTCCGGTCAACGCCGCGACACCCACCGGAGCAACCGGAACGCACGGGCACTGTGCGTCGGGCTACCGTACAGCGCGGTGATCACTACCAGGGCGCCGAGGCTGAATTGGGCCGCGACCATAGCGGAGCCGATCCATGGATCAGCGATCCAAACGCCGACGTTCGCGCCGGCCAAAGCACTGAACACGCCGAACCGTTGAACGCGGTCCAATGGGGTTGCCATACGGAAAGAATCCCCGGCTGATGCTTCCGGGGATGGCTTGAGTATCCCCGCACCGGCCCAGAGGCAAACGATGCCCCAGAGATTCATCGGCGGCACCAGGTCCCGGTGCTGTCCACGCTCGAGCATGAGTGGATGAAAAATGTTCACATCGGAAGTCGGCTTCCGCGACGCTAATTTTCTTCATGCGCTCTCGTACGCCTTACTGCTGAAATCAAGGCGGCCGCTCCTTGCAAGATGCCTAGAAATGAAGATCCAGCCGACTGTGCGGATCCTGGTGGGGGAGAGCTGATGCGCAGGGTCGACCACATGCGACTGCACGAGATGCCGAGCGCCGTGTTTGATCAGGATGTTCACGGGGTTGCGGGGAGGCCGGCACCTTCCCTGGCCGGCCCATGGGTGTGTGTCCCTCCGGTGATCCGCGCAAGCCTGGCTGTACTCGCTGAGTAGTCGTACGCTCACGATAAGCTGATGGCAGTGGGAAGGGAGCCCATGGGCAAGGGCAAGCATGAGGGTGAACCGCACACGTACGTCGACTTCGAAGTGCCGGACGACGCGAAGTCCAAGGAAACGGGTGACGGAGACGGTAGCCGCGACAAGCCCAGCGACACGAAGTGACCCTGGACCCCACCGGCCGCATGCTCGCCGCGGTCGTCGAACGGAGGGGGCCCGTCCCACCCCGGATCGAGCAGGCGTTCCGCGCGGTCGAGCGCCACCGGTTCATTCCCGCCGTGGGGCTGGTGCTCAACGACGGCGAGCGGGCCCTGATCGACCGGGACGCCGATCCTGACACCTGGTGGGATGCCGTCGCCTCCAACTGTTTCATCGTCACGCAGGTGGCGGACGGCGCCGCCTCCCTTCAGGACAGGAAGGGCATCTTCAGCTCGTCCAGCAGTGCGCCGAGCACGGTCACCGCCCTGCTGAACCTGCTCGATCCGCGCCCGGGGAACCGCGTGCTGGAGGTCGGAACGGGCACCGGCTGGACGGCCGCGCTGCTGGCTCACCTCGTCGGGGCGGACGGCGGCGTCACGTCGATCGAGGTGGACCGGCAGGTCGCTGAGCAGGCGGCCAAGAATCTCGCCGCCTTCGGCGTCCAGGCGCACCTGGTCGTCGGGGACGGTGCGGAGGGCTGCCCTGAGCGCGCTCTCTACGATCGGGTTCACGTCACCTGCGCGGTGCGCTCCATCCCTTATGCCTGGATCCAGCAGGCGCGGCCCGGCGCGGTCATCGTGGCACCGTACTCGGTCGGGGACGGCGACGATCAGGTGGTGCGGCTGATCGTCATGCCGGACGGCAGCGCGGTCGGCACGTTCGTGACGGGCAGTTCCTACATGGTGATGCGCGGCCACCGGGCGGTCCATGGGTCAAAGCCGGACGACGCCGCCATGCATGACCTCGGCACGCGGGTGGACCCGCGCATGATCGCCGAAGCCCCGCAGGGCGCACTCCTGGCGATGGCCGCCATGACCGGCCTGCACTTCGCCACCCAGCCCCAGCCGGACCACACGGTGGTGTGGGCGCTCAACCCGCACGATCCGGGCCAGCGGGCCAGGGTCGTCTGGACACCCGGCGTCCAGGAGTACGCCGGCGTCCAGGTGGGTGACCGGCCGGTGTGGCAGGAAGCCGTCAACGCCTACTTCCGGTGGGCGGCCTGGGGGGAGCCCGACTTCGACCGGTTCGGAATGACGGTGACCAGCGAAGGCCAGCAGATCTGGCTGGACTCACCCGAGCGGGTGATCAGCCCCAGCTGCACCTCTTAGGTGTCGTCAGTCGTATGCCGGACAGCCACCGGGCCGCGATCCTGTCGCGCGTCCTCCTCTTGAAGGTCTGCGCCCACCTCATGCCGGCATCCGAGCAGCGGACGCGCCGGGCCGACGCGGCGCCGCCGCGACGGCCCGGGTCCATGGCCGACGGCCCGCAGACGGCCCAGGAGATCATCGGCAGCGATCAGCGTACATAGATGTCCGGCCTGGCCGGGGTGGCCATGCGGTCGCCGATGAAGTAGCTCGTGTGCGGCGGCTGGTTGTAGGCGGTGTTCTGCCAGGCCACCGACACCCGGTACAGCGGGTCGTGCATCAGCGTGTACAGGCGCCGGTCCGTCGGCGTGGTGGTGCTGTAGATGCGCAGCGCCCGGTTGTCGCTGGTGGGCCAGACGACCTCCTCGCGCCAGTCGCCGAACAGGTCGGCCGACAGTGAGGGCGTCGCCTTGGTGCCGTTGTTGGAGTGCACCCCCGAGGCGGTCAGCAGGCGGGTGTCGGAGCTGGTGCCGTACTTGTCGATTCTGGTCTGGTCGAGCAGTTCCCTGACCGGGTCGGCGTCCCACCAGACGAGGAAGTTGACCGAGGACGGCTTGCGGCCGGCCGTGTTGCCGGTGACGCTGCGCACGTTGGCGTCGGCGGCCGACCAGAACTCGCCGGCGATCCGGACGGTGGAGATGTCGCCGGCCACGCCGCGCCCGTTGTCGGAGCCGGAGGCGGTGGACCACAGGATCTGGCCGGTGCGCGGGTCGATGTAGAGGGAGCCGGGCTGGGAGGTGGACTCGCTGACCTTGAAGTACTCCAGGCCGGCCTTCGCCGGGTCGAAGTCGCCCAGGTGCTGGGCGTCGCCGTGGCCGGTGCGCGTGGTCCACATGCCGGTGCCGTTGTCGTTCACGGCCATCGCGCCGTAGACGATCTCGTCCCGGCCGTCGGCGTCCACGTCGCCGACGGACAGGCTGTGACTGCCCTGCCCGGCCCACTGCGAGCCCGCCGAGTTGCTGTCGAACGTCCACCGCTTGGTGAGCGTGCCGTTGCGGAAGTCCCAGGCGGCGATCACCGAACGCGTGTAGTAGCCGCGCGCCATGATGAGCGAGGGGCGCTCGCCGTCGAGGTACGCCGTCCCGGCCAGGAAACGGTCCACCCGGTTGCCGTAGTTGTCGCCCCACGAGGAGACCGTGCCGCGCGGCGGGTCGTAGGAGACCGTGGACATCGCCGCGCCCGTCAGCCCGTTGAACATGGTCAGGTACTCGGGCCCGCTGAGCACGTACCCGCTGGAGTTGCGGTAGTCGGCGCCGGAGCTGCCGATCACCGTGCCGCGGCCGTCCACGGTGCCGTCGGCGGTCTTCATCGCGATCTCGGCCCGGCCGTCGCCGTCGTAGTCGTACACCTGGAACTGGGTGTAGTGAGCGCCGGCGCGGATGTTGCGGCCCAGGTCGACGCGCCACAACCGGGTGCCGTTCAGGCGGTAGGCGTCCACGAACACGTTGCCGGTGTATCCCGACTGGGAGTTGTCCTTGGCGTTGGACGGATCCCACTTCAGCACGATCTCGTACTGCCCGTCGCCGTCCACGTCGCCCACGCTGGCGTCGTTGGCGCTGTAGGTGTAGGCGACCCCGTCCGGCGTCGTGCCGCCCGACGGCGGCTGGATCGGCACGTCCAGGTAGGCGCCGCCGGTGAAGCGGAGCGAGCCGGGCGACGCGGCCTGCTCGGTGCCGCCGGTCACCGCCCTGACCGTGTACGAGGCGTCGGCGGCGGCGCCCCCGTCCAGATAGCCGGTGGCGGCGGTGAGCCCCGAGGCGACCCTGGTCGAGCCCCGGTACACGTTGAAGGAGACGCCGTCGGGGTCGGTGCCGAGCAGCCGCCACGACACCAGGTTGCCGGAGCCGGACCGTACGCTGATCAGCCCGCGGTCGAGGTCCTCCATCTGCTTGGTGGGCGGGGCGGCCTGAGCCGTGGTGGTGGCGGTGGTCAGCGTCGTGGCCAGGGCGAGCACGGTGGCCGCGGCGGCCAGCGGTAACCGCATGGCAGGGTCCTTTCAGGAGTGGACGGGCTTCGGTAAGCGCTTTCCCGATGGGTGAAAAGAAAGTTTCATGGGCGTGGGGCGGTGAAGTGAGAGCGCTAACACCCGCACGCCGAGCGTGGGCGCCCGAAGAATGAGGGCTCGACCTGCGGGGATGGTCACAAGGTCTCCTCGTCGGCGGCAGGGGATGGCGGGGTTCGCGCCAGGGCGTATTAAAGCCAGCCCCCTTCGCCCGCGCAAGGTCCTTCCGGCGCGGCTTTGACTCAGTCCTTGACTCAGGTGTGCGTGTGTCCAACGGCGGCAATTGTTGATCTACATTGTAAAGGCGCCGGGCTCTGTCACCTTGGGCACAGCATCGGACACCACCACGACGGACATTGAAAGCATGGAGCCGCTCAGTGTGGACTTCGACGAGGGACGCGTGGGACGCACCCGCCACGCGGTCTACGCCCGCGCCCGGTTGCTGGGGGTGTCGGGGGAGCGGCTGGGCGACCTCGTGGCGGCGGTCAACGAGTGCGTCGTCAACGCCGTCGAGCACGGCGGCGGCCACGGGCGGCTGCGCATGTGGCCGCAGGACGGGAAGCTGGTCTGCGAGGTCGCCGACGACGGGCCGGGGATCTCCGCCGGGGTGCTGGACGAGGCCGGCCTGCCGGCCACGTCGGAGCCGGGCGGGCGCGGCATCTGGCTGATGCGGCGGTTGTCGGACGAGGTGGTCTTCACGACCGGGCCCGAGGGCACGGTGGTGCGCCTGTCGATGACGCTGCCGGTCGCGGGCCGGTCGCCGGAGGCCGGGCTGGTCGCCTCGCGGCTCACTCCGTAGCCGCGTTTCCCGGTTCGGCGGCGCGGCCGGGCCGGGCGGCTCAGGTGGGCATCCTTTCCGGGCTCGGCGGTGCGGTCGGGCCGGGTGGCTCAGCGGGTACCCATTGTCTGACCTGGGTGATGCGGGCGGTTCCGGTGGTGCGGGGCCGCCCGTCCGCGTGTTCAGGGCAGGCGCGGCAGGCGGTGACGGCACCGGAACGCTCCCTTGACAGATGCTGACTTTGCGATCAAATTAGGCAAGGCTTACCTAACCACAGCATTCGGGGAGGACTTGCCGCAATGGACGGGATCGACGGCAAAATCGCCTTGGTGACCGGCGCGGCCCGGGGGATCGGGGCGGCCGTGTGCGCGGCGTTGGCGGACGCGGGGGCGAAGGTCGCGGCGGCCGACATCCAGGCGCGGTCCGGCGGCTACCGCATGGACGTGCGCGACCCGCAGGACGTGGCGGACGTCGTCGCGGCGGTGGAACGGGACCTGGGCCCGATCGGCATCCTCGTCAACGTCGCCGGCGTGCTGCTGCCAGGAGCGGTGGCGGACGCCGAGGACGACCACTGGCGGCAGAGCTTCGCCGTGAACGCCGACGGCGTCTTCCACGTCTCCCGCGCGGTCGCCCGCCGGATGGAGGCCAGGCGCGAGGGCGCGATCGTCACCGTCGGCTCCAACGCGGCCTCCGTGCCGCGCGTGGGCCTGGCCGCCTACGCCGCCTCCAAGGCGGCGGCCCGCATGTTCACCCGCTGCCTCGGCCTGGAGGTGGCCAGGCACGGCATCCGCTGCAACGTCGTCTCGCCGGGATCGACCGACACCTCGATGCTCCGGGCGCTGTGGGCGGGGACCGACCATGACGACGCGCTCTCGGCCACGCTCGCGGGCGACCCCGGCACGTTCCGCGTCGGCATCCCGCTCGGCCGGGTGGCGGACCCGGCCGACGTCGCCGACGCGGTCGTGTTCCTGTGCTCGGAGCGGGCCAGGCACATCACCATGCACGACCTCCTCGTCGACGGCGGCGCGACCCTTCGCGCCTGACCAGATTGGATTTACATGCATCTCCTGAGAACCGTGGCGGATCCGCTGGCGGGTTACGACCGCGCGGACTCGGTGCTGTTCGCCTCCGCCCGCGGCACGTTGCTCACCCGCGGGGTGCGCGGCGTCGCGGGCGGCGACCTGGCCACACTGGCCGCAAGGGTGGACGGCCCGGCCGCGGGGGCCATCGGCTTCGACGGCACGGCGCACCTGATCCTGCCCGAGTCCGAGACCTGGTCGCCCCCGATCCCGCCGGGTGAGACGGTCGTGCGCAGCGGCGGCTGGTGGAGCAGGCGGGTGCCGTCGCCGGCCGACTACGTCGCGGCGGTGCGGCGGGTCCTGGAGGAGCTGGACGCCGGCCGCCTGGACAAGGTGGTGCTGGCCAGAACCGTCGAGCTGCGCTCCGACGAGCCCGTGGACCTGCCCGGGCTGCTGCGGCCGCTGCTCGGGCACGGCTACTCCTTCGCCGCCCCGCTGCCCGGCGGGCGGACGCTCACCGGCGCCAGCCCCGAGCTGCTGGTGTCCCGCCGCGGGCGGGAGGTGATCAGCAACCCGCTCGCCGGGTCCGCCGCCCGCTCCGCCGACCCGGCCGAGGACCGGCGCCGGGCCGCCGCCCTGGCCGCCTCGGCCAAGGACCTGCACGAGCACCGGCTGGTGGTGGCGGACGTGGCCGACGCGCTGCGGCCCTACTGCGCGGGCCTGGAGGTGCCGGGCAGGCCGGAGCTCACCTCCACCGAGACGATGTGGCATCTGTCCACCCGGATCAGCGGCACGCTGCGCGACCCGGACACCTCCGCGCTGACGCTCGCCGCCGCGCTGCACCCGACGCCCGCCGTGTGCGGGACGCCGCGCGCCGGCGCCCGGCGGATGATCGAGACGCTGGAGCCGTTCGACCGCGGCTTCTACGCCGGGCTGGTCGGCTGGACCGACGCCACCGGCGACGGCGAATGGGCGGTGGCGATCCGCTGCGCCGAGGTGGCCGAGCACACGCTCAAGCTGTACGCGGGCGCCGGGATCGTCACCGGCTCCGACCCGGACGCCGAGCTCGCCGAGACCTCCGCCAAGTTCCGCACCATGCTGCGCGCCCTGGGAGTGTCGGATGCACTGGTCTGAGGAGGAGGCCGCCCGCTACCGGGCGGCCGGCTACTGGCGCGGCCAGACGTTCGGGCGGATGTTACGCGAGCTGGCGCAGGCGTACGGCCCCCGCCCCGCCCTGATCTCCCCGCAGGCCCGCTGGACGTTCGGCGACCTGGACGTGCGGGCCGACCGCCTGGCCGCCGGGCTGCGCGCGCACGGCATCGGCCCCGGCGACCGCGTCGTGGTGCAACTGCCGAACGTGCCCGAGTTCCACCAGGTCTGCTTCGCGCTGTTCCGGCTCGGCGCCTGGCCGGTGTTCGCGCTGCCCGCGCACCGCTCGGCCGAGATCTCCTCCTTCTGCGCGTTCACCGAGGCCGCCGCCTACATCTGCCCCGGCGACGACCACCGCGCCTTCGCCCCGGACACGCCCGCGTTCGTGCTCGGGGAGCTGCCGGAGGCCGCCCCGGCCGAGCTGCCGGACCCCGGCCCGGGCGAGGTGGCGTTCCTGCAGCTCTCGGGCGGCAGCACCGGCCTGCCCAAGCTGATCCCGCGCACCCACGACGACTACCTCTACAGCTTCCGCGCCAGCGCCGAGATCTGCGGGCTGAGCCCGGACAGCGTCTTCCTGTGCGCGCTGCCCGCCGCGCACAACTTCCCGATGAGCTCGCCTGGCGTGTTCGGCGCGCTGAGCGCCGGCGCCGCGTCCGTGCTGGCGCCCGACCCCAGCCCCGGCACCTGCTTCCCGCTCGTCGAAGCCGAGCGTGTCACCATCGCCGCGCTGGTCCCGCCGCTCGCCCTGCTCTGGCTGGAGGCGGCCGCCGCCACCGGGCACGACCTGTCGAGCCTGGAGGTGCTGCAGGTCGGCGGCGCCAAGTTCAGCCAGGAGGCGGCCAAGCGGGTGCGCCCCGAGCTGGGCTGCACGCTCCAGCAGGTGTTCGGCATGGCCGAAGGGCTGGTCAACTACACCCGGCTGGACGACGACGAGGAGACGATCGTCTCCACCCAGGGCCGCCCCATCTCGCCCGACGACGAGATCCGCATCCTCGACGACGACGGACGCGACAGCGACAGCGGCCACCTGCTGACGCGCGGCCCGTACACGATCCGCGGCTACTGGAAGGCCGACGAGCACAACAGGACCGCCTTCACCGAGGACGGCTTCTACCGCACCGGCGACATCGTCCGGCGCACCCCCGACGGCTACCTGGTCGTCGAGGGCCGCGCCAAGGACCAGATCAACCGGGGCGGCGAGAAGATCGCCGGTGAGGAGGTCGAGAATCACCTGCTGGCCCATCCGGCCGTCCACGACGCCAGCGTCGTCGCCGTGCCGGACCCCTACCTCGGCGAACGCGCCTGCGCCTACGTGATCTGCTCCGGCGAACCGCCCGCGAAGGCCGAGTTGCGGGCCTTCCTGCGCGAGCGCGGCATCGCCGTCTTCAAGATCCCTGACCGTTTCGAGTTCGTCGACGCCTTCCCGCAGACCGCGGTCGGCAAGGTCAGCAAGCGCCACCTCCGCGAAAGGACATGACATGCCGATCCCCGAGATCAAGCCGTACCCGATGCCGGCCGAGCCGCCCGCCAACCGCGTCGACTGGCGTCCCGACCCGCGCCGCGCCGTCCTGCTCGTCCACGACATGCAGAACTACTTCCTGCGCGCCTACACCCCCGGCCAGTCGCCGCTGGTCGAGCTGATGGCCAACGTCGCGGCGCTGCGCGAGCTCTGCGCCCGCCTCGGCGTGCCCGTCGTCTACTCCGCCCAGCCCGGCGCCCAGAGCGCCGAGCAGCGCGGCCTGCTCCTCGACTTCTGGGGTGACGGCATCGGCGCCGACCCGTACGAGGCCCAGATCACCGACGCGCTCGCGCCCGGCGCGGACGACGTGCTGCTCACCAAGTGGCGCTACAGCGCCTACCAGCGCACCGGGCTGGCCGAGCTGATGGCGGAGCAGGGCCGCGACCAGATCGTCATCTGCGGCGTGTACGCCCACATCGGCGTGCTCATGACGGCCTGCGAGGCGTTCATGCGCGACACGCAGGCGTTCGTGGTGGCCGACGCCGTGGCCGACTTCTCCCGCGAGCACCACGACATGGCCCTGACGTACGCGGCCGAGCGGTGCGCCGTCACCACCACGACCACGCGCCTCAGCCGCGCGCTGTCCCGGGCGGTGGCCGGTGTCTGAGACCGCGGAGCGGCTCCGCGCCGAGATCGCCGGCCTGCTCTTCGTCGAGCCCGGCGAGCTCGGCCTCGACGACGACCTCGTGGACGCGGGACTCGACTCCATCCGGGTGATGACGCTCATCGAGCGCTGGAACCGCGCGGGCGTCAAGGTCGCCTTCCCCGACCTGGTGGAGAAGCCCACCATCGCGGCCTGGGCCGATCTGGTGGCGGGCAAGACCGGTGCGAACGACGGAGAGGAGGAACGGACGGCGTGACGCCTCCGAAGACCCTGTCGCCGATCCTGCCGTCCACCATGCCCCTCACGGGCGCGCAGGCCGGGATCTGGTTCGCCCAGCGCCTGGACCCCGGCAACCCCGTCTACAACGCGGCCGACCGCATCGACATCCGCGGCCGCCTCGACCGGGCCGTGTTCGAGCGGGCGCTGGAGCGCTGCCTGGCCGAGGCCGAGCCGCTGCGCCTGCGCTTCACCGAGGAGCCCGCCCAGTATCTGCGCGAGTACGACTCGTTGCGCGGCAGCCTCACCGTGCTCGACCTGCGGGCCGAGCCCGACCCGGAGGCCGCGGCCGGCGCCTGGATGCGCTCGGACCAGAGCACGCCGGTCGACGTCGTCACCGGCCACCTGTCCCGGCACGCGCTGCTGCGCCTGGCCGACGACCACCACGTGTGGTACCTGCGCGCCCACCACATCCTCATCGACGCCTACGCCCTGTCGATGCTGGTCGAGCGGATGGCCGACATCTACACCGCGCTGGCCGAGGGCCTGACGCCCGGCGCGGGGCCGTTCGGGTCGATGGCGCCGGTGCTCGCCGACGAGGACGCCTACCGGGCCTCGGAACGGCACGCCCGCGACCGGGCGTACTGGCTGGGCCGGCTCGGCGGCGCGCCGGAGCCGGCCGGGCTGGCCGGCCCGGCCGCCATGACGGCCCGCGAGGTCGTCCGGCGGCGCGCGCCGCTGCCGGCCACGGGACACTGGGACGCGCTCGCCCGCGAAGCCCGCGCGACCTGGGCCGACGTGGCCGCCGCCGGGCTGGCCTGCTACCTGGGCCGCCTCACCGGCAGCACGGACGTGCTGATCGGCCTGCCGCTGATGAACCGCTCCGGCGCCGCCCTGCGCGTGCCCTGCCTGACGGTCAACGTGCTGCCGGTCCGGCTCGACGTGCGCCCCGGCCGCACGCTCGGCGACCTCGTCGGCGACGCCGCCCGCCGGATCGCCGAGGCCCGCCGCCATGGCCGCTACCGGATCGAGGACCTGCGTCGCGACCTGGGGCTGGCCGGGTCGTCGCGGGCGTTGTTCGGGCCGCTGCTCAACATCAAGCCGTTCGGCTCCGAGGTGAAGTTCGGCAGCGCGGGCGGGGCCGTCACCAACCTGGCCGCCGGGCCGGTCGACGACCTCGCCGTGGCGCTGCTCCTGGACGGCGACCGGCTCACCCTCGAACTCGACGGCAACGCCGCCCTGTACACGGAGGAGACGCTGGCCGGGCACGCGGGCCGGCTCGCCCGCTTCCTCGCCTCACTGGCCCACGTCCCCCCGGACACGCCCCTGGGCCGGCTGTCCCTGCTCACCCGGAAGGACCGCGCCGCCCTCGGCCTGCTTCCCGCCGGCGCGGGAGACGGCCCGGCCGCCCAGGCTCCCGTCATGGTGCCCGCCGCGCGGCCGCCCGCCGACGCGGCCGCCCAGGCCGGTGGGCCTCCGCCCGGGGTGGTGGAGGCGCTCCTCCGGCAGGTGCGCCTGACGCCCGGTGAGACGGCGCTCGTCTGTGACGGTGAGCCGCTGACGTACGAGCGGCTCGGGGCGCGGGTCGACCGCCTGGCCCGGCATCTCGCCGGGCAGGGGGCCGGGCCCGGGCAGATCGTCGCCGTGGCCCTGCCCCGTTCGGCCGAGCTGGTGGTGGCGCTGCTGGCCGTCCTGCGCAGCGGCGCCGCGTTCCTGCCGATCGACCCCGCCTACCCCGCCGACCGGCGCGACCTCATGCTGTCCGACGCCCACCCGGCGATCGTCGTCGCGCCGGATCAGCGGCCGGTCGCCGATGGTGTGGTGGGCGTGCTGCCCCTGCCCCGGCCCGGTGACGCCGCCTACGTCATCTACACCTCCGGATCCACCGGCCGTCCCAAGGGCGTGGTGGGCACGCATCTCGGGCTGGCCGCGCTGCTGGCCGGGCACCGCGAGCGGCTCTTCCCCGCCGGGGAGCGGTTGCGGGTCGCGCACACCGCGTCGTTCTCGTTCGACGCCTCGCTGGACCCGCTGCTCTGGATGATCGGCGGCCATGAGCTGCACCTGCTCGGCGACGACGTCTACCGCGACCCCGAGGCGCTGACCGCCTACGTCCGCGAGCACGGCATCGACTACCTCGACCTGACCCCGTCCCACCTGAAGGAGCTGCCCGAGCTGCTGGCCGACCCGCCGCGCGTCGTCGTCGTCGGCGGCGAGGCCGTGCCGGAGCCGCTGTGGCGGACCCTGCGGGAGCGGGCCCTGGCCGTCAACCACTACGGCCCCACCGAGGCCACCGTCGATGCCTACACCTGGCTCGGCGACGGCTCGGAAGGACCCACCGCCGGCAGCGGCGCGCACGTGCTCGACGACGCGCTGCACCCCGTGCCGCCCGGCGCCACGGGGGAGCTGTACCTGTCCGGCGACGGGCTGGCGCGCGGCTACCTCGGCCGCCCCGACCTGACCGCCGAACGTTTCGTGGCCGCCCCCGGCGGCGGGCGCCTGTACCGTACGGGCGACCGCGCCCGCTGGGCCGCCGCCGGCCGGCTGGAGCTGCTGGGCCGGGCCGACGACCAGGTGAAGGTGCGCGGGGTGCGGATCGAG
This sequence comes from Nonomuraea sp. NPDC002799, assembly GCF_053592075.1. Classification (NCBI taxonomy): domain Bacteria; kingdom Bacillati; phylum Actinomycetota; class Actinomycetes; order Streptosporangiales; family Streptosporangiaceae; genus Nonomuraea; species Nonomuraea sp. NPDC002799. Next base: position 66,502 of record NZ_JBSFVA010000022.1, read on the forward strand.
CCGGCCGAGATCGAGGCCGTGCTCGAAGGGCATCCGGGCGTGGCCGCCGCCGCGGTGACGGCGCACGGCGACCGCCTCATCGCCTACGCGGTGCCCACCGCAGCCGCGCCCACCGGTGAGACGCCCGCCAACGACACACCCGCTGGTGAGACGCCCGACCTGCGGGCGTACGCGCAGGCGCGGTTGCCTGCCGGGATGACGCCCGCCACGATCGTCTGGCTGGAGTCGCTGCCCCGCACCCCCAACGGCAAGCTCGACCGCGCCGCGCTGCCGGCCCCGCGCGCCACGGCCGCGGCCACGGCGGGCCGCCCGGCGGCCAACGGCGCCGAGCAGGCCATGTGCGCGCTGTTCTGCGAGGTGTTGTCACTCCAGGCAGCCGGTCCCGAGGACTCCTTCTTCGACCTCGGCGGCCACTCCCTCCTGGCGGCCCGGCTCACGGTCAGGGTGCGGGAGACGTTCGAGCAGCGGCTGCCCATCACCGCGGTCTTCGAGTCGCCCACCCCCGCCGAGCTCGTCACCCGGCTCGGCGCCACCGCCGCGCCCCGGCCGCGCCTGGGCACGCGCAGCCGCCCGGACTCCGTGCCGCTGTCGTCGGCCCAGGCCCGGCTCTGGTTCCTGTACCGGATCGAGGGCCCCAGCCCGACGTACAACATCCCGCTCGCGCTCCGCCTGACCGGCCCGCTCGACCGGGACGCGCTGCGGGCGGCGCTCGACGACGTCGTCGAGCGGCACGAGATCCTGCGCACGATCTTCCCCGAGCGGGACGGCGTGCCCCGCCAGCGCATCCTGGAGCGGGTGCGGGTGCGGCTGCCCGTGTGGCAGCCCGACGACGAGTGCCAGGCTCTGGCGACGATCGCGGGCCGCGGCTTCGACCTGGTCACCGAGCCGCCGTTCCGCGCCCACCTGCTGCGGCTCGGTCCCGGCGAGCACGTGCTGGCGCTGGTGCTGCACCACATCGCGGGCGACGGCTGGTCGGCCAGGCCGCTCGTCAGGGACATCCTGACGGCTTATGAGGCCCGCAAGGCGGGCGCGGCGCCGGCGTTCGCGCCGCTGCCCGTGCAGTACGCCGACTACACGTTGTGGCGGCGCGACCTGCCCGCCACCGGCCTGGCCCACTGGCGCGAGGCCCTCGCGGGCCTGCCGGACCGGCTGGAGCTGCCCTTCGACCGGCCGCGCCCGGCCGTGCCGAGCGGCGCCGGCGGAACGGTGCCCGTCACCCTGCCGCCCCCGCTCATGCGGGCCGCCGAGGCGCTCGCCCGCCGCACCCGGGCCAGCGTGTTCATGGTGCTGCACGCCGCGCTGGCGGCGCTGCTCACCCGGCTCGGCGCCGGCACCGACATCCCGATCGGCACCCCGGTCGCGGGCCGCGACGACAGCGCGCTGGACGAGGCCGTCGGCTTCTTCGTCAACACGCTCGTCCTGCGCGCCGACACCTCGGGCGACCCGACCTTCGCCGAGTTGCTCGGCCGGGTCAGGCAGGCCGACCTGGCCGCGTTCGACCACGCCGAGCTGCCCTTCGACCGGCTCGTGGAGGCCCTGAACCCGGCCAGGGCGCGCAACCGGCACCCCCTGTTCCAGGTCATGCTGGTCTACCAGGACACCCCCGATCCCGACGGCGTGCGCGTGGTGCACACGGGCACGGCCAAGTTCGACCTGACGCTCAACCTGGGCCCGGCCGGCGCGGGTTTCCTCGAATACAGCGAGGACCTGTTCGACCGGGGGACCGCCCGGGGCTTCGTCCAGCGGCTGACCCGGCTGCTCGGTCAGGCCGTGGCCGAGCCCGGCACGCCGATCGGCCTGCTCGACCTCCTGGACGCGGCCGAGCGCCGCACCCTCATCGAGGACTGGAACGGCGACCTGGTCAGCGAGCCGGGAGCGACGCTGCCCGGCCTGTTCGAGGCGCAGGTCCGCAGCGCCCCGGACGCCGTCGCCGTCGGCGAGCTGACCTACGCCCAGGTGAACGCGCGCGCCAACCGGCTGGCGCACAAGCTCGCCGCCCACGGCGCCCGCCCCGGCGCCATCGTGGCCCTGTCGCTGCCCCGGACCCCCGACCTGGTCGTGGCGCTGCTCGCGGTGCTCAAGACCGGGGCGGCCTACCTGCCGCTGGACCCGTCCTATCCGGCCGAGCGCGTCGGCTACATGCTCGCCGACGCCGGTCCGGTCTGCGTGGTGGACCCGGGCTGGCTGGACGACCTCGGCGACCGGCCGGCGCACGACCTGGAGCGTGACCTGCGGCCCGGCGACGCCGCGTACGTGATCTACACCTCGGGCTCCACCGGCCGTCCCAAGGGCGTGCTGGTCACCCATCACAACGTGGTGCGGCTGATGTCGGCCACCGACCACTGGTTCGGCTTCGGGCCCGGCGACGTGTGGACGCTCTTCCACTCCTACGCCTTCGACTTCTCGGTGTGGGAGTTGTGGGGCGCGCTGCTGTACGGCGGCCGGCTGGTCGTGGTGCCGTACGAGGTGAGCAGGTCGCCGCGCGACTTCCTGGCCCTGCTGGCCCGCGAGCGCGTCACCGTGCTCAACCAGACGCCGTCGGCGTTCCACCAGCTCGTCGCCGCCGACGACGGGCGCGAGCTGGCCCTGCGCTACGTGATCTTCGGCGGCGAGGCGCTGGAGCCGGCCAGGCTGGCCGGCTGGCGTCCGGAGGGGCCGACGCTGGTGAACATGTACGGGATCACCGAGACGACCGTGCACGTCACCCACCAGGTGCTGACGCCCGGCGCGTGGCAGGGCAGCCCCATCGGCCGCGGCCTGCCCGACCTGCGCGTCTACGTGCTGGACGACGCCCTGCGGCCGGTGCCCCCCGGCGTGGCCGGCGAGATGTACGTGGCGGGCGACGGCCTGGCCCGCGGCTACCTCGGCCGTCCGGGGCTGACGTCCGAGCGGTTCGTCGCCAACCCCTTCGGGCCGCCGGGATCGCGGATGTACCGCTCCGGCGACCTGGCACGGTGGTCGCCGGACGGCACCCTCGACTACCTGGGCCGCGCCGACCAGCAGGTCAAGGTGCGCGGCTTCCGCATCGAGCCCGGCGAGATCGAGGCGGCCCTGCTGGGGCATCCGGCGGTCGCGCAGGCCGCGGTCGTCGTCCGCGAGGACCGGCCCGGCGACCAGCGCCTGACCGGCTACGTCGTGACGGCGGGGGAGACCGGGGACCTGCGGGCGTTCGCCGGCCGGTTCCTGCCCGGCTACATGGTCCCCGCCGCGATCGTCGAGGTGCCCGCGCTGCCGCTGACCGTGAACGGCAAGCTCGACCGCGCCGCCCTGCCCGCGCCCGAGGCGGCCGCCGTCGGCGGCCGGCTGCCGGACGGGCCGGGGGAGGCGACCATGTGCGCGCTGTTCGCGGAGGTGCTCGGCCTGCCCCGGGTGGGAGTGGACGACGGGTTCTTCGAGCTCGGCGGCCACTCGCTGCTCGCGGTCCGGCTGGTCGCGCGGATCAAGGAGGTGCTCGGCGTCGAGGTGTCCGTCGGCGCGCTGTTCGAGGCGCCGACCGCCGCCGGGCTGGCCGCGCTGGCCGAGGGCGGGGCGCGGATGGACCCGCTCAAGGTGCTGCTGCCGCTGCGTGCGGCCGGGGCGCGGGCGCCGCTGTTCTGCGTGCATCCGGCGGGCGGGCTGAGCTGGTGCTACAGCGGTCTGATCCGGTACGTGCCGGACCGGCCCATCTACGGGCTGCAGGCGCGCCGGGACCGGCTGCCGGTCTCGCTGCGCAGGCTGGCCGCCGACTACGTGGCCCAGCTCCGGCTGGTGCGGCCGCACGGGCCGTACCATCTGCTCGGCTGGTCCACCGGCGGCATCATCGCGCAGGAGATGGCCGTGCAGCTGCGTCAGGCGGGGCAGGAGGTGGCGCTGCTGGCCGTCCTGGACGCCTACCCGGCCGAGGGCATGCGCGACCTGCCGCCGTCCGACGAGGCTGAGGCGCTGGAGGCGCTGCTCACGATGGGCGGCTTCGCGCCGGACGCCGCGCCGACGCTGGAGCGCGTGATCGACATCCTGCGGCGGGAGGCCAGCCCGCTGGCCGGGCTGCCGGTCGGGACGCTCACCGAGCTGAAGGACCTCTACCTGAACACCAACCGTCTCGTCCGCGCCCACGACACCCGCGTCCACGACGGCGACGTGCTGTTCTTCCGCGCCACCGTGGACACCGTCGACGAGGGGCTGACCGCCGCCACCTGGCGGCCGCACCTCGCGGGCGCGATCGAGAGCCACGACGTGGCCTGCAGCCATAAGGACATGACCCAGCCGGGACCGATCGCCGAGATCGGCGCGATCGTCGCGGCCCGACTTCAGGAGCTGAACGCGTGAACCCCTTCGACGACCCGGACGGCGAGTTCCTCGTCCTGGCCAACGACGAGGACCAGCACTCCATCTGGCCGCAGTTCGCCGCCGTGCCCGACGGCTGGTCGGTGCGGTTCGGGCCCGACGGCAGGGCGGCCTGCCTGGCCTACGTGGCCGGACACTGGACGGACCTGCGCCCGCGCGGCCTGCGCCGGTGAGGGCGGCCCTCCTCGCCGTCTACGTCACGGCCATGTGCATGAACGGCCTGGACGCGACGATCGTCAACCCCGCGCTGTTCGCCATCGCCGCCGACCTCGGCGTGGCGCCGATGGCGAGCAACGCGGTGGAGTCGGCGTTCCTGGCCAGCCTCGCGGTCGCGATGCCGGTGGCCGGCTGGTTGTGCGACCGTTACGGCGCGCCGCGGGTGTTCCTGGGGGCGCTGGCGGTGTTCACCGTGGCGTCCGGGCTGTGCGCGCTGGCCTGGGACCTGGGCTCGCTGGTGGGATTCCGGGTGCTGCAGGGCGCCGGCGGCGGGATCCTGACGCCGGCCGGCCTGGCCATGTTGTTCGGCGCGTACCCGCCGGAGGAGCGCATGCGCCTGTCGCGCTACATCGTGGTGCCGACGGCGCTGGCGCCCGCGCTGGGGCCGGTGCTCGGCGGGGTGCTGGCCGACGCGCTGTCGTGGCGGTGGGCGTTCCTCGTCAACCTGCCGTTCGGCGTCGCGGCGCTGGTGGTGGGCGCGGCGGTCCTGTGGCGGGCCCCGGCGCCCCGCGCCGGCGGGCGGCTGGACGTGCGCGGGCTGGTGCTGGCCGGCGCCGGGTTCGGCCTGCTCATGTACGGCCTGGGCGACGGCCCGCCGGGACCGGTCGCGTGGGGCGCGCTGCTGGCCGGGGCCCTGCTGGTGGGGGCGCTGGTCAGGTCGGCCCGCACGACCGAGTTCCCGCTGCTCGACCTGGGTCTGCTGGCCGACCGCGCGTTCCTGCGGGGTGCGGTCACCGCGGGGTTGTCGGCGGCGGGGCTGCTGGGCATGTTGTTCGCGTTCCCGCTCATGTATCAGGACCTGCTGGGGGCGTCGGCGGCGGACGCCGGGCTGGTGATCTTCCCCGAGGCGCTGGGGCTGATGGTGGCGGGGTTCGTCGTGGACCGGAGTTGCGCGCGGTGGGGGGAGGGGCGGGTGGTCGCCGCCGGGCTGCTCGGCGGCGGGGTGCTGTTCGCGCTGCTCGCCCTGGCCGAGCCTGGTCCGTGGGCGCTGCGGGCGGTGATGTTCTGCGTGGGCCTGGTGCTCGGGCAGGCGGTGACGGCGGTGCAGGTGACGGCGTTCGCGACGGTCGGGCCGGCGGTGATGGGGCGGGCGATGACGTTGTTCCAGTCGCTGCGCATGATCGGTGGCGGGCTGGGGGTGGGGGTGTGCGCGGTGGCGGCCTCGTCGGCGGGGTACCGGGTGGCGCTGCTGGCGGCGGCGGCGTTCCTGCTGGCGGCGTTCCTGGCCGCGACGATGATCACCGTCCGCGTGGCTAATAAATCTACAATGTAAAGGCGTTCGGCTTGGAAAATAACATGTCGTACTGATTCACACCCCTCAGCGAGGGGACAAGTCAGCCGCCGTCCACGCCAGCATGATCGCGGCGTCGAGCAGGGCGCGGTCGGCGGCGGGCGAGACGGCGGCCGCCGCGAAGGCGGGATCGTGCGGGACCGCGTCCCCGGAGCCGATGTCGAGCATGGGGTGGATGGCCGGGATCACGTGCGAGACGTTGGCCATGTCGGTCATCGCGAACGGCTCCTTCTCCACCGGCCGGGGGCGGCCGAGGGCGGCGGCGTTGGCGGCGTACCAGGTGGCCAGCGCGGCGTCGTCGCGGAAGTCGAGGTAGTCGGGCTCGGGGCGGGTCAGCCGCAGCTCGCAGCCCGTCGCCAGGGCGGCGCCCCGGAAGCAGTCCGCCACCCGGGCGCGCAGTCCGCCGAGGTCCTCGGCGGCGGCGGCGCGCAGTTCATAGGAGGCGGTGGATCGGGCGGGGATGACGTTGGGGGCCTCGCCGGCGGAGGTGACGACGCCGTGCACGTGGTGGTCGCGGGGCAGGTGCTGGCGGAGCAGGCCGATGGCGACCTGGGCGAGCGTCATGGCGTCGGCGGCGTTGCGGCCCTCGTGAGGGGCGAGGGTGGCGTGCGCGGGGCGGCCCAGGTATTCGACGTCGGCGGTGCCGAGGGCGAAGGAGCGGAATCTGACGGTTTCGAAGGGTCCTGGGTGCACCATCATCGCGGCGTCCACGCCGTCGAACGTGCCGGCTTCGAGCAGGAGCGCCTTGCCGCCGCCGCGTTCTTCGGCGGGGGTGCCGATGACTTTGACGGTCAGGCCGAGGTCGTCGGCGAAGGGGGCGAGGGCGAGGCCGGCTCCGGTGGCGGCGGCGGCGATGATGTTGTGGCCGCAGGCGTGGCCGAGGCCGGGCAGGGCGTCGTACTCGGCGCAGAGTGCGACGGTGACGGGTCCGGTGCCGTAGGAGGCGGTGAAGGCGGTGGGCAGTCCGCCGGCGGCGGTCGTGACGTCGAATCCGGCGGCGTCGAGCACGGCGGCGGTCCAGGTGGAGGCGCGGTGCTCTTCGAAGGCGGTCTCAGGGTGGGCGTGGATGAGGTGGCTGAGGCCGATGAGGGCGCCGGAGTGGGTGTGGACGCGTTCGCGGATGGCGTTCTTGGGGTTCACGGCCGGGCCGCCGCGAGGGTGGCGAGGCCGTCGCCGAGGCCGCCGAGCCAGCAGGCGGGGTCGTGGCCGCCGTTGTACTCGGCGTAGCTCACGTCGTATCCCTGGGTGGTGAGGGTGTCGGCGAAGCGGCGGTTCTCGGCGAGGAGCATCCATTCGAGGGTGCCGGCTTCGATGTGGAAGCGGACGGGGCGGCGGGGGGTGCGGGCGTATTGGCGGGTGAGCCATTCGGGGTCGTCGTCATGCCACCAGTAGGAGCCGGATTGGGATAGGACGTTGCCGAAGCGTTCGGGGGCGAGGAAGGCGGCGTAGGAGGCGGTGAGGCCGCCGAAGCTCTGGCCGGCGATGGTGGTGCGGCCGGGGTCGGCGGTGATCTGCCATGCGTGTTCGGCCCAGGGCAGGAGGTCGTCGGTGAGGTGGCGGACGAAGGGTTCGTGGCAGGCCATCTCGCGCAGGCGGGTGGGGCGGTCGACGGAGTCGGGCAGGAGGACGACGGTGGGGGGGATGCGGCCGTCGGCGATGAGGTTGTCCATGGTGGTGGTGATGCGGCCGGCCCAGACTTCGCCGTCGAGGAGGACCAGGGCGGGGTGGGGTCCGGTGGCGGTGCCGGGTGGGGTGTAGACCCAGACGCGGCGGCCGGCGGCGCGGGTTTCGAGGAGGCGTCCTTGGGGGGTGCCGGGGCGGCGTTCCCGGTAGGGCTGTGGTGGTGCTTGGGGGAGTTCGAGCAGGGAGGAGGGGTGGCGGTCGGGGGGGCCGGGGACGGTGGCGGGGTTGCGGGGGTCGGGGAGGGCGGTGCGCATGACGTGCAGCCAGGAGTCGCGGTCGGTGCCGGGGAGTTCGGCGCAGGGCAGGATCTGGTAGCTGGCGCGGAGGTCGGCGTCGAGTTCGTAGGTGCGGTGGAGCAGGTCGGTGCCGGGCAGGCGGGTCATGAGGTGGCCGGTGATGTCGCCGGCGTGGCGGTCGCGGTCGGTGACGGTGTTGATGAGGACGAGGGCTTGTTCGGTGGGTGAGGTGGGGCGCCACAGGAAGGTGACTTTGCAGGTGCCGGGTGTGGCGGCGGGTTCGATGAGGGGGGTGGCGGGGGGGTGGGGTGTCATTCATGACCTCCGGTCTGCGAGCAGGGTCCACAGCAGGAAGGGGCCGCCGAGGATGCTGGTGATGACGCCGGCGGGGATTTCGGCGCCGTCGGCGAGGACGCGTCCGAGGGTGTCGGCGATCACGACGAGGGCGGCGCCGGTGAGGGGTGCGCCGATGAGGGGGAGCCGGGCGGGTCCGGCGAGCCGGGTGGCGATGATGGGGGCGGCGAGGGCGACGAAGGCGATGGGTCCTGCGATGCCGACGGCGAGCCCGGCGAGGATGACGGCGAGGGTGAGCAGGAGCAGCCGGGTGGTGCGGGGGTTGACGCCGAGTGCGGTGGTGACGTCCTCGTCGAAGCGGAGCACGGCGGTGCGGCGGGCGAGGGCGAGGGCGGCGGGCAGCAGGATGAGGAGGCCGGTGGCGACGGGGAGGGCGACGTCGTAGCCGCGTCCGGTGAGGCTGCCGACGCTCCAGGCGTGGATGGCGGTGGCGGAGCTGAGTCCTTGCCAGGCGAGCAGGGCTTGGGTGAGTGCGCCGGCGAGGGTGGTGAGGGCGAGTCCGGTGACGATGAAGCGGTAGCCCTGCCGGCCGATGCCGCCGGAGACGGCGAAGACGGCGAGGATGGCGGCGAGGGCGCCGAGGGGGCCGATCCACCAGTGGGCGAAGAGGGTGCCGGCGGCGGAGAGCAGTCCGGCGATCATGATGGCGATGACGGCGCCCTGGTTGACGCCGAGCAGGTCGGGGGTGGCGAGCCGGTTGCGGGCGAGTGCCTGGGTGAGGCAGCCGGACAGTCCGAGTGCGGCGCCGGCGACGAGTCCGGCGACGATGCGGGGGAGCCGGATGTCCTGGATGAGGAGGAGGTGGCCGCCGGTTCCGGTGCCGGTGAGGGCTTGGACGGCTTGGGTGGCGGTCATGGTGGATTGTCCGGCGGTGACGGCGGCGATGGTGGCGGCGGCGGTCAGGGCGATGAGGAGGGTGGCGGCGAGGCAGGAGCGTACGGGGATGAGGAAGGACAGGGGGCCGAGGCGGAGGGGGAGGGTGCCGGGGATGGTCAGGCGGCTGCGGCGGGCGCTGGTGGTGTGGGGGATGAGGTCGCGGGCTCCGGCGGCGACGGTGCGGGAGCGGGCGACGATGATGAGGACGGGGGCGCCGAGGATGGCGATGAGCAGGGCGACGGGTGCTTCGTAGGGGCGGATGACGACGCGGGCGAGCACGTCGGCGCCGAGCAGGACGATGGCGCCGGCCATGCCGGACAGGGCGATCTGCGGTCCGATGCGGCCGGCGGCGGTGGTTCTGGCGAGGTATCCGGCGAGGAGCCCGAGGAAGCCGATGGGGCCGGCGACGGCGACGGCGGCGGCGCTGAGGAGGGTGACGGCGATGGTGACCCAGGCTCTGGTGCGGGCGGGGCGGTGGCCGAGGGCGACGGCGAGGTCGTCGCCGAGGGTGAGGGCGGCCAGGGGGCGGGCGGCGATGGCGGCCATGGCGAGTCCGGCGGCGATGGCGGGGGCGATGGACAGGACGCGGTCGAGGGGGATGCCGGCGAGGGAGCCGAGGACCCAGTAGCGGTACTGGTCGAAGGTCACGGGGTCGGCGACGAGGACGGCGGTGGTGATGCCGGTGAGGGTGGCGGAGAGTGCGGCGCCGGCCAGGACGAGTTTGAGGGGTGACATGCGGGCGCCGATGAGGAGGACGGCGCCGGTGGTCAGGAGGGCGCCGCCGAGTGCCCAGGTCAGGTAGGCGCCGCCGGTCTGGGCGCCGGTGGTGGCGATGCCGGTGACGACGCCGAGGGCGGCGCCGGCGTTGACGCCGAGCAGGCCGGTCTCGGCGAGGGGGTTGCGGGTGACGGACTGCAGGAGGAGGCCGGAGACGCCGAGGGCGGCGCCGACGATGAGGCCGGCGAGGGTGCGGGGGAGGCGGAGGGTGGTGACGACCATCCGCAGGTGGGTGTCGGTGTCCGTGCCGAGCAGGTGGGCGATGACCTGGCCGGGGGTGACGCGGCCCGCGCCGGTGAGGATGGAGGCCGCGCATAGGGCTAAGAGGGCGGCGGTTCCCAGACCGAAGGCGCGGGCTTGCGTAAACATAAGGTAAGGCTAACCTAAAAAAGGCAAGCCTTCCCTATCTCTTCATGGAGCTCGTATGGCACCCCTCAGCAGGGCCGGCGGACTGCTCGTCGCCGCCGTCGCCGTTCTGACCGCCGTGGCGTGCGGCGCGTCGTCCACGCCCGCGGGCCCGGCCGGCACGACCGCCGCCTCCGCCGGTACGTCCGCCGCCGCGGCCGTCCGGGAGGTGAAGGACGCCACCGGCACCCTGATCAAGGTGCCGGCCGACCCGAAACGGGTGGTCACCCTGACCCAGGAGGACCTGGACGCCGTCCTCGCGCTCGGCCTGCGGCCGGTGGGCATCACCAACGGCCAGGGCATCGACACCCCGCCCGCTTACCTGGCGGACAAGGTCCAGGGCATCCCCATCGTCGGCAACCTGCTGCAGCCGGTCATCGACAAGGTCGTGGAGGTGCAGCCGGACCTGATCCTGGCCGGTGACCTCCAGGACCAGCAGGTCCTCGACCAGCTCCGCAAGATCACGCCGGCCACGGTCGTGACGATGGCGCCGACCGACGACTGGAAGTTGTCGTTCATGGGGGTCGGCAACACGCTCAACAAGCTCGACGCGGCCAAGAAGGTGCTGGCCGGCTACGACGCGCGGATCGCCGAGGCCAAGGGCAAGATCAAGCCGGCCGAGGTGAGCATCGTGCGGTGGAACCCGCAGGGGCCGAGCTGGATGGAGAAGCGGCAGTTCGCCGGTTTCGTCGCCACCGACCTCGGACTCACCAGGCCGGCCGCGCAGGACAAGGACGGCACCGCGCACTCCATGCCGCTCAGCCTGGAGGCGTTGTCGGACATCGACGGGGACTGGCTGTTCGTCTCCACGCTGACGGCGGACGGGCAGAAGACCCTGGACGAGGTGCAGCGGACTCCGGCGTTCAAGGAGCTGAAGGCGGTCAAGAGCGATCACGTGGTGTCGGTGAACGGCTCGGTCTGGAGTACGCGTGGCGCGCCGCTGGCGGCGGACATCGTCATCGGCGACCTGGTCAAGGCACTGACGGAGAGCTGAACGGGATCATCGGCGGTCGAGCCGCGGCGCACGCGGCTCGACCGCGAGCCGCTGCCCCGCACCGTTCGTTGCGCTGGGCGCTCGCGCGCTTCGGACGTGGCGCTCCGATCGAACCCGCCTGCGTTGTCCGGCGCCGGCCCGTCGGCGTCGGTGCCGGCCGCCGCGAGCACGCACATCGTCCATGCGTTGTCCGTGCGTTGTCCGGCACTGGTCGCAGGGAGTGCCGGACAACTCCCGCCGACACTACAACCGGGTAGTAACACAGGCAGGCCGTCGGCGATCATCTGCGGGGCCACGGGGCCACGGGGCCACGGGGCCACGGGGGCACATCGCAGGAGCGGCTCAGCGTCCCTCATGGGAGGACTCCAGGGACCGCGCCAAGCCCCTGCCGCGGCAGCGTCACCGCCGCCACTTACGGGAGGAAAGACATGCATTCACGACAATCAAGGCGGCAGACGGGGTTCGCCGGGGGGCGGGCATCGGGTCATGGGTTCCGCATCTGGTAGGACGCTCGGCTGGCCTCGATGTGCGGGACGTGCTCGATGGCCCAGCCGGCGAGGGCCAGAGCGGGTGGGATGAGGCTCCTTCCGGTGGGGGTCAGCGCGTATTCGACCCGGGGCGGGACCTCGGCGTGCGCCGTCCGGGAGACCAGGCCGTCGCGTTCGAGGTTGCGCAGCGTCAGGGTCAGCATGCGCTGGGAGATCCCGGGGATCTGGTGGTGCAGGTCGGTGAAGCGCAGGATGCGCTGGTCGAGGGTGGCCACGATGAGCAACGTCCACTTGTTGCAGATGTGGTCGAGGATGGCGCGGATCGTCTGTCCGCCGTCTCCGCGGATCATGCAGGTGTGCTCGTACTCCGACATGACAGCCCCCTGTGCGTAACGCACATGCATGTGCCTTTTGTAAGGCTTTCGATAGTGACGCATCATGAGGCTACTTACGACTGGTAACCATCGTGGCCGGGCGCCACGTCAGCGGCTTCGAGGTGTGCTTGATGGAAGTTTCCTACTGGATCGTCGCGGCGCTCCTGGCCGTCTTCTACCTCTACGCCGGAGGCAAGAAGGTCGCCCAGAGCAAGGAGCGGCTCCAGCCGATGATGGGCTGGGTCGACACCGTTCCCATGCCGTTCGTCCGCTCGATCGGGGTGCTGGAAGTGCTCGGCGCGGCCGGCCTGATCGGACCGCCGCTGACCGGGATCGCGCCCTGGCTCGCGATCGCCGCGGCGATCGGCCTCGTCCTGATTCAGGTCGGCGGCATCGCGGTCCATCTGAGCCGCGGCGAGGCCCGGCTGATCGGGCTCAACATCGCCCTCCTGGCGGCCGCCGCGGCCGCCGCCTGGCTCGGCACCGTCTGGCTGTGAATCCGCCCGGCAGGGGGGTGCCCGGCCGGGCGGGAAGATCACCGACGGCTCCCATCCCCGCTGCGGAGCCCGTGTGCCGGTCGGCTGCTCCGCCGCCTGCCGGGCGGCACGCCGGCTCAGCGCCAGTAGTCGTTGGCGGCCGCGATGGTCGCGAACTCCAGCGCCACGATCTGGGTCGCCTCCATCAGTCCTGTGGTGTCGGTGGAGTAATGCGGCCGTCCTGCCTGGAGGATGTCCAGATCCGGCTGGATGGTGTGCACGGTGTTGCGGATCATCGCGATCGCCAGCGCCCGCCCCTCCTCGGGCGAGGCGGTCTTGAGCGTGCCTCCGGGGACCAGGATCAGTGCTTCATCGGGTACGCGGGTCATCATGCCTGCTCTCTCGGTGGGTGTCTTTGGACGGTGAGGTCACTTCGCGGGGTCGCTCGGAACGGTCCGCCCGCCAGGGCGATGGGAGACTGACGCGACGGCTCCCATCCCCGTGCCGGTCGGCTGCTCGTCGCGGCTGCGGTAGACCACATAGGGCCGAATCAGATACTCGTCCTACGCCGTACACACCGTTGACCGGGCAGCCCGGGCCAGGCGTGACAGGAAGCCGGGTGATGTGCGTCTCATCGGGGTCAATTCCGCCGGGAAGGTGGAGACGCACTCGCTCGAACGTCCTGCCGGTCGCCAAGCAGAGCGAACCGGCCAACCTGAAGAAGCTCAAGCGGGAGATCTCCCGCTGCTGGGGCGTGATCGACCTGCTGGACCTGCTGGACCTGCTCAAGAACGTCGACCACAAGACCGGCTTCACCACCGAGTTCTCCTCGGTCGCCTCGCGGACCATCACCGACGCCGACGCGCTGCGCCGCAGGCTGCTGTTATGCGTCTATGGGCTGGGCACCAACGTCGGGATCAAGTGGGTCGCCGACGGCGTAGCCACGGCCAGCGCCGCGCAGGACGCGGCGGGGAACGCGGCGGACAACGCCGACAGCGAGGCGGCGCTGCGCCGCACGCGGCGGCTGTTCATCAACCGCGACAACCTGCGTTCGGCGATCCGCACCGTGGTCAACAAGACGTTGGCGGCCCGGGTTGTGGAGTTGTGGGGGCCGGGCACCTCGTGCGCGTCCGACTCGCGCAAGTTCGGATCCTGGTCGGCGAACATGATGACCGAGTGGCACCAACGCTACGGAGGTGCCGGAATCATGGTGTATTGGCATGTAGGCGAAAATCAGTCTGCATCTACAGCCAGGTCACCAGCACGTCCGCCTCCGAGGTCGCCTCGATGATCGAGGGCCTGCTGCGGCATCTGACCTCGGCCGAGATCGATCGCCAGTACACAGATACCCATGGAGCTTCGATTACGTGGACACTCTCAAGCAGCGATGCGCTCGCGAGGCAAGCGAGCCAGAGATGGGCTCTGTCCTCGCGGCGGCCTGATCGATAAGGTGTTCGACCATGGGTGTCCTGGTCGACTACTTCACGGCGGACTCAGATGAGTCGGCCGAGCAGGCTCTGTCCGGCGGGCCTGCGCATGCGAACCTGCCGTATGTCGACTGCAAGGGCTGGATCGACGAACTCGGCGACCTGGTGGCCGAGCTCAGCGGACGCGACATCAGCGAGGTCGGCGACAGCGAGGTCGTCGTGGACGACAGCGAGGTGTCGGGCGTGGACCGGGTGATGCCGGAGACGGTCGCCGCGCTCGCCGCCATAGAAGATGCGCGGGTGCGTGAGTATGCCGAGGACGAGCTGCTCAACGAGTACGAGATCGAACGCATCACCGCCTTGCGGGATCTGGCCCACCAGGCGGTGCGGCTCAGTCGCGGGATGTATCGCTGGATGTGTGCCTGAACGCGGTGAACAGCTCTTCGCGGAGGGCGGGCGGCAGCTTGTGGCTCAGTCCCGCCGGGCTCACCAGAGCCTGGTCGTCAGTCCATGCGCGAGCCGTGCCGGCAAGGAACTCCAGCGCAAAACGGGCCTCCTGACGATGCTTGTCATCCGGCCAGCTGTCGACCAGCGCCCGCACCGCACCCGCCCGCTCGGTGATCCGGTCGAGGAGCGCGTAGCCGGGCAGGCCTGGTAAGCACTGAGCCCGCAGATCGATGTGGCGGAAGGGGGTCCTGGGACTATTCGGCCGAGAATTAGCGCTAACAACTGAGCTGCAGGTCATCTGGGGTGTCGGGGCGATAGTCGGGTAGTCGGTCTCAGTTTGGGCGTACTGCTGGGTAGTGGTGGTTTGTTCGCCTATGGTGACGGACCGTGCCGCATGAGTACTTGTCTGACGAGCAGGTGGGCCGGTACGGCCGGTTCGTGGTGGACCCGACGCCGGAGGAGCTGGAGAAGTTCTTCTTCCTGGATGGCAAGGCGCTGGAGCTGGCGAGGGAGAAGCGTCGGCTGCATAACCGGCTGGGTTGGTCGATCCAATGGGGCACGGTGCGGATGCTGGGCACGTTCCTGACCGACTCCGGCCCGGACTCCGTGCCGGAGGTGGTGGTTCGGTATGTGGCCGAGCAGCTGGGGATCGAGGACTGGTCGTCGGTGAAGCTGTACGGGGACCGGCAGCAGACCCCGTACGAGCACGCGTGGCAGATCCGGGACTCGCTCGAGTACCGGGAGTTCGCCGACATCGAGGCCGAGATAGCCGACTTCATCGCCTCCCGGGTCCGCAAGACCCGCGACTCGCGGCGGGAGCTGTTCGACCGGGCGGTGCTGTGGCTGATCGAGAACCGGGTGCTGCTGCCGGGCATCACGACGCTGTCGCGGCTGGTCACCGAGATACGGCGGATCGAGCTGTCAGCGATCAACAAGGTGTTGACCGAGGCGGCGCCGGTGCATATGCGGCGGGAGCTGGTGGGCGCGCTGGCCGTGCCGGACGGCAAAAAGGTGTCGACGCTTGAGTGGATGCGTACCGCGGTGACCAGGCTGTCGGGGACGGGCATGTCGGACGCTTTGGACCGGGCGGCCTACGTGCTGGGGCTCGGGACGGGCGCGGTGGACTGTTCGGCGGTGGCGCCGGTGAAGCTGGCCGAGTTGGCCCGGCGCGGGATGACGGCCAAGGCCCCGAAGATCAAGGCGCTGGAGGCCAACCGGCGGGTCGCCACGTTGCTGGCGACGGTGCGGGAACTGGAGGGCATCTCGGTCGACGACGCGCTGCTGTTGTTCGACTTGCTGATGTCGACGGTGCTGCTGTCGCGGGCCAGCCGGGCCGGGGACAAGGAGAAGCTGAAGAACCTGCCCCGGCTGCGGATCGCCGCTGCCCGGCTGGCAGCCGCGTGGACGATCGTGATGGACACCCCGCAGACCCAGGCCGAGGACGACGGCGGGGAGAAGGTGACCACGGCGGCGGAGGTGCTGGACCATGTCGAGCAGGTGGTGACCCGTGAGCAGTTGGCGGCCGCCGTCGAGACGGTGCTGGAGCTGATGCCGCTGCCTTCCACCGAGGACGACGGTGATCTGGAGTGGCGGGTGGAACTCCTCGACCGGTACGGCACCGTGCGGGGATTTGTGGACATGCTCGCCTCGGTGATTCCGTGGGGGTGTACGGCGGCCGGCTCCCAGATCGTCGCCGCTCTGAAGGCGTTGCCGAAGCTGATGGCGGCACGCAAGCCCGGCACCGAGCACATCAAGGGGTTCGAGGATTTGGTGACTGGGTCGTGGCGGCGGCTGGTGTTTGGCAATCCGAAGCTGGATCCGCCGCTGATCGATCGGCCCGCCTACACCTTCTGCATCCTGGAGGCATTGCACGGGGCGTTGCGGCGGCGGGATGTGTACGCGGTCGGCGCGGACAAGTGGGGTAACCCGCGGGCCGCTCTGATTGAGGAGCGGCTGTGGGTGCGTGAGCGCGCCACGGTACTGACCGCGCTTGGCCTGGACGCCGATCCCACCGCTCACCTGCGGGAGCTGGCCGGGGTCCTGGATGATGCCTACAAGCAGGTCGCGGCCGGGCTGGCAGCCAACCCGTCGGTGAGCGTCAAGGGTGGCAAGCTGCAGATGTCGCGGCTGGAGGCCGCCCCTGAACCGGAGGGGTTCGCCGCGGTGCACGATGCCGTGGCCGGGATGCTGCCGCGTATCGACTATCCCGAGCTGCTGCTGGAGGTACACGGCCAGACCGGCATGTTCGACGGGTTCGAGCACATCTCCGGCTCGCACGTGCGCCGCGAGGACCTGGACATCACCCTGGCCGCGCTCACCGTGGCGAGATCCTGCAACGTCGGCTTGGTGCCGGTGACCAAGGCTGGGGTGGCGGCGTTGACCCAGCACCGGCTGATCGGGGTGGAGAAGGGCTACTTCTACGGCGAGGGCATTGCCGCGGCCTCGGCGCGGCTGGTCGACTCCCAGGCCCGCATCGATATCACCGCCGACTGGGGCGGCGGGCTGGTCGCCTCCGCCGACGGGATGCGCTTCGTGGTGCCGGTCCGGTCGCTGTACGCTCGGCCGTCGCCGCTCTACTTCGGCCGTGGCAAACGCCCAAGGGGCGCGACCTGGCTGAACGTCGTCTCGGACAAGGTGATGGGCCTGGGTGGGCTGGTGGTGCCCGGCACGCTGCGCGACTCGCTGTTCATCCTGGACGCCATCCACCGGCTGGACGCCACCGAACAGCCGGAGATCATCATCACCGACACTGGCTCCTACTCCGACATCGTGTACGGCATGTTCGCGGTCTGCGGGTACCAGTTCGCGCCGAGGCATGCCGACATCTCCGATACCCAGCTGTGGTGGATCGACACCGCCATGCTGGAGAGCACCCTCACCAAGGGCACCAAGCAGACCAACGGGTGGGGCGACTTCAACACCCTGGGCCTGCGGCGGGTATCGCTACCGGCCATTCTCTCCCAGTGGGATGACATGGTGCGGGTCGCCGGGTCACTGTCCACCAACCAGGTCCGCGCCCATGACCTGATCCGCATGATGACCGCCGACGGCCGCCTCACCGGCCTGGGCAACGCCTTCGCCCACTACGGCCGCATCTTCAAGACGCTTCATCTGCTGCAGGTCCTCCACGTGGAGGAGTACCGCAGGATGATCGGTGCCCAGCTCAACATCGGCGAGTCCCGCCACTTCCTGGCCCGCCGCGTGTTCTTCGGCAACCTCGGCCGCCTGATCAAAGGGTACGCGCGCGGGATGGAGGACCAGGTGGGCGCGCTGGGCCTCGGGCTCAACGCGATCACGTGGTGGAACTCGCTGTACATTGACGCGGCGGTGAAGAAGCTGGAGGCCGGCGGGCTGGGCATCAGCCCCGCGATCCGCGCCCGCTTGAGCCCTCTGTTGTTCGAGCACATCAACTTCCATGGGTTCTACCCGTTCAACCGTCCTGACCTGGGCGGAAGGCTCCGCGAGCTGCGCGACCCAAAAGCCGCACACGAAGAGGAGTGACCCGCGAGAGGCGAGGTACGCGAGGGCCTGGGCGAGATGGCCTCTCCCGTCGAGCTGGGCGAGCTCGAACGGCTCGGCGGCACCGAGCTGCTGCGGCTGGAGATGACCCATTGGCTGCTGGGTGCCTCGCCCATGCAGGTGCTGATGGCCGGAGCGGCGGAGGGACACAGTGCTTTCGTCAGATTGGTTGGTAGATCCGGAGGAAGGCGCGTACGCCGCTGGTCACCAGGTCGTCGATGTCGGGGTCGGTGAGGGGCAGGACGCCGAAGAACGAGAGGCTCTGCGGCGGGTTGCAGACTAGCGCGGTGAGGTGGCGAGTGGCTTCGTCGAGGTCTGGGATGTCGAGGAGCCCCTGGTCGGCGATCCGGCCGAGATGTTCGGTGAGCACGCGGCGGCTCTGGTCGGGGCCGGCGCCGCGCCAGGCGTCGATCAGATGAGGAAAGTGCGTGGCCTCGGCGATGACGAGCCGGAGCAGGGCAGCGTGCTCGGGGAAGAGCACGGTCGAGCGGACCCAATCCCGGCCGAAGGCGGTCAGGTCACCTTCCAGGTCGGTGATGGTCCCGAGATGCTGTTGGGTGATCTGGACGAAGCGGGTGATGACCGGGGCGATGGTCTGTTCCATTACCGATAGGAATAGTTGCTCCTTGTCGGTGTAGTGGTTGTAGACGGTCCGTTTCGATACCCCGGCCGTGGCCGCGATGATGTCGACGCTGGCCCGGGTGAAGCCCTCGCGCAGAAAAATCTCTTGGGCGGCGCGGATGATGGCGTGGCGTTTTTCGGCCAGCAGACCGCGGGCGCCGAGCGCTTGCTGTGTCATGAATGGCTCCCTGTTGGGTTCGGCGACTAGGTGCACTGACTAGTTTACACGAGTACTCTGCACGGTATAGTTTACACGCCATGACGATTTTGCACCTGCTTCAGGCATCATCTGATGGACTTCCGAACCGGCAGGCCGAGCGATGACACCGGCGATTCACGATCCGGCCACGCCTGCGACGGCTACGCCCGGCCGACTGGATCCCGCACTGCTCAAGCTCGCGGGCATCGTGGTGGCGGGCGCGCTGGCGTCGTTGCTGGACACCACGATCCTCAGCGTCGCGATCAACGGCCTCGGCCACCAGTTCGGCGCCTCCTTGGCGGCGGTGCAGTGGGTGGCCACCGCTTACCTGCTGGCGATGGCGATGGCGATCCCGCTCACCGGCTGGTCAGTGGAACGGCTCGGTGCCAAGACGATGTGGATGTGGGCCCTGGCGGTCTTCGTCGTCGCGTCGGTGTTGTGCGGTCTGGCCTGGTCGATCGAGAGCCTGATCGTTTTCCGTGTGATGCAGGGCCTGGCCGGTGGGATGATCTTGCCGCTGGCACAGACGATCCTGGCCCAGGCCGCCGGGCCGTCCCGATTCGGCCGCGTCATGGCCCTGGTGGCGATCCCGGGGCAGCTCGCGCCGATCATCGGTCCCATTCTGGGCGGTGCGCTCATCGACGGGGTCGGCTGGCGGTGGGTGTTCTACGTCAACGTGCCGGTGGTCGCTCTGGCCTTGCTGCTCGCGTGGCGTGGCATGCCGCCTGGACGCCCGGTCGGCCGGCCCCCGCTGGATGTCACCGGGCTGGCGCTGCTGTCACCGGGCCTGGCGGCATTGATGTACGGGCTGTCGCAGGTCGGCCAGGGCATCGGCAACGCCGCGGCGATCACGAGCCTGGTCATCGGTATGGCCCTGGTCGCGGCGTTCACCTGGCACGCGCTGCGGGCAAGGATTGCTCCCCTCCTCGATATCCGGCTCTTCCGCATCCGGTCGTACACGCTCGTTGCGATCCTGACGTTCCTGTCCGGGGCTTCGATCTTCGGGCCGATGTTCCTGCTGCCCCTGTATTACCAGCGGGTCCACGGCTTGTCGGCCGTCGAGACCGGCCTGATGCTTTCCCCGCAAGGGCTGGGCACCGCCCTTGCACTGATGATCGCGGGACGGCTCAACGACCGCATCGGCGCCCGCCCGGTGGTCCTGGCCGGCCTGGCCGTGACCGTCGCCGCGACGATTCCCTTCACAATGTCCGGCACCGGCGATCTGGTGCAAATCATCACCCTGCTGGTACGGGGGATGGGGCTGGGCGCCGCGGGGATTGCCATAATGGCCGGCGCCTACCAAGGGCTGCGCCACGATCAGATCCCCGGCGCGACCGGCCTGACCAGCGTCATCCAGCGCATCGGCGGCTCGTTCGGCACCGCGATGCTGGCCGTCATCCTGCAACGCGCCAGTACCGGGGCCACCACACCTGGCGCGATGGAAAGCGTGTTCGGTGACACCTTCTGGTGGACCGTCGGCTTCGCTCTCATCGCCCTTATCCCGGCCTGGCTACTGCCCCGCACAACCACCATGTGACCCATCACCAAGACAAGTGACCCATCATTGAGAGAAGAGCGACCGATCATGCTCCGTATCGCCGTCATCATCGCAAGCACCCGTCAGGGCCGCTTCGGCGACACCGTCGCCCGCTGGTTCACCGGCCAGGCACAGCAACGCGCAGACCTTGACCTCGATGTCATCGACCTGCGCGAGGTGCCGCTGCGGCCGGTGCAGCAGACACCGTTCGACTGCGACGATCCGGCGGTGCATGCCCTCGCCGCCCGTATCGACGCCGCGGACGGGTTCGTGGTCATCACCCCGGAGTACAACCATGGCTACCCCGCCTCGCTCAAACTCGCCATCGACTCCGTCTCCTCCCCTTGGCAGGCCAAGCCGGTTGCCTTCGTCTCCTACGGAGGGATCTCCGGCGGGCTGCGGGCCGTCGAGCAACTGCGTCTGGTCTTCGCCGAGCTGCACACCGTCACCCTGCGCGACACCGTGAGTTTCCACATGGCCCACACCCAGTTCGACGAGCACGGCCTGCCCCGCGAACCAGACGGCGTGAACAGCGCCGCGAAGACCCTCCTCGACCAGCTCACCTGGTGGACACGAGCCCTCCACGACGCACGCGCCACACACCCGTACGCCTCATGACCCCCACCATCGGCGAACCGGTCACGAACCCAGAAAGAGATGTATCAGTCATGGCCAGAGCAATAGTGTTCTCCGCCTACGGAGACCCCTCGGTCCTGCATGAGATCGATGTCGATGAGCCTGTTGCAGGCCCCGGGCAGATCCGGGTCCACGTCAAGACGGCCGGAGTCAACCCGGTCGATTACAAGATGCGCCGTGGCGACTTCGCCGATGTGGCTCCGGCGAGCTTCCCGCAGACCCTGGGAAACGAGTTCGCGGGCGTCGTCGACCGGGTCGGCGATGACGTGACGGCCTTTGAGATCGGCAGCCAGGTTCTGGGGTTCACCTCCGCCGCCGCCTACGCCGAGTTCGTGGTCGTCGGCGCAGACCAGGTCACGGCCAAACCGGCCGGCATGCCGTGGGAGGTCGCCGGTGCGCTGTCGGCCGCCGGCCAGACCGCCTGCAACGCCCTCCAGGAACTGCGCGTCGCCGCCGGGGAGACCCTGCTGATCCACGGTGCCACCGGCGGAGTAGGGACCGTGGCGGTGCAGCTCGCCCAGTCGGCGGGCGTCACCGTGATCGGCACCGCGAGCCCGGCCAATCACGACTATCTGCGCTCGCTGGGCGCGATCCCGGTCTCCTACGGAGACGGCCTCATCTCAAGGGTTCGGGCGCTTGCACCCAACGACATCGACGCCGCCCTCGACCTCGCGGGCGGTGAGGCCATCACCGCCTCCCTCGCGCTGGTCGCCGACATCGACCGCATCGGCACCACCGTCGACGCCGAAGCAGCGCAGAAATACCGGATCCGCCGCCTCCGGGGCGTGCGCTCCGCACAAACCCTGGCCTCACTGGCCGACCTGCACTCTAAGGGCGAACTCCAGATCCTGATCGCGGCGACCTACCCGCTCGACCAGGCTGCCGCGGCGCACCATCAGCTCGAGACCGGCCACATCCGCGGCAAGATCGTGCTCACAGCCGACTGGACTGACGGCTCATAAGCCACTTCCGAGAATGACTGGTTCTCGGAAGTAGGATCCGGGAGTGACTTCCGAGAATCCGGTCCCCGCCGGATCACAACCCCCGGAAACAACTTCCGAGAACACGCAGGCACCCTCCACGGCGAAGCGAAGAGGGGCACAGCCCACCGCGCTGCCGGACGACTACGCCGACTTCCTCATCGCCTACACCGCGGCGCTCGCCGACGTGCCGCTCGCCGCCGATACCAAACGGACCTACATCTCGCGGGTCCGGATGTATCTCGCCTGGCTCGCCTCGCCCACCGCCGGCCGCCGGTCCAAGGGTGACCCGCTCACCAACCCCAGGGCCCGCGACTGGGCCGTCCGCGACTACCGCCTCTACCTCCTGCGCGACGTGCAGCCCAAACGGTCGGTCCGCTACAGCAACAACGCCCTCGCCGCCCTGGACGACTTCCACATCCGGCTGGGCCTCGGCAAGGCCGACATCAGCCGCGACGACCTTCCCAAAACCGCCCCCAAAGCCCTCGACGGCAACGCCCAGGTGCGGTGGCTGCGCGCCATCGAGAACTGGCCGCATACCCGCGACCGGCTCCTGGCCCTCCTGCCGTTCTACGCCGGGCTGCGCATCGGCGACGCCGTCGCCCTCGACGTCCCCGACGTCCGCATGTCGGCCCGCAAGGGCGTCCTGATCGTCTACGGCAAGGGCGGCAAGATCCGTGAAGTCCCCATCCACCCGCAGCTCCGCGAACCACTGACCGACTGGCTTGACGAACGGCTCACATGGAGCAACGCCGCCACCGAGAAGGCCCTGTTCCTCAACCGGCGGGGCGGCCGCCTGACCGCCCGCGGCGCCTCCGACGTATTCACCGCCATCGGCCAGGCCGCCGGCCTCGACGACGACATCACCGCGCACATCGGACGGCACACCTTCGTCACCCAGCTCATCCGCGGCGGCGAAGACCTCGTCGCCGTCGCCGAGATAGCCGGCCACTCAAGACTTGAGACCCTGCGGATCTACAGCCAGCCCACTGACGACGACAAACACAACGCCCTACGCCACCTCACCGTCGACCGATGAGCCTCCCCATCTGAAATGACCAACGAGCAGCGCGACCCAGACGGCGACGCCGAGAACCCAACCGCCGATTCTGCCCAGGCGCCGGAAGACGCTCCAACCGAACGGATCAAACTGGCGCACACCGTACCCATCCGGCCAGACAGCTGGCCGGACTGGCTCGGACGGCGCCCGATGACCAGCACCGACCGGGCCAAGATCCGCCAAGCCCTCGACGCCGGGCTCCCCGAAGGTCCACTGACCGACCCCGGCCCCTTCCTGTGCTACCTCACCATCGATGGCCTGGACCGCGAGACCGACCACCGGAAAGCGACCCGGCTCCGCGGCCGGATCCACGCGGCCGCCCGCAGCGCAGCCGAAGGACGCCACACCACCTACCACGCGACCGACGCCACAATCACCATCGGCATCCGCGGCCCCGACGCCCACGAACGCATCAACCAACTCCGCCACGCACTGGACAAGCTCATCACCAAGCACGGATGGACCACCCGGGACCAGCCCCGCTGACCGAAACACCCTCTGAGCTGCGGCTCAGTCGTTAGCGCTAATTCTCGGCCGGATAGTCCCAGGACCCCGGAAGGAAACGTCGTCGAGTTCGGCGGCGGTGAAGTCGTTGCCGGTGAAGTCGTTGTGACCTCTGCCCAGCACTGCCTGATCGCGATCGGCCGGCCGGCCCCAGAAGTTGATGCTGCGTACCGGACCGAGGAAAACGCAGTCGACGAACTCCGCCTCGCTCGT
This sequence comes from Nonomuraea sp. NPDC002799, assembly GCF_053592075.1. Taxonomy (NCBI): domain Bacteria; kingdom Bacillati; phylum Actinomycetota; class Actinomycetes; order Streptosporangiales; family Streptosporangiaceae; genus Nonomuraea; species Nonomuraea sp. NPDC002799. Next base: position 90,138 of record NZ_JBSFVA010000022.1, read on the forward strand.
GTTCGTCTGCTGCCGCCGGCGAGACCGGTCGAAGGTGCACCTCTCAAACCGGACGTTGCCGAAGGCAGTGAAATGCGCGAATCGAGTGCGGCGGAACACGCAATCGCGAAAGACGCTCTGCGGCCACGCGGCGCCGTCCCACTCCTCTCCATGGGCGGCGGCGCCAGTGCTGCCCATCAACAGTTGTTCGAAGGCGGTGCCGGAGAAGTCGCAGCCATCGAACGCACTGCCAAAGGCGACAAAGCAGGGGAACCGCCTCGGTGAAGTCCACGTTCACCAATCGCGCGCGGTCGAAGATCACGTCGGTCACGCCAGCGGCTAACGGGAACGGCTGATCACAGAGCTCCCCGCGAGCGATTCTCGTGCGACGCCACCCTTCGTTGGTCGGCTCGAAGGTGAACGGCTCACACGTGTTCACGTTGGGCTGCCTGAACGTAGAGATTCATGTGCGGAGTCTCGCATTCAGCCCCGACAAAGCCCTCGATCATCGGTGTCGGCCGGCGGAGGGTCGTCTGGATGGGGACCTTGTCTGAGGTCAGCAAGGAGGGCATCGAGCCGCCGGACCACGGCCTGGTGTCGTTCGACTTCGCGGGTCCAGCCGCGTTCGTCAGCGTCCCGGATCAGTTGCTGTTCGACTTCCAGGGGGGCCCGGAGTCGTGGGGCGTAGGCCGGAGTGGTGACGAACTTGGCGCAGGTCAAATAGAGGTCGCACTCGCACGGGCCCTCGGCGGGCAGGCGCAGGCAGTGGCCGAGCTCGAGTTCTGTCTTGAAGAAGTCTGTATCGCCCTCCGGGTGGATGGCTGGCACTCCGCGGCCGGACGGGTGGACTCCGGTCGTCCTCGAACTTGATTCCGTAACTGACTAGGAGTCGCAAGTGGAGCCGGAGGCGAGCGAATGAGACGGCTGCCATGTCGATCATGTCGAGAATCGTTCGATTTCGCACAAGATCGGAGCAGGCTTCGGGCTGACGAGCCGCTCGTTTGGGGCTCATGACACGTTTCCTACCGGCACCCAATTCCGGAGCTTTTCCGGTTCATGGCCGGATGAATTCCGCCGACCTTTCACCACAAATCCGTCCGATGTGTGTGGCTACTCGTCGGCGCCGTCTGCCTGGGCGTCGTTGATCGCGTTAACGCGGTCGATCTCGGCCATGTGCTCCTCGGCCCAGTTCCTGACAGCGGCGAGCGTGACCTCGAGCGACGCGCCCAGGTCGGTCAGCCGGTAGTGCACCCGCGGCGGCACGGCTGGCTCCACGCGGCGGGCGATCAGGCCGTCGCGGGCCAGGCTGCGCAAGGTCACCGACAACATCTTCTGCGAGACCCCGGGCATCCGCCGTCGGAGCTCGGCGAAGCGCACCTCGTCCGGGGCGGCCTCCGCGAGGACCTTGACGGCCATGGACGTCCACTTCGTGCCGATGCGATCGAGCAGCCGACGAGTCGGGCACTGGGGATCGAAAAGATCGCCACGCGCCGCCGGAGCCAGAGAGGAGGTCACCTGGAACTCACCACCTGTCGCAAAAGTGCCGTCTTGGCCTAGCACTCCAGGTTACCTAACCTTTCCTCGTAACCATTGGTAACCACTGGGAAGGCCTTATGCCCGCCGCACCGTCTCCTCTCACCTCCGACCACTCCGCCGCCGGGATCTCTCTGCGGCGGATCACGACCAACGGCATCGAGACCAACGTGGCGATCGCCGGGAGCGGGCCCGCCGTCCTGCTGCTCCACGGCTTCCCGCACACCTGGCAGCTGTGGACCGAGGTCATCGCCGGCCTCGCCCGGCAGTACCGTGTCATCGCCCCGGACCTGCGCGGACTCGGCGCCACCACGAGGGCTGTCGACGGCTATGACGCGGGCACCCTCGCCACCGACGCCGAAGAACTCCTCGACGCTCTCGGGGAACCGTCGGCGGCGGTCGTCGCCATCGACGCGGGCGCCCCTCCGGCGTTCCTTCTCGCCATGCGGCGGCCCGCTCGCGTCCGCCGGCTGGTCCTCATGGAGTCGTTGCTGGGGCGGCTGCCCGGCGCCGAGGACTTCCTCGCCGGCGGGGCGCCGTGGTGGTTCGGCTTCCACGCGGTTCCCGGGCTCGCCGAAACGGTCCTGACCGGGCACGAAGCCGACTACGTCAGCTGGTTCCTCACCACCGGCACCCACGGCCGCGGTGTGCCACGCCAGACGCGGGACGCCTTCGTCAGCGCGTACACCGGAGCCGACGCGCTGCGCTGCGCCTTCTCCTACTATCGAGCCATGCCCACCAGCGCACAGCAGATCCAGCACGCTGTCGCCGCCCACCGGCTCACCGTGCCCACCATGGCCATCGGCGCGCATCCCGTCGGGAACGCGCTCGAACGGCAGTTGCGACCGGTCACCGACGATCTCATCGGCCATGTCATCGAGGACTGCGGCCACATCATCCCGCTGGACCGCCCTCAGGTCCTGCTCCTCCTGCTGACGTCTTTCCTCGCCGCCGACCAGCGGGCGTGACCGTACCCGGCGACGTGCGACGGGTCAGGTCCACCAGCCTCCGACAGCCTCGACGCCCTCACTGTCGAGAGCGTCGTGCCACACCGGGTCACGCAGCAGCCGCGCCTCCCAGGTCCGTACGATGCCGTCCGGTCCCGTGACCGCGTCCTCGCGGGACGGGTGCAGGAACAACTCGCTCGTGCCCTCGGGTAGGGCCGCGAGCCGGCGGAGGTAGTCGTCCCGCAGCTGCTCATAGGCACCGAGGTCGTGTGCGCCACGCCGGTTGGTCGCGATCGTCTGCGGGATGGACACGCCCAGCGCGTCGGCGAGGGCGACGGCCCGCTCGTGCGCCGCCGCGAACGGCGAAGGGAGCGGTCCGCCGAAGTACGGCTCCGGGTCACGGGGCAGCCGGAAGGCCAGGCCGTGGCGCGCGCACCACTCAAGCGCCTCGGCGAGCCACGATCGGCCGTGCAGGCCGTAGAGGGTGCCGGCGTGGGAGTCGGCCGCCACGGGCGCAAGGTCCCGGTCGCGCATCCAGTGCAGCTGCGCGTCCGCCTCGCGGATGACGTCCTGGGCCTCGCCGCGGGCTCCGAGGGCCAGCGGATCGTCGCTGAGCGTTCCGTCCGGATCGACGAGGCTCGCCGCGCCGTCGAGAGGCCGCCAGCGCGGGACTCCGCGCTCGCTCGTGAGCGTCACGTGCAGCCGCGGCACGACGCCGAGCTCCCGGACCCGGGTCGCGGCCCGCTCCGCGACCGGCGAGAGGCAGATGAGCGTCGTCGCGGTGACCTGTCCCTCGGCGAGCAGGGCGGCGATGACCTCCGTCGTCCCGGGTTCCCGGCCGAGATCGTCGGCCGTGATCACCACGCGGCGGGTCATCGGGGGCGCTCCACGGCGGCCTCGTCCACGGGACCGGAGGGTGGCCCGATCGGCTCGACCGGATCGGCCGCCTCGGGCGGCGTCTCGATCGGGACCGAGACGAATCGCGCCCCGACCGCGCCGATCGCCGTCAGCACGAACGGGTACACGCACAGGTATAACCGGAACGCGAGCCCGGGGTCGGCGCCGGGGTCGTCACCCGAGTTGTAGCCGAAGAACACGCCCAGCGAGGTGAGCGCGAGACCGGTCACGATCCCGTTGAGCCGGGCGAAGAAACCGAACGCGGACAGGAAGAGCCCTTCGCGGTGCTCCCCGTTGCGCGCCGCGTCGGCGTCCAGCACCCGCGCGACGATGAGGTCGTTCGTCGCGAGCATGCCCGACCACCCGGCCCCGACGAACACCCCCGCCGCGATGGCGGTAACGAGGTCGGTGGCGAAGAACAAGGCCGCGAAGCTGACCGCGAGGAGCGCGAAGGCCAGCCGCCAGGTCCACAGGGCGCCGCGACGTGCGACGACGCGCGTCCAGACCACGAGGCCGCCCGCCGAGACGAGGATGACGATGCCCTGCAGGTAGAGCGCGTTCCCGACCGGGAGCCCGAGCGAGTAACGGACGTACAGCTGGATGCCCGAGAGCACGAGCGCCATGGCTATCCCGTAACAGGCGCCGGTGAGCCCGACCGTCCAGAACATCGGGTTGCGCACGATCGACCACACGCTGGGCAGCAGCAGCGGCCGCTCGCGCGTGGAGTAGCGGGGACTCTCGCGCGCGCCGAGCGCCATGAACACGATCACCACGAGCGCGACCGCGCCATAGATGATCGCGGTGATCTGGAAGCCCTGGGTGGAGTCCTCGGTGCCGAACACCCCCGTCGTGAGCAACGGGGTGACCGCGAGCGAGATCACGAGCGCCACGAGCTGGAAGCCCTGGCGCAGGCCGTTGGCCACGGCGCGGTCGCGCTCCTGCGGGAACAGCTCGGGGAGCAGCGCGCCGTAGTTGGCGTTGAGCATCGAGTCGAAAGCCTCACACAGGATCGCGAACACCGCGAACCACACCAGGAGGCCGGCGCCCTTCAGAGAGTCCGGCGCGGAGAAGAAGGCGATCATGCAGGCCGCGAGCATCGGCGCGCCGACGAGCAGCCACGGCCGGCGCCGGCCGAACCGGCTCCGGGTGCGGTCGGAGAGGTGGCCGAGCAGCGGGTTGTCGAGCGCGTCGATGACCGCGTAGACCACCATGACCACGCCGTAGGCGCGGACGTCGAGCCCCAGGATGTCGACGTAGAAAAGGATCATCGATCCCTTGATCATGTTGATCGGGATGGATGTGCCGAACATCCCGATGGCGTAGCGCCACGCGGGCGTCCGCTCCGGGGCGGCGGCCGTGCCGGGCTCGGACACGCGATCACCTTCCTTACCGTCGGGTACGAAGATGCAGACAAATGACACACCATGTCAATGGCCAGGAACGCGTGGTCGCTCGCGGGCACGCGCCGCCGCCCGGTCAGATCTCCTCGACGCTGCTGGGCTCGCGCCGGGACAGATCGATGCCGAGCTCCTCCGCCGCGCGGAAGACGTCCTCGTCGGTGTCGCGCAGCGCGATGGACATGCCGTCGCTGGAGAGCACCTCGACGTTCAGGCACAGCGACTGCATTTCCTTGATGAGGACCTTGAAGGACTCGGGAATGCCCGGCTCGGGGATGTTCTCGCCCTTGACGATGGCCTCGTAGACCTTCACGCGGCCAAGGACGTCGTCGGACTTGATGGTCAGGAGCTCCTGCAGGGCGTAGGCGGCGCCGTACGCCTCCAGCGCCCACACCTCCATCTCACCGAAGCGCTGGCCGCCTCGCAGCCGCAAGCGGACGTACCCAGGACGTTCTACGGCGCACCCTTGCCGGATTCCTCTGCGAGAGGTGCGCCGCCCCGCTCCGCCTCGGAGTGCAGGGAGCAGCTCGCTGGTGTTCGGCCACTTGCCGCCAAATGGCATACCGCCGGCGCCACCCCGAACGTTTCCGACCAGCGCCACAACCATCGATCGTGAACTCATGCGAGACCTGCGGGACCTCCTTCACCTCGCCTGCCCCGTCTCGCTGGTGCTCTCGCGACTGCCGTCGAGCGGCCCAGCCACTGCGTCGGCGATGCGGGCGATGCGATGCTGTGCTGCCTCGTGACGACCCCCGTGGCCTGCTTCGGCTCTGGTGCTCGGACGCACGTCAGGCAGCCCAAGCCCGCGCCGAAACCAACCTGCGGGAAAGCGGCGCGTCGCCGCACACAGCAAGATGATCATGCTCAATGTGGGCGAGCGCTAGGTCATGGTTTCGTCGAAGACGACCTAGTGACGAATCATGCTCCTGAGTCTGAGGCAGGAAAAAGCGCACCCCGATAGACGTCAAGGTCCTGAAGCCAGCGCTCGCGTGCTTCAGGGGTCTGCCAAAGGTCGTACAGCTCGTTGTCGTCGGGGCGAGTTGCGATGTCCAGGACGGACGAAGCGAGCTGGCGGAGGGTGATGTCCGCTAAGAATGAGTTTCGTTTCAGCCATTCAGCGGCCCATTCCTCGTCCGGCGTAAGCTCGGCGAAGCGGCAGGCAACGAGGCAGGCAGCGGCCACCGGACCTTCGACATCCCCGAGGTAAATGGGGGCGTTTGCGTCGAGGCCGCTCATGAGTTCGTGGAGCGCAGTGGCCAGATCGTCGGCTTCCTCCACGTCATGGAGGTCGTCGTAGGCCTCGTCACTCTCGAAGGGTCCGGTGTCTCCTGGCCGAACTTCCACGTTGATCTCTCCTTCTTCCGGATATGTGCAGATTAGTCCGAGTCTGGGAGCTATCGCGATCACTCAACCTTCGATGAGATTGCTCAACCTTCGCTGCGACGGAACATTTCAGGGGTTTCCGAATCGGGTGAGAGACACGGCTCATCCGCTGGGAAGTGAAAGATCATCTGATGGGCCACGTGATCCCGTCAGATGTCGCGGAATGATGGCGGTTGCCGACAAAGGAGATGGCTATGAACAGCGTGACGGCCGATGGCTATCGCTGGCTGGAGGAGTTCGGCTACCGCTTCGACTCCGGCTTCTGCTTCACCTTCGCCAAGGCGCTTGATCCGGAGGACGTGCTGCGCCGCCTGCGGGCGGTGGACGACCCCGACTACATCGGCCCGGGCGGCATCGAGGTGGGCACTGCATCGGGGGGATCCGTCATGATCGAATGGGGTGGCTACGCGGGCATCATGCGAGACGTCGTTCGCGATCTATCGGCCGGTGCGATCATCGCCAGCGTCAAACGCAACGTCAACTGGCATGCCACCTTCCTCTCCGCCGTCGACGGCCAGGTGCGCGCCAAGTTCGATCCCATGTATCGCGGCTACAGCCCCATGCGCCACCCGGACGACCAACTTCTCGACAGCGAGTATCTCGACATGATCCCCGGCTACCAGGATTCTGGCGACGGGTTCATCGACCGCCACCTCCAGGCCGCACTCGCCCTTGCCGAGCACCGTACCGGCGTCCGTCTGGAACCTCGGCACCTGCAGTCGATGCCCTCATACGCGTCCATCGCGCACTACTACTCGCCTGAGCATGGTGGCGCGCCGGAACTTGCCTGACATCACCCCATGGCCCTAACGCGTCCGGGCCGTGCAAAGGGTGCCTCGGCGGAGGCCGGGAAACGATCACTCTCTTGGCAGGAAGCGATCAAGGTAGCACTCCCTCCGCTGCAGGTGGGGCTCATTCGTGAACGCCCCCAGCTCAAGGTCGAGAAAGATCGAGTTTAGGACTTCTTAGGCACCTTCGAGAGGCAGTTGACGCGCATGGGGTTGCCCCTGCGCGTCAACCCGAACGTGCCGGATCCACGCGGCTACTGCATGGCGGCCAGGGTGAAGGATCCGATGGCCAGTGCCAGGTAGCCTCCCGGAAAGGCGATGTTATGAAAGACGCGGGCCCGAAGATGGGCCACAACGGCGCCGGTGAAGAACAGCACGAGCCCGGCAGCGGCGGCGAGGCCGACGAGCCGCACGCCCACAAGCCCCAGCAAGAGCCCAACGGCGCCCGCGGCTTTCAGCCATGCGAGCAGGGGGATCCAGGACGGAGACAGACCCACCTCCGCCGAGTTGGCCAGGACGAATCTCGCCCGGGCGAAGTCCGCGAGGACGATCCCCGCAATGGTCACGATCGTGACGACCGTGACCACGACGTAAGCAGCGAACATTGCGGCTGACCCTCGTTCAGCCGAGCATGCGGTAGTCACCGAGAACGTCGAAAGCCTGGGGGGTCGGGGACGGTCCCACCGCCCACTTGGCAACGCTCGCCTGGAGCTGGCGCGCCTCGGCGATGCCGGGCAGCGGATTCTCCACGCCATCGGCAAGCTCCAGCAGCGCGACGAACTCGGTGCTGCCGGCCCTGCGCAGATATGCGTACCTGATGCCATCAGGCCGCTGTGCGTCCACGGCGGCGAAGGCCTTTCCGACCGCCTCGACCACCTCGGCGACGCCCTCGTCAGCCACCTGGTACGAGATCATGAGGACAGACATGGCTACTCCTGGAAATAGCGTGAGATCGACGGGCCCGTTGCCCGCTCACGGCATCAAGCCTCTCCGAGGGCACAGCTTGGCGTCTAATACCTGCTTCTATAACCTGGAGGCATGGATGTCGACACGCGGCTATTGCGGTACTTCGCCGCCGTAGCGGAGGAAGGGAACCTGACCCGCGCCGCGCAACAGCTCTTCGTGTCGCAACCGGCGCTGACGAAACAGATCAAGCAACTGGAAAGCCTGCTCGGTGTGCGACTGTTCACCCGCTCGCGGGCCGGCATGGCTCTCACCGAACCGGGGCGGGTTCTGGCCGAGGAGGTACCCGCCCTGCTGGAGAGCTGGGACCGGATCCTGCGGGAGACCAAGAGCGTGGCCAGCCAGGCAGAGCGTGTGTTGCGGATCGGCTACCTGGCCAGTGCCGCCAACGAGGCCACCCAGCACATCATCGCGGAGTTCGCCCGGCTCCGGCCGGACTGGCGGGCGGACATGCGGCAGGCCACCTGGTCCAATCCGACCGCTGGGCTCGCCTCAGGGGAGGTGGATGTCGCCATCGTGCGGCTTCCTTTCCCTGGGCAGGATGCCCTACGGGTGGAAGTACTGTTCGTCGAGCCCCGCTGGGTCGCGCTGCCCACGGCCCACCCGTTCGCCTCACGCGAGGTGATCTCCTTCGCCGACCTGTGGGACGAGTCGTTCCTGGCGGCTCCTGCCGAGACCGGGCGCTGGAGGGATTTCTGGCTGGCCGCTGACGAACGTGATGGCCATCCTGTCCGCATCGGTGCCGTCGTGGAGCAGCCTGACGACTGGCTCAGCGCGATCGCCAACGGCTACGGCATCGCTCTGGCCCCCCAATCTGCTGCCCGCTTCTACAGCCGCCCCGGCGTCACCTTCCGGCCCGTCACCGGCGTTAGCCCTAGCCAGATCGGCGTGGCCTGGGCACCCGCCGACGACGCCAATCCCGTCATCGAAGACTTCGTCCGCTGCTGCTTGGGTAGTCCCGGAAGGCCCTGACCGCCGCCACCGGGCCCCCGCCCAGTGCTTCGCCTTGTCGGCAGCGGCAGGATCGCGCCCGGATTCGGCGTCGACCTGGTACTCATCGACGGCAATTCCACGGCCGAGTTCAACCACGCTCTGGACATCCTCGGCGTCTGGAGGGGCCGGACAGCGCACAACACGCGAGCCCCACCTCGGTGACGACGCGCTGGGCGGGGGGGTATCAGCAGGCCGAACAGCAGATCGGCTGCTTCCTCCACCGGCACCCCAGCCCGGCCTCACCGAGGCACGTCGACGCGGGCAGTCGCTTGAAGGTCGTCACGGCACGTTGGGCGAGCGGGCCCACTTGCCCGCTTCTCCGAGATACGTCAATATTGTTGATATGTCCGTAGACGAGCATGATGTCGCTCTGTTCTTCCTTGGCTGGCGTTCCTTCGTCGATGACGCCGACGCCGTGCTCGCCGAGCACGGGCTCGGCCGGGTGCACCACCGGGTGCTGTACGTCGTGGCCCGCAGCGCCGGCATCAGCGTCGGCGAGCTGGCCGCGGCGCTCGGCATCTCTCGTCAGGCGCTGCACCGGCCGCTGTCGGACCTGCGGCGCCGCAACCTGGTCACGGGCGACATCTCCGCACGCAGCGGGCGCGAGCGGTCACTGTCGGCCACGGCCGAGGGGCAGGCGCTCGAACGCGCCGCCACCGGCCCCCAGCTCGCCCACCTGTCCGCCGTCTTCGGCGCCGCCGGCCCGGCCGCGACCGAGGGCTGGCGGCAGATCATGCGCGGCCTCGCCCACGACAGCATCGCCCAGGCCACTCCTGCCACCCGCCACCTCCTCGACGAAGGAACATCCGACGATGCCTGACCTGACCGAGCAGTTCCTCGATCTGCCCGCCGGCCGTACCCACTACCGGCTCGACGGGCCGGCCGACGCGCCCGTCGTCGTCTTCGTGCCCGGCGCCACCCTGCCGATGTTCGTCTGGGACGGCCTCGCCGACGCCGTCGCCGCCAACGGCTTCCGCGTCCTGCGCTACGACCTGATCGGCCGGGGCGCCTCGGCCGCGCCGCGCATCTCCTACGACGCCGACGCCTTCGACCGCCAGCTCACCGAGTTACTCGACCATGTGCGGCCGGCCGGGCCCGTGCACCTGGTCGCGCTCGCGTTCGGGGCCCTCATCACCGCCCGCTTCGCCGACCGCCGTCCCGAGCGGGTGGCGAGTCTGACCTACGTCGCGCCGGACGGCTTCGGCGTCCACATGTCCCCGGCCGTGCGGCTGATGCAGCGTCCGGTGCTCGGCGACGCGCTGCTCGCGCTCGCCGGCACTGCCGTCCTGCTGGCCCGCCTGCCCGACTACTCCGACCGGCCCGAGGTCGTGCAGGCGTTGCGCTCCCGGTTCCGTCCCTACGTCACCGCGCCCGGATTTCAGCGGGCCGTGCTCTCCTCCGTGCGCCGGATGCCCGTCCACGACGCCGGCGCCCTCTACCGGCGCAACGACGACCGGGGCGTTCCCACCCTCGTCCTCTGGGGGAGTGGGGACCGGGTCACTCCGCTGCCCGAGCCCGAGCGCCTGCGCATCGCCCTGCCCCATGCCGAGCTCCGTGTCTTCGACGGTACGGGCCACCTGCCCCATGCCGAACGGCCTGCCGAGGTCGCCGCCGCCCTCACCTCGTTCCTTCGGGCCAACACCGCGCTCTCTTGCGCTTAGAAATCTACAATGTAAAGGCGCTCCGTTTTAGGAAAATCAATTTTCTCATCGATAACCAAAACCCCTCAACCAGGTCAGACCAGGGTCAGGTAGGCGGCGAGTTCGTCGGCGGAGTCGGTGGCGATTCCGACGTATCCGTCCGGCCGGATCAGGGTGTGGCGGCGCCCGCCGTACGGTTCGGCCGGTGCGTGCACGCGGACCTCGGGACCGTTCGGCACTCTGGGCGCGGGGCCGGGGGACAGCAGGGTGAAGTGCGGGCCTCGGAGCAGGTCGAACATGCGGGCCTGGGTCCCGTCGGCCAGGTGCAACGGGCCGTCGGGCACGCGGTCTCCGCCCTGGCGGGCCAGTGATCGGCCGTGGTAGCCGAGTTGGAGCTGATAGGTCTCTTCGTCGCGTTTGACGCTCTTCTTGTCGTGGAGGCCGGTGCTGAGGCCGAGTGCCTGGGCGGCGATGGGGCGGCGTTCTTCTTCGTAGGTGTCGAGGAGGGATGGGGGTGCGCCGGCGAGCGTGCGGGCGAGTTTCCAGCCGAGGTTGTAGGCGTCCTGGACGCCGGTGTTGAGTCCTTGTCCGCCTGCCGGTGGGTGGACGTGGGCGGCGTCTCCGGCGAGGAAGGCGCGGCCGGCTCGGTAGGTGTCGGCGAGGCGGATGTTGACGCGGTAGAGGGAGGACCACAGGAGTTCGGTGATGCGGGTGTGGTGTTGCATGGAGCGTTCGGCGAAGATTTTCTGGAAGCCGGCGAGGGTGAGGTCGGGTGTGGCGCCGCTCTTGAGGGAGGCCAGGACCTGGAAGGTGTCGGTGCCGGCCATGGGGTAGAGGGCGATCATGCCTTCGCCGGGGTGGATCCAGGCGTGGATGTGGTCGCGGTCCAGGCCTTCGGCGCGGACGTCGCCGAGGATCATGCGTTCTTCTTCGCGGGTTTCGCCGGTGAAGGCGATGCCGAGGGCTTTGCGGATGGTGCTTTTGCCGCCGTCGGCGGCGACGAGGTAGTCGGCGCGGAGTGTGGTGCCGGTGCTGAGGTGGGCGGTGACGCCGTGGGGGTCTTGTTCGAGGTGGGTGAGTTCGGTGTTGTGGTCGACCTTGCCGCCGAGGTGGGCGAGGCGTTCGCGGAGGATGGCTTGGGTGCGCCATTGGGGGTGCATCATGACCATGGGGTAGGGGACGGCGTCGGTGGCGGTGGCGGGTTTGTGCATGCGGGTTTGCCAGAGGGGGATTCTGCTGATCCTGACCCGGAGTGGTGGGTAGGTCGTGGCGGTGGCGAGGATGGGGTGGATCACTCCGAGGTCGTCGAAGATCTCTTGGGTGCGGGGTTGGAGTCCTTTGCCTTTGGAGCCGAGGGTGGGTTCGGGGGTGCGTTCGATGATGCGGTGGTCGATGCCGCGTCGGGCGAGTTCTATGGCGAGGGTGAGTCCGGTGGGGCCGCTGCCGGCGATGAGGACGTGCGTTTTTTCGGTCATGGTGTGACGGTGTCAGGGGGCGCTGCCACTTCTCTGTCAGTGCGCTGCCGGGGACGGACGGCCCGATGCCGGCACGGTTGTCGGCAGCTCGGAGGAGGAGGGGGATCAGCGGTGCGACGACCTGTCCGAGCGCTGCGCTGTCTCGGCTCTTGAGGCATTTCCTGAGGTTTTCCGCAGGGAGAGTGGGTGGGGCACCGCATTCTGCCGCGAAGTCGATCTCCGTAGCGTTGCATTCATGATGCAGATGATGATGAACGTGCTGGTGGCGGCGGTTGTGGCGGCGGGTGGATCCGGCGTGGGCGTGGGCCCCGACCTGGAGAAGATCGTGATGGGCGACGGCGCCACGGCGGTCCTGGCACGGGTCTCCGACGCCGGCCGGACCTGGTCGGGCGCCGTGGGCGTCCGCGACATCGAGCGCGAAGGACGGCCTTCTTCCGGCGGCTACTTCCGGATCGGCAGCGTCACCAAGTCGTTCGTCGCGACGGTGGTGCTCCAGCTCGTGGACGAGGACAAGGTGGGCCTCGACGACCCCATTGGGTGGCATCTGCCCGGTCTTGTGCCGGGCGGCTCACAGATCACCGTCCGTAAGCTCCTCGACCACACCAGTCACCTGTACGACTACATGAGTGAGCCCGGCTACTCGACCAACCGCTGGCGCGGCGAGGCCCGGTTGCGCTCGTACCGGCCGCGGGAGCTGCTCAAGGTCGCCTTCGCCAAGCCACTTCCCGATGACGGGAAGTGGCACTACTCCAACACCAACTACGTGGTGCTCGGGCTTTTGGTGGAGAAGCTGACCGGTAACCCGTACGGCGAGGAGGTCGAGCGTCGCATCCTGCGCCCGCTGAAGTTGCGTCACACCGTGGTGCCGGGGAATGAGGCAGGAGTGCCGTCGCCGCACGCCAAGGGGTACGAGCCGCTGCCCGGCCTGGTGGACGTCACCCGGATGAACCCCTCTCTGGACTGGGCCGCCGGCGAGATGATCTCGACCGCGGGCGACCTGGAGGCGTTCATGTCGGCGCTGCTCGGCGGCAAGCTCATGAGTGAGCCCTCCTTGCGGGCTATGCGCACGACGGTCGAGACCGGGGCCGGGTTCGGCTACGGGCTCGGGCTTCAGGCGTACACGCTGCCGTGCGGCACGGTGTGGGGGCACAGCGGTGAGCTGATCGGGTACCTGACGTTCGCGTTCCGCTCCGACTCCGGTAAGTCGCTCATCTTGTCGATCAATCCCTCGACCCGTAACCCGTCCACTGCGGAGGTCATGAACATCGCTGTCAAGGTGTTCTGCGGGACTTCGCAGTAGACTGCCCGGCTCTCAGATCAACAACGGCTCGCTCTGTAGGATGATCGCGCGATTCGATGAGGGGAGTTCGGGGTGGAGCAGTCGTTGAGCATCGCGGTGGCGCAGCCGAGGTGTATCGCTTTCGACGTGGGGTCCAACGCGGTGGCTCACGCGGAGGCCGTCCGGGCGGCGGAGGCGCGGGTGGTGGTCTTCCCTGAGATGTCTTTGACGGGATACGAACTGGATGCGGAGCCGGTCGTTCCGGACGATGAACGGCTGGCTCCGATCGTTGCCGCGTGCGCCGAGACCGGGACGCTTGCCCTGGTCGGCGCGCCTGTGCCGGGTCCGTGGATCGGCATTCTGGCTGTGGACGGAGATGGCGCGCGGGTGGCTTACGGGAAGGTGTGCCTGCACGGCAGCGAGGCCGCTCGCTTTGTGCCTGGGGTGCCCGCTGTGATCGAGGTGGACGGGTGGCGGCTGGGGCTCGCCGTGTGCCGCGACACGGGTATCCCAGAGCACGCCGCGAAGACGGCTGCGCTGGGTATCGACGGGTATGTGGCTGGGGTCGTCCACGCCGATCGCGAGGCTGAGGTCCACGGCGAGCGTGCCCGCCGGGTCGCAGCCGACCACGGTGTGTGGGTCGCCACGGCGGCCTTCGCGGGTCCGACCGGTGGCGGCTTCGACCGCACGTCCGGCCGTTCGGGCATCTGGTCCGCCGACGGGGAGCTGGTCGCGGAGGCGAGCGCCGCCCCTGATGGGATTGCGCGGGCGGTTTTCGTCAAGTGAGTCCGAGCCGGAGCGTGGGGGCCGGGATGGGCAGATGACCGAGGGAGTCGCCGTGACCTGGTGATCTTCTGGACGGACCGCCCGTGGTTTCCCGGCCCAACAACAACGCTAAGCAGGTGATCTAACGGGCTTCTGCAGGTCGAGCTTGTGCACCTGGTCCGTCACGGCTGTCAGGAGGGCGGTCAGTGCGGGAGTGGGCGGGGTGTCTCGGGTGACGGCGACCAGGCGGCGTTGGAGGGTGGCTTCGGCGATGTCTCGGATCGCGAGGGCGGGGTCGTCGCTGGGCAGGGTCAGGGCCGGCATGAGGGCGACGGCTGTCGCGGCGCGGACGAGTTCGAGTTGGACGTCGGCGTCGGTGGAGCGGTGCCGGAGGTCGGGCTCGTAGCCGCCGAGGGCGCGGCAGGTCCCGACGACCATGGCGTGGTGGCCGGTGCCTTCGGCGGAGGCGGCCCAGATGTCGGATCGCAGGTCGGTGATCGCCACGGGTCTCCCGGGCTGGGCGAGTGGATGCGCGGCCGGCAGCACGATCTTCAGGTGCTCTTCGAGCAGAAGTGTGAAGCGGAGTCCGGCCGGGCGTGGGCGGGGGTGGCCGTCGTACTCGTCGCCGATGACGAGGTCGACCGCGCCCAGGCGTAGATTTGGCAGGGACTGTTCGAGTTCCAGCTCGAAGATCTCCACGCGACCTGCGGGTGGTCTGCCTTCATGCGGGCCACTGCCGGGATGAGGAGGCGGCGGGCGGCCGATTGCAGACCGCCGGCGCGGACAGTGCCCCGGATGGCGCCGCCGAGGGTGGCGAGGTCGGCTTCTGCCGCCTCGGCGGCTGAGAGCAGCACCCGTGCGTGCTGAGCGAGCAGGTGTCCGGCGTCGGTAAGCCGCACACCGCGCCCGGCCTTGTCGAGCAGCCGGGCGCCGACTTCTTTCTCCAGCAGGGCGAGTTGCTGGGAGATCGTGGAAGGGCTGTAGCCCAGAGTCGCGGCGACTGCGGCCAGGGTGCCTCGTTCTTCTAACTCCCGCAGAAAGCGCAGCCGTCGAAGGTCCAGCTCGATCATGCGGGAATCCTAACGAGTCACCTCCGGAAATCATCGCTGGACCCGATGGGTCACGTGTCCAATCCTTGGGTGCATGGGTGCAGCACTGTGTCTTTTGTCCGCGGCCGGCTTCGGCGCTATGGCGATCTTCGGCAAGCTCGCTTACGACGCCGGTGTCTCCCCCGGGGCGCTGCTGCTGGTGCGCTTCACCCTGGCCGCGGTCCTGCTCGGGATCGTCTTGCTGGTTCGGCCGGGGCTGCGCCGCGCCTCCGGTTCTCCTCGGGGTGAGGGGGCCGGTCGGCCGGCGATGACGCGCGGCCGGGTGCTGGCCGTCGCCATCGGCCTGGGTGCCATCGGGTACGCCACGCAGGCGAGTCTGTTCTTCTCCGCGCTGCAGCTGATGGACGCATCCCTGCTGGCTCTGATCCTCTACACCTACCCGGTCATGGTCACCGTGGTGGCGGTGCTGCTCGGCCGTGACCGGCTCACCCCCGCGCGCGGGGCCGCGCTGGCGGCCGCCTCGGGGGGAACGCTGCTGGTCCTGCTCGGCGCCGGCGGCGTGAGCTTCCACCCGCTCGGGGCGCTGCTGGCCTTCACCTCCGCGATCACCTACACCGTCTACATCCTCGTCGCCGACACCGTCGTGCACCGGCTGGCGCCGGTGGTGCTGTCCGCGCTGGTGATGACCGGCGCGGCCGGCACCCTCGGCGCCCGCGCCTTGCTCACCGGCGGCGTCGATCTCGGCTTCGGGGTGTCGGGATGGTTCTGGCTGGCCTGCATCGCCGTGGTCTCCACCGTCGTGGCGATGCTGACCTTCTTCGCCGGGCTCAAGCGCACCGGCCCGTCGACCGCAGCCATCCTGTCCACCTTCGAGCCCGTCGTCACCGCCGTACTGGCCGCGCTCATCCTCGGTGAGTCCCTGACCCCGGTGCAGCTCGCCGGCGGCGCGCTGGTGTTGTCGTCCGTGGCCGTCCTGCAGCTCCGGCGCGCCGGCACCCGCCGCCAGGACCAGAGTTTGCGCCTGGCGCCGGTCGGGGTCACCGCTGATCAGCTCGCCATCGCCCGGGCGCGGCTGGCCCGTGGCGAGCCGGCGGCCGGGCGGCGCAGATCGAGCACGTCGGGGCCTGCGAACCTGGCCGGATCCCTGTTGGCGGCGTTGGTCGGTGATCCGCTCGGTGAGCAGGTTCATCCTGCGGACGGTGAACGTGCCCGCCAGCAGTTTGCGGAAGCGGGTGTGCCGGGGTGCGTCCATGCCGGTCAGGTCGCCGGCGGGGGCGGGCGGCAGGCTCACCGCGGCCGAGCTGACGCGCGGGCTGAACGTCAGTCCCGCCTCGATCTCCATGGCCGTGGGCTACCTGAGCGGCGGCGGCGCGACATCTACGTGGTCGACGACGACGCCTGGTACCACTCGGCGGTGATCGGCGCGCGGCAGACGCTCGCGGCGGCGGAGATCACGAAGGCGGCGGGGCGGACGCTCGGGCTCGACACGCCTGGGGGACGCCGCCTGGCCAGGGGTGGTGCGTTCCTGGAGCGGATCAGCCTGGATGCTCTGGCGTCGGCCGAACGCTGGCGCGACCTGCCGCCGTGATCAGGCCGCCCGCCGCACCGCGGTGATGAGGTCATATCCGCTCAACTACTGCAGAACCAGACGGGACGGCGTTCCGGCACCGTCGTCACGCCGGTCCGGCTGTGGCCGCACGGCAGGTCCGGTCGTGCGGTCAGGGAGGGTTCGGATGAGACCGGTGCGTGAACCGCACGGTGATGGACAGGCCGCCTCCGGGGCGTGCGCCGGCGGTGAGGGTGGCGTGGTGGGCTTGGGCGACGGCATCGACGATGGCGAGGCCGAGCCCGGAGCCGTCGTGGCGGCCGTGACGATCGGGCGCCAGTTTCTGGAAGGGCTGCAAGAGGCGCTGGATCTGGTGGCCGGGGATGACCGGCCCGCTGTTGGTGACCGTGAGGGCCGCCTGGGTGCCGGAGGTCTGCGTGGTGACGCGGACGTGGCCGCCTGGGTGGTTGTGGCGGATGGCGTTGTCGATGAGGTTGGCGACGAGGCTTTCGATCAGTTTCGGGTCTCCGGCCGTCATCGCGGGCCTCAGGTGTTCGGTCAGGTCGATGTCGTCCCGCGTTGCCTGGGCGCGGCGGGAGGTGAGCACGTCTTCGATGACGTGGGCGAGGTCGAGGGTGTCCCAGCGGGTGACGCCGCGTTCGCTGGTGGCCAGCGTGAGGAGTGCTTGGACGAGCCGCTCCTGGTGGGCGCCGAGCGTGAGGGCCTGCCGGCAGGCCGAGCGCAGGGTGCCGGCGTCGGCGCCGGGGTCGGCGAGGGTGACTTCCAGGAGGGTGCGCAGGCCGGCCAGGGGGGTGCGCAGCTCGTGGGAGGCGTTGGCGACGAAGTGGCGTTGGGCGTCGAAGGCGGCTTCGAGGCGGGCGAACAGGTCGTCGAGGGTGTGGCCGAGCTCGGTCAGTTCGTCGGTGGGCTCGCCGAGGCCGAGGCGCCGGTGGAGGTCGCCGGCGGAGATGATCTGGGCGGTGGCGGTGATGGCGCGCAGCGGGTGCAGGAATCGGCCGGCGACGAACCAGCCGAGGGTCAGGGCGAGAGGGATCAGCATGATCAGGGCGATGGCGGATCCCGCCAGGAGCTGGGGCAGGCTGATCCCGGGCCCGGTTTCGGCGATCGCGCTCGCTGGGGGGTGGCCGTGGGGGGCGGCCGATTGGATGCTGGCGAGCGGGACGTCGACGAAGACGACGACCAGGACTCCGGCGGCGTAGATGCCCGCCGCGTAGGCGAGGGCGAGCCGTGTCTGCAGGGACTTTCTGGTGAGCTGCTGGGAGGTCATGACGGTCCGATGCGGTAGCCGCCTTCGCGGATGGTCTCGATCACGGGTGGGTCGCCGAGTTTGGCCCGCAACCGGTGCATGGTGTGCTTGACGGCGCTGCTGAAGGGGTCGGCGGCCTCGTCCCAGACGCGCTCCAGCAGTTCTTCGGCGGAGATGACCAGGCCGGGTACGGCGAGCAGGCAGGCCAGGAGGGCGAACTCCCTGGGGCTCAGGTCAAGGCGCCGTCCGGCCCGGGAGGCGGTGCGGCGGGCCGGGTCGAGGGTGAGGTCCCCGCATGCCAGGGTGGGCGGCAGCGGCGGGGTGGCGCGGCGGGCCAGGGCATGGACGCGGGCGACCAGTTCGGCGAACGCGAACGGCTTGGGCAGGTAGTCGTCGGCGCCGAGGCTGAGCCCGTGGACGCGGTCCTCGATGGTGCCGGCGGCGGTGAGCATCAGGACGCGGGTCTGACAGCGGTCGTGGGCCAGGCGCCGGCAGATGTCGTCCCCGTGGACGCCGGGCAGGTCGCGGTCGAGGATCGCCACGTCGTAGCGGGTGGCGGTCAGGCGGTCGAGGGCGGCGGTTCCGTCCAGGACGACGTCGACGGCCATGCCTTCGCGGCGCAGCCCGGTGGCGATGGAGCGGGCGAGGATCTCGAAGTCCTCGACGACGAGGACTCTCATCGCCGTTCACCGCCGGTCGTGGCGAGGGCGGGGCGGCCGGGTCGGGGTGCCATGGGCGCAACGATGTCAGATCTTCGGTCGCGGGCGGGTCGCGGCGGTTGCGACCGGGCTGGAACCGGGTGCCGCGTACAACCGTCGGCATGACTTCTTGCATGCCTTGCCGATCCGGCCGGCGGGCCGGGCCGGACGGTTTCTCGCAGGTGGTGCGCGCGCAGTGGGCCGGGTTCCGCTCGGTGCGGGGCTGGGCGCCGGCCATGGTGGCCTCCGTGCTGGTCACGGTGTCGCTCGGTCTGCTGGTCGCCGGGGGTGCTCGCAGCATGTGCGTGACCTTCAAGGGTGAGGGGCCCTGTCCCGCGCCTTTGGTGGGTCCCGATGGTACGGCGGTGGCCGACAGGTACTTCTTCGTGCATCAGCCGCTCAGGGGGAACGGCAGCATCACCGCTCGTGTGTCGGGCATGACGGGGCAGATGCGGTTGCCGGACGTCGTTCCCGGGGTGCGCCGTGTCGAGGAGGGGGTGGTGCCGTGGGCGAAGGCCGGGCTTGTGGTCAGGCAGAGTCTCACGCGTGGGACGCCGTACGCCGCTGTCATGATCACTGGCGGTCACGGTGTGCGGATGCAGCACGATTTCGTTCATGACGTGGCCGGCGGTCCTGTGCGGGGGCCGGTGTGGTTGCGGCTGACGAGGTCGGGCGCGACGGTCACCGGCTCCGAGTCCGGCGATGGCGAGCGGTGGACCGAGGTCGGCACGGTCGAGCTCGCCGGGTTGCCGCAGACGGTCGAGATCGGGTTGTTCGTGACCTCGCCAGGCGTGTTGTGGGAGAGGGCGCAAGCGTTCGCCCAGGCCACCGCCACCTTCGATCAGGTCGGGTTGCGGGGTGCGAGCGGTGTGTGGCGGCGTGACGACGTCGGCGTCTCCTTGGGGCCTGACGGCAGGACCCCGCATCATCCGGGCGGGGTCGTCGAGTCCGGCGGCACGTTTGTGCTGAGCGGGGGCGGTGACATCGGGCCGGCCACGGCGGAGGGCGGTCTGCGCGCTGACCTCACGTTGCTCGGCGGGGCCGTGGGGTTGATGGTGGTGCTCGTGGTGGCGGTCGCGTTCGGCACGGCGGAACGCCGGCGCGGGCTGTCCGGGGACGGTCTGCCGGCCGGGCGGGCTCCGGCGCGGGTGCTGGCGGCCAGGGCCGTGGTGGTCGGCGTGGTCGCGTTCGTGGCGGGGCTGGTGAGCTCGGGGGTCGTGGTCCCGGGCGGCCTGGCGTTGTTGCGCGCCCATCACAACCCGGTTCAGCCGATCACGTGGGGGACCGAGCTGCGGGTGATCGTCGGCTACGCGGCGCTGACGGCGGCCGCCGCCGTGCTGGCGCTGGGTCTGGCCGCGCTGGTCAAGCGGCGTGTCGTCGCCGCCGGGCTGGCCATCGCGCTGGTCGTGCTGCCTGACCTGCTGGCGGGCGCGGGTGTGGCGCCATGGCTGCTGATGGTCACGCCTGCCGCCGGATTCGCGATCACGCAGAGCGTTCCCACGTTCGCGCAGGTGGAGGTGGCGCAGTCGGTGCTCGGGAGCTATTATCCGCTTCCGCCTTGGGTGGGTTTGGCCGTGACCTGCGGCTATGCCGCCCTTGCTCTCGGGGTGGCGATGGCCGCAGGCCGCAGGAGGGTTCCGCTCGCCTGAAGGTGCGCCGGCCGGGCGGGCGCGGGCAAGGGTCTGGAGCGCTAGTCGATGCCGGAGTGCACACCGGCCAGGTCCCGCAGGGGTGCGGCGTCGGACGGTCCTGGGCACGACGGCGCCGGGCGCGCCGGCGTGGCGCGTGAGTGGGCCGGGCGTGACGGGGCGCCGCGTGGCAGCGCCGGGCGTGCGGGCGCGGCGTGCGACAGTGACGAGGCGTGGTCGCGGACCAGGTCGTGGAGCAGGTAGCGGCTGGGGAGCGGCTCCTGCAGGAGCTGGGCGTCCAGGAGCTGGTCCACAAGCCGCCTGGCCTGGGTCGTGGTGGTGTCCAGCAGGGCGGCGGCCGTGTCGAGGCCGAAGCCGGTGGGCGGGCCCGAGCCCAGCAGCCGGTAGGCCCGCCGCTCGTCGGCGGGCAGCCTGTCGTAGGAGGAGTCCAGGGCGGCGGCGACGCCGTAACGTCCGGTCCCCAGCTCGGCCAGCCGGTCGTCGGCCAGGCGGTCCAGCAGGTGCCGCACGTCCCAGGCCGGGCGTGCCCGGAGCCGGGCGGCGGCGATGCCGAGGGCGAGGGGGAGCAGTCCGCAGCGCCGTACGGTCTCGGCCAGTTCGCTGGCCGGTGTGCCCGCGATCCGCCGCCGCCCGGCCAGGCGGGTGAACAGGGCGACCGCTGCGGCCTCCGGCAGGACGTCCAGCGACAGGCTGCGGGCCTGGACCGGGCGGCTCAGGCGGCGGCGGCTGGTGACGATCACCTTGCAGTCCCGGCCGGCGGGCAGCAGCGGAAGGATCTGCTGCTCGTCGGTGGCGTCGTCCAGCACGATGAGGATCTTGCGGCCGGCCAGCACACTGCGATAGAGCGCGGCACGGTCGTCGGCGTGCGCGGGGATGTGCCGGTCGGCGATGCCGAGCGTGTGCAGCATGCGGGCCAGGGCCGCCTCCGGTGCGACCGGTGCCAGGGCCGGGGCGTGGCCGTGCAGGTCCACGTAGAGCTGCCCGTCGGGGAAGCGCGGGGCGAGGCGGTGGGCGGCGTGTACGGCCAGCGCCGTCTTGCCGATCCCGGCCATGCCGTTGATGGCGAGGACCGTCACCGTGTTCGCGCTCCGGTGGCCTGCCACGATCGCCAGCTCGTGCTCCCGGGCCGCCAGCACGGCGACATCGGCCGGTAGCTGCCGTGGGAGCGTCACCGGCGGCGGGCCCGCCACGGCCGGGTCGGTGCCGGCGGAAGCTGGGCGGCCGTGGGCGGCGGCGGTCAGCGTGGCCCGCTCGTCGCCGTCCAGCTCCAGGGCTTCGGCCAGCAGCAGAAGGGAGGTGCTGCGTGGTTGCCGGAGCTCGTTGGTCTCCAGCCGGCGGACGGTCCTGACGTTGAGGCCGGATTGTTCGGCGAGTTGTTCCTGGGTCAGCAACGCCCGCGTACGCCATCGGCGCAGCAGTGTTCCCACCGTCGATCCGGCATCGCGATCCCGCACGAGTGTGATCTCCCGTTCTCATCGTCGGCCCTGGCCGATGCGGACAGCTCGACCATCGAAACCGGGTCCGGGCTGTTCAGGCCAGGGGTGGGACGAGATGGCACGGAATCGGACGGCACACCGAGGAAACTCACATTCCCGGCGTTCCACGCGAACGTGATTGATGGGAATGGCGGCCATTGGCCACAATGAGCGCCATGGGGGAGCGGGAGGAGGGCGACCATCTGGACGAGGTGTGCCCGTACCAGGGGCTGGCGCCGTTCGAGAGCGGGGAGGCGGAGCTGTTCTTCGGGCGGGCACGGGCGACCGCCGACCTCCTGGAGCGCCTGGCACGGCGGGTGGCCGACCACGGGTCCGTCCTGCTGGTCTCGGGCGCCTCGGGGGTGGGCAAATCGTCGCTGCTGCGGGCGGGGGTGCTGCCGGCGCTGGCGCGCGGCGGGCTGGCGGTCGCCGGATCACCCCACTGGCCGCGCCTGCTCCTGACGCCGGGCGCGGCGCCGTTCGGCGCGCTCGGGCACGCGTGGGCGCGGCGGTTCGGCGGGTCCGCCGCGACGGCGGGGCAGCGATTACGCGACGACCCGCGGCGGGCGCTGCGCGAGGCCGCCCCCCCGGCCGGCCGTCTCGTCCTGGTGGTCGACCAGTTCGAGGAACTGTTCACCCTGGTGAGCGAGGAGCGGGAGCGCCAGGCGTTCGTCCAGGCCCTGCACACCCTGGCCGCGAACGGCGCCGCGGTGCTCATCGGGGTGCGCGCGGACTACTGGGACCGCTGCGCGGCCTACCCGCGCTTCGCCGAGGCCATCCAGGACGGACAGGTCATCGTCGAGCCGATGACGGAGCCGGACCTGCGGCTGGCGATCACCGGCCCGGCCGCGGCGGCGGACCTGCGGATCGAGCCCGGCCTGGTGGAGACCATCCTGGGCGAGCTGCGCGAGGGCGGCCCGGCCGCCGGGCGCTACCAGGCCGGCGCCCTGCCGCTGCTGTCGCAGGCGCTGCGCAACACCTGGGAACGACGCCGGGACGCCACCTTGACCGTGCGCGGGTACGAGGAGTCCGGCCGGGTCCGCGACTCGGTGCGGCGCACGGCCGACGAGGTCCTGGCCCGGCTGCCGCCGGAGGACCGCAAGGCCGCCCTCCGGGTGTTCCGGCGGATGACGGTGATCACCGCGGGCGGGCAGGTGGCCCGGCGCCGGGCGACGCTGAGCGAGCTGCACGCCGCCGTGTCCGCGCACTCGGCGCAGCCGCGCGAGCGGGCCGCGGCGCTGCTGTCGGCGTTCGCCGGCCGGCGGCTGCTCACCCTGCACGAGGACAGCGCCGAGATCGCCCACGACGCGCTCCTGACCGCCTGGCCCACCCTGCGGCAGTGGCTCGAACCCGACCTCGCCGCCCAAGCGGTCTACGACCGGCTCCTGGACGCCGCCGCGCAATGGGCCGGCGAGCACCGCGACCCCGCCTTCCTCTACCGGGGCGCGCGGCTGCTGGCCGTCCAGGACAGCCGGCCCCGCTGGGACCGCGACCCCGACAGCTTCCCGCCGCCCGGCGCCACCGTGGAGGCCTTCGTCGCGGCCTCCACGCGCGAGAGGCGGCGCGCGGGCCGCCGCCGCCGCCTCGTCATGGCCGGCCTGGCGACGCTGTCGGTGCTCGCCCTCGGCGCGGCCGGCGCCGCCGCCGGCGCGGCGAACGAGGCGCGGCGGGAACGCAGCGTGGCGACCTCCCGCCAGCTGGCGGCCCAGAGCGAGGTCACCGGCGACGCCGGCCTGTCCTCGATGCTGGCCGTGGCGGCGTGGCGGATCTCGCCCACCGACGAGGCCCGCAACCGCGTGCTGGCCGCCGCGACCCGCACCGGCCGGGGAACGCTCACCGGCCACACCCGAGGCGTCATGGCGCTGGCGTTCAGCCCCGACGGTTCGACCGTCGTCACCGGCGGCGACGACGGCACCGCCCGGCTCTGGGACGCGGCCTCGCGCCGGCAGCTCGGCGCCCCGATCACCCACCCGGCCCACGAGTGCTCGGCCGTCCGCCCTGCCTTCAGCCCCGACGGCCGGACGCTGGCCACGGCGTGCCTGAGCACCGTCCGGTTCTGGGACGTGGCCACCCGCCGCGAGCTGGGGGCCCCGCTCCAGCTGGAGCAGGTCGTCTCGGCGCTCGCCTACAACCCCGACGGCAAGACGTTCGTGACCGGCGACTTCCGCGGCATCGTCCAGCAGTGGGACGCGGCCACGCACCGACCGCACGGCCGGCCCATGGGCCGCGCCGACGACCGCCCCGGACGCCCGGCCCTCATCCACGCGGTGGCCTTCAGCCGGGACGGCACGACCCTGGCCACCGCCGGCAACGACAGAACGGCACGGTTGTGGGACACCGCCACCTCCCGCCCGCTCGGCGCCGCGTTCACCGGGCACGCCGAGGCCGTCATCGACGTCGCCATCAGCCCGGACGGCGCCACCCTGGCGACCGTGAGCTGGGACAACACCGCCCGGCTGTGGAATGTGGCCACCCGCAGGCAGACGGGCGTGCTGCGGCAGGGTCCCGCCGGATTCAACGCGATCGCCTTCAGCCCGGACGGCACCCGGGTGGCCACCGCCGGAAGCGCCGGCCGGACCATCCTGTGGGACACGGCCGGCCTGCAGCAGGTGCTCGTCCTGGCCGACAACGTCAGCGGCGTCGAGCGCGTCGCCTTCAGCCCGGACGGCGGGCTGCTGGCCGCCGCCGGCGGCGACGGCGTGGTACGGCTGGCCGACCCGCGGATCCACCTGCAGGTCGGGACCCCGATGCCCGCACGGGCCGCCGCCGCGCTGAGCCCCGACGGGCGCACCCTGGCCGCCGGCGCGCCCGGCAAGGACGACCCCGCGATCCAGTTGTGGGACGTGGCCACCCAGCGGCCCATCGGCCCCCCGCTGACACCCCGGGCCGTGACCTCCCGCAGCGCCCGGCGCTCCGTGGCCACGATCGCCTTCACCCCCGACGGGCGGACCCTGCTGACGGCCGGCTCGGGCGGCCTGCGGTTGTGGGACGTCGCGGGCCGCCGCGAGATCGCCCACGACGCGACGCTGCACGGCGTGACCGGGCTCAGCCCCGACGGCGCCTTCGCCGCCGTCCAGCAGGATGAGGCCATCGCGTTCTGGGACGTCGCGCGCCGCAGGGAGAGCGGGCCGCGCATCCACGTCCCCGGCCACACCGACGTCATCACGGCGATCGCGATCAGCCCCGACGGCGCGACCCTGGCGAGCGCGGGGTTCGACAACCGGGTGCGCCTGTTCGACGTGGCCGCCCGCCGCGAGATCACCGGCTCGCCGCCCGCCGCCGACGGCGGGCTCGTCAACGCCCTGGCCTTCAGCCCCGACGGCCGGACCCTGGCCTTCACCGCCGCCGACCACGCCGTGCGGTTGTGGGACGTGGCGCGCCGCCGCACGGCCGGCATCGCCCTGATCGTCGAGGACAGCGCGACCAACGCCCTGGCCTTCAGCCCGGACGGCCTGCTCCTCGCCACCGGCGACACCGCCGGCGACCTGCGGCTGTGGGACCTGCGGGTGCACCGGCAGCTCGGCGCCCCGATGAGCGGCCACACCGGCGGCGTCACCGCCGTCGCCTACGGCAAGGACGGGACGGCCGTCGCCACGGTGGGCGGCGACGGGACCGCGCGGTTGTGGAACGCCGGCACGCCCGCCGACGTGGTGGCCGCCGCGTGCGCCAACGCGGGCCGCTCCCTGACCCGCGAGGAATGGCAGAACCATGTGCCGCCGCAAGAAGAGTACCGCCGGACGTGTCCGTGACCCCGGCTCCGGACGCGAGCCCAGCCCCGACCACGAAGAGAGAAGCATGTTCCTGCGAGGGTTACGGCGGCGGACGGGCAGGCCCGTTCCCGAGCTGGTCGTGTTGTTCCGTTCGATCGTCGACGGTGGCCGCGAGTTCCACCCGATCGCCTCCGATTTCCTGGAGCACTTCATGGACGGCACGGGAGTGCCCCGGACGATGTCGCCGCGGTGGCTGCGCTCGTTCCACGTGATCAGGAAAGCCGAGCGCAGGAACCAGCGCCGTTTCGAACGGCAGCTCACCCGGGAGGCGGGGCTGCTGCGCGACGGCGCGTCGAGCTGGGTGCACGACCACTGGGACGCGCGGATCAGCGCCTTCATCGGCACGGAGCTGTTCTACGTCAGCAGGATGAGCCTGCTGCGCTCACAGGGCTCGTTCGTCCTGACCAGGGACGGGCCGCAGGTGCGCGTGTCCGGCACGGTCCGTCACCGCTGGTTCGACCCCTATGACTGGGACCGCGGCCGATGGGTGTACATCCCCCGGCACGGGTTCGTGCCCATCGCGGTCGGCCGTGAGCTGGTCGAGGCCGACGAGGCGCGCAACTTCCTGATGGAGGCGCGTCACGTGCACACCCTGGAGGGCCGCTGGCGGCAGGGCCGGTGGCCGCGGCGGGGCAGCGCCACCTTCGCGTGGTCGCCGGTGGGGGCGGGGCAGCGATGAACGCCGGCCGTACCCCTCCGCCCGATCCCACCGAGGCCGGCGGCGCGCCGGACTTCGTCGGGGCGCTGATCCGGCTCAGGCAGTGGGCCGGCCAGCCGTCCTTGAGCAGGCTGCGCTCCCTCGGCGGCCAGACGGTGGCCTCCGACGGCGCCACGGTCGACGCGCTGCCGAAGAGCACGACCTCGCACGTCCTGCGGCAGGCCGACCGGCTGCCACGCTGGGACTTCGTCCGGGCCTTCGTCACCGCCTGCTTCCACTACTGCGACTATCCGGGCGAACTGCTGCCCGCGGAGCTCGAACGCTGGCGGGCGGCCAGAACGGCCCTCGCCGCGTCCGCCGCCCCCGCACCGGAGCCGCCGGCAGCGGCCCCAGGGGTCCCGGCAGTCGCGGCGGCGGTTCCCGTGGAGGGCATCGAGGGGCCGGATCACGCGGCCGAGCTGCTGGCGCGGCGCGTGCTCCGGGAGGAGGACCGGGCACGCAAAGGGCTGCTCGGCGGCTACACCATCGCGCCGGTCTCCTTCAGCCCGCAGACCGGCTCCACCGGCTCCGGCGAGGTCACGGAGGACCTGCACACGATCGGCCGCTTCTTCGGCGGCCTGCGCACGCGGCGCCTGCTGGTCGTGGGGGAGTCGGGGGCGGGCAAGACGGTGCTCGCCATCGAGCTGGTGCTGCGCCTGCTGGAGCCCCTGCTGGCCGCCGGTGGACGGCCCGATCACACCCGGCCGGTGCCGGTACGCCTGAACGCGGCCCGCTGGACGCTGGGCAGGCCGTTCGAAGGCTGGCTGGCCGAGCAACTGGCGCAAAACTTCGGCCTCGCGGCCCAGGACGCGCTGCGCCTGGTGCGCGACCGCCGGGTGCTGCCGGTGGTGGACGGACTGGACGAGCTGGACCCCGAGCCGTCGACGGCCCCGCCGCGCCGGGCGATCGCCCTGCTGGCCGAGCTCAACCGCTACAGCGACCTGTCCGGACGACGGCCGGGCGCGGTCGTCGTGACCTGCCGCGCCGATCGGCACGCCGAGCTGCGTGCGGCCGGGGCCGTGCTCGACGACGCCGCCCGGATCCACCTGCACAACCTGACCGCCGAGCAGATCGGCACCTACCTGCTGGCCCGCTGGCCGGACGGCCATCCCTGCCGCAGGCACCGCGACGTCATCCACGAGATCCTGTCCGGACCGGCGGGCAAGGCCGTGCACGCCGCCCTCGCCACACCATGGCGGTTGCTGCTGAGCGTGACCGCCGTGGAGTCCGGCGCCGACCCGGCCGGGCTGCTGCACGCCGACCCGGACGCCGACCCCGGTGAGGGAGCGGCGCTCATCGCCGGGAGGCTGCTGCAGGCGTACGTCCCGGCGGCGACCGAGCTCACGCCCCGCACCGCCGGCGGCACGCCGTACCAGCCCCGCCAGGTGCGATCGTGGCTCGTGCACCTGGCGGCGCACCTGCGCTGGCAGGCCGCCCGCGGCGCCGAGACCGATCGGCCGCCGCCCGGCCTGACGGCGATCGACATCGTCCCCCACCTGCTGTGGCCGATCGGCGGCCGGCGGCGCGTCCGGGCGCTGCACTGCCTGTGCTGTGTGATCCTCGCGGTCATCGCCATGCTGGCGTTCTGGACGGGGTCGGCGGCCGACGGGGCCGGCGCCCCGCGCGGAGGGCCCGACCCTGAGCAACTGCTCACCGTGGCGCTCATGGCGGGCTGGGTGGCCATCGCCACCCGCCTGTCGTTGTCGCCCTGGCCGGCCGCCGCCGGCGGGCGGATCGACGTCCCGCACCGGCGGCGGGTGACCGGGGGGCTGCTGGGCGCCGTGGCGGGCGTGCCCGTCGGCGTGCTCGGCGGCCTGGCCGGGCTCGTCCTGACCGCGGGAACGGTCTTCGGTCCCGTCTTCGCCGTCACCGCGGGCGGAACCGGGGGCCTGGTGCTGGGCGCGGTCATCGGGCTGACCGCGGCCGGCCGGCGGGGAGCCGAGCGCATGACGGTGTCCGAGGCGATCCGCGCCGAACCCCTCACCCTGCTGGGGTTCGGGTTATGCGGCGCGCTCACCGGGCTGGCGCCGCTGCGGCTGGCCCACGCGGGCCCGTTGCCGCTGGCCGCAGGGGCCGGCGGCGCCTTCGTGCTGGCCTTCGCGCTCGGAGTCGTCTTCAAGATCGCCACGGGCGGCTGGAGCAGGGACGCGGAGCTGGCCCACCCGCGCGAGGCCCTGCACCGCAACCCGGCCATCGGACTGGCTTTCGGCCTCACCGGCGCCCTCGCCGCCTTCCTGGTGTTCGTCATGAACGGGGACGTGGTGCGGTCGCTGGTGTGCGCGCTCATCGGCGGCGTGACCTTCGGGCTGGCCTTCGGCGCGATCGCCTGGGCCCGGACCATGATCGGCCTCCTGGTCGCGGCCACGCGCGGGCTGCTCCCGCTGCGGTTGTGGACCTTTCTCGACTGGGCCTGTGAGGCGCGGCTGCTGCGGGTCAGCGGCGCCACCTACCAGTTCCGGCACCGCGAGCTGCAGGACTTCCTGACTCCGCCGGAGAACGCCGGCGAGCGGTGATGCCGCCGCCGTCGGTGAGGATCTGCAGGTGCAGCGCCTGCAGCTCGTGGCCCGGGGCGATGCCGAGCTCCTCGGCCAGCGTCCGATGAGCCGAGCGATAGCTCTCCAGCGCCTCCGCCCGGCGGCCGGCGGCGTGCAGCGCGGTCATCAGGTAGCCCCGGAACCTCTCATCGAAGGGGTGCCGGGCGGTCAGCGCCCGCAGTTCGGCGATCAGCTCGGCGTGCCGGCGCTGGCGCAGGTCTCCCTGGATACGCCGGTTCAGCGCCTTCAGGCGCTGTTCGCGCAGCCGGGGGACGTCCCTGTGGTGCAGGGCGTCCGAGGGCACGTCCGCCAGCGGCTCCCCCCGCCACTGAGCCAGGGCCAGTCTCAGCAGGGCCGTCTCCGCGTCGAGGTCTCCCCGCAGCGCCGCCTGCCTGGCCCGCTCCTGCCAGTACTCGAACCGGCCGAGGTCGACGTGATCGCCCGTCGTCTCCATCGCGTAGCCGCCGCGCCGGGTGGCGATCACCTGGCCGGGCTCGTCCTCGGCCAGCGCCGCCCGGATCCGGGTCACGTAGAGCTGGACCGCGCGGCGCGGATGGCGGGGAGGCGCGCCACCCCAGATCGTGTACACCAGCTCCTCCACGGCCACCTCCCGCCCCGCGTTGAGCAGCAGGGCCGCCACGACGATCCGCTGCTTCGGCGAGCCGAACTCCACCGCCCGCCCGCCGACCCGGGCCACCAGCGGGCCGAGCAGCCCGAACTCGGCGGATGATCCGTGCCTGCGCACGGGAGGCCGAAGACCTGTGAGTCCCATGTCCTCCACTGTCGATCGGCCGCGGGTTCGCGGCCAGGGCATCCACCGGACACCGGGCGGACATCGGCCGGACATCGGTGCGGGTCCGTCCTGATGGCCCGGCTGCCGCGGCTCCTCAACGCCTACCGAGACGGCTCGGCGACGGGCGCGATCCCGCCGGCCTGCCGCCCTCCTTCGACCTGCCCTATGTCACCAGGGTCTACCGAGCCCACCGCCGCTGAGCGGCCCGCCGTGAGACGATCCCCTGGTTGCCATGTCCTGATTTATGGTCAAGGAGGATGATGTTCGCGATATCCCTGGGCGACGACGGCGCCGAGCTGCGCCCGCTCGAACCGTGGCGGGCCGAGGAGTTCCTGGCTCACATCGAGCGCGGGCGTGCGTTCATCGGGCAGTACATCGGGCTGCCCGACCTCGTCACCGACCTCGCCTCCAGCCGCGCGCACCTGCAGCGCTACGCCGACAAGGCGGCGGCCGACACCGGGCGGATGTACGGCATCTGGGCCGGCGGCGGCCTGGTCGGCGGCGTCCTGTTCCGCACGATGGACGTCGAGGCCGGCACCGCCGAGGTGGGTTGCTGGCTGGAGCCGTCCGCCGCCGGCAAGGGCCTGGTGACCAGGGCGATCCGCGTGCTCATCGACTGGGCGGTCGAGGAGCGGGGCATCCACCGCGTGGAGTGGCTGGCCGCGGCGGAGAACACGCCCAGCATCGCCGCGGCCAAGCGCCTCGGGCTGACGAAGGACGGCGTGTTGCGGGAGAGCTTCCCCTACCGCGGCAAGCGCCACGACGTCGAGGTCTGGTCGGTGCTCGCGCCCGAGTGGCGGGCGGGCAGGCGGGCGAGCGCGGACGGCGCCCGGCCCGCCGGCCGCTGACGCCGGCCTGCCCGGGTCGGCCGGGGGTCACGGTGCGGCGTACTGGTCGTGCTTGGCGTACAGCTCGGTCCACTCCTCGTCGCTGAGCAGGCGGCCGGCGGCGACGATCGCGGCGAGTTCCTCGAAGTAGGCCTCCCGGGGCGCCCCCGGCGTGAACAGCACCAGCATGGACGCGGGCGCGCCGGAGTCGTTGCTGAAGGCGTGGACCCCGCCGGGTGGCACGTACAGGAAGTCGCCCGGCGTCGCCTTCAGCCATTGCTCGCCGTCGTACAGCGAGACGGTGCCCTCCAGGACGAAGAACGACTCGGAGAAGGTCCGGTGGAAGTGGGCGCCGGGGCCGTTCGGGATCGCGGCCATGTCCCAGCGGTAGAGGCCGAACTGGCCGTCGGTGCTCGCACCGGTCGCCAGATAGCCGACCCGGGACTTGACTCCGATCGTCAGGTCCGGCGGTGCGCCGGCCGGGCGGTAGGCGGCACTGGCGATCCCGTCGTCCTGCACGTAACGCGGCGGCGGATAGGACATCGCTACTCCAAGCGGTGGGGGACATGACTTGTGCGGCTATTGTGCCGTTGCCGGGAGGGCCGCGGCGATGCAGCCGAGGACGCGCTGGAGCCCGTGCCGGAACTGGTCGTCGCGGCTCAGGTGCGGCTGGCGCGCCTCCATCACGATCTTGGTGAAGATCGGGTACTCCCCGCTCTTCACCAGCCGGTCGACGTAGGGGTAGCTGCGCGCCATCCACTCCGTCTCGCTGAGCCCGCTGCGGCGGACTTCCTCGGCCGAGCTGATCTCCTCGCGGACGGTGCCTTCGACGTAGCCGGTCAGGATGGCCATGAGGCCGAGGTTCTCGTCGATGGAGACGAAGGCGTCGAGCACGGCCATCAGCCGTTCGATCAGGAGCAGCTGGCTGGGGCCCAGGCCGGGCAGTGAGCGCTGCACGGTGGCGATCCACGGGTGCCTGCGCCACATGGCCCGCAACTCGTCGGCGTAGCGGGTCAGGTCGGCGCGCCAGTCGCCCGAGGGCATGCCCGTGAGGTCGATCTCGCCCATCAGCCGGTCGGCCATGAGCTCGACCAGGTTGTCGCGGCTCGGGACGTACCGGTAGAGGGACATCGCGCCGGCGCCGATCTCGGCGGCGATCCGCCGCATGGTGGCGGCCTCCAGCCCTTCGGCGTCGGCGATCCGGATCGCCGCCTCGGTGATCTGCGCGCGGCTGTAGACCGGTTTCGGCCCGCGGGCGGGGCGCTCGGGGCGCATCCAGATGTTGACGTACTCGGCGTCGGCCACCGTCTCCTCCTCTCCAGTTGCGTACATCGTACCCAGTAATCTAGCCTGACCCGAAACCGCGTACACCGTACCCAGTGGAGGGGTCATGCTGGATCCGATCGTGGTCGCCGAGGGGCTGCACAAGTCCTTCGGCGACACCCAGGCGCTGCGGGGGCTGGACCTGAGCGTTCCGAGAGGAACGGTCTGCGGCGTGCTGGGGCCCAACGGCGCGGGGAAGACGACCGCGGTGCGCATCCTGTCGACCTTGTCCGATCCCGACGCCGGGCACGCCCGCATCGCCGGATACGACGTCGTCCGCGAGGCCGGCAAGGTGCGCGAGCGGATCGGGCTGGCCGGCCAGCACGCCGCGGTGGACGACAAGCTCACCGGCCGCGGCAACCTGCGCATGTTCGGGCGTCTCTCCCACCTGCCCCGCCGCCAGGCGCACCGGCGGGCCGACGAGCTGCTGGAGCGCTTCGGCCTGATGGACGCGGCCGACCGCCCGGTCGCCGGCTACTCCGGCGGCATGCGCCGCCGGCTCGACCTGATCACCTGCCTCATCCTGCGCCCCGACGTGCTCTTCCTGGACGAGCCGACCACCGGCCTGGACCCGCGCGGCCGCGGCGAGATCTGGGACGGCATCCGCGCGCTGGTGGCCGACGGCACCACGGTGCTGCTCACCACGCAGTACCTGGACGAGGCCGACCAGCTGGCCGACGACATCGCCGTCGTCGACCACGGGCGGGTGATCGCCACGGGCACGCCCGACGAGCTGAAGGCCACGATCGGGGACCGCCTCGACGTCACCCTCGAAGACCCCGCCGCGCTGCCTGAGGCGGCGGCCGTCCTGAACGCCCTGGCCGGCGCCGCACCCACGACGGCCGGCGCCGACCGGCTCAGCGTCGCCCTGCCGGGCGGCGGCCTCCGGCTCGCCGGCATCGTGCGCGAGCTCGACCGCGCCGGAGTCGCCGCCGCCGACGTGAGCCTGCGCCGCCCCACCCTCGACGAGGTGTTCCTGCGCCTCACCGACCGTCAGGAGCCCGTCCGATGACCGCCCTCACCTCGCCGCTGGGCCGCCTGCGCTGGACGCTCACCGACGGACTGACCCTGGTCGGCCGCGAGCTGGGACGGCTGCGGCAAGAACCCGGGCAGCTCATCGCCGCGCTGGTCTTCCCGGCCGTCATGGTGGTGCTGTTCGGGTACGTCTTCGGCAGCGCGATCCAGGTGCCGGGCGGCGGCGACTACCGCGAGTACCTCATGCCCGGCCTGTTCGCGATGGTGACCTTCTCCGCGTGGCTGGGGGTCATGACGCGGATGGCCGGCGACGCCTCCCAGGGGGTGATGGACCGGTTCCGCTCCATGCCGATGGCGCGCCTGGCGGTGCCGTTCGGGCAGACCGGCGCCGACCTGCTGACCGGCCTGCTGATGCTGGCCATCATGGTGGGCACGGGCCTGCTGGTGGGCTGGCAGCCGCACCGCGGCCTGATCCCCACGGCCCAGGCGTTCCTGCTGATGATCGTGCTGCGGTACGCGCTGAGCTGGGTGGGCGTCTATGTGGGCCTGGCGGTGAAGAACGACCGGGTCGCCGACGCGTTGGTGCCGCTGGGCCTGCCGGTCACGATGTTGTCGAACGCGTTCGTGCCGACCGCCGGCATGCCGGGCTGGCTGCGCTTCCTGGCCGACTGGAACCCGGTCAGCGCGCTCACCGCCGCCTCACGGGAGCTGTTCGGCAACCCCGGCGCCCTGTCCGGAAACGTGGCCTGGCCACTCGCGCATCCGGTGACCGCCGTCCTGCTCTGGTCGGCCGCGCTACTGGTGATCTTCATCCCGCTGTCGCTCCGCGCCTACATGCGCAGAGGACGCTGAACCCCTCCCGGCATCTGCCGACCAACTCGTTCTCCTCCAGAAAGGCATCACCATGGCACGAAACATCCACCAAGAGGTGCAGCAGATCCTGGACTGGGCTGCCGCGGACGGCATTCCCGGCATCGTCGCCGAAGTTCACGACACCGACGGAACATGGTTCGGCACCGCGGGAGTGGCCGACCTCGCCACCGGGCGTCGTCGTCAGCCCGGGGAGTACCTCCACATCGGCAGCTCCGGCAAGGCCTTCACCGCCGCCACCGTGCTGGCCCTGGCGGCCGAAGGCAGGCTGAGCCTCGAGGACCCGGTGAACACCTGGCTGCCCGGCGTCCTGGAGGCGGGCGGCTACGACGGCGACAAGATCACCATCCGGCATCTGCTCAACCACACCGGCGGCCTGTTCCTCACCGGCCTCGCACCAGAACTGCAGCAGAGCATCCTCACGCAACCGGCCCGCGTCTGGACCACCTCCGAGCTGGTGAGGCTCGCGGTGTCCCAGCCGCCGGCCGGCGAGCCGGGCGAGGGGTTCATCTACGCCAACGGCGGCTACTACCTGGCCGGTGCGATCATCGAGAAGGTCACCGGCGACACCTACGCCGCCGAAGTCGAACGCACGGTCATCCGGCCGCTCGGCCTGACCCGCACCTACGTACGGCCCGCCGGCGACACGAGCTATCTCCACCCGCATCCCACGGCCTACGTCACCGGCGCCTTCAAGGACGGCGTCGACCCGGCGACGCTCACCGCGGAGAACTGGGCGTCGATGATCGACCCTGACAAGCCGCCCGTCGACGTCACCGCGCTCAACACCTCATGGGGCTGGGCGGCCGGCGGCATCGTCTCCACCACCGAAGACCTGACCCGCTTTCTCCAGGCGATCGCGACCGGCGGCCTGCTGCCACCGGCTCAGCACCACGAGATGTGGACCATGGTCGCCGGCGACGGCGCCGTCTGGTTGCCGCACGCCCGCTACGGCCTCGGCGTGATCGAGTTCGACAGCGCGGGGATGGGCGGCCTGACCGTCCGTGGCGTCAGCGGCACCCTCCCCGGATCCTTCACCCTCGCGCTGTGCGCCGACGACGGCCGGCGGAGCGTCGTCGTCCACGCCACCCTCGAGCCGACGACCCTGGACATCCCCATCAAGATCATCAAGGCGATGTACGGCGTCGCCCTCGGCTGACCGGCCGCCCCGCTCCCGCCGGGCGGTCGTCCGGCCGGGCCCAGGGCGCCGGACGGATGCCGGGAGCCGGCAGGATCGGGGCGAGGACGAAGCGGGTGGTGGCCCAGACGGCGTACAGCAGCGGCGAGCACACCACCAGCAGCCCGGCCACCGGCTTGACCAGGATGACGCCGGCGGCCAGGCCCAGCACGACCAGGTTGGCCGCGGCGAGGTACCAGCGCCGCGCCACCAGGTACAGACACGGCCGCAGCAGCGCGCGCACCCGGCCGGCCGCCGGTTCGGCGATGAGCACCACCAGCGCGAGCATCACGGCCACCACCAGCGCCGCCGCCGTGCAGAAGAACGGGACCAGCACCGGCCCCCACGCCGTGCCCGCGACCGCCACCGCGTCCACGGCCAGCACGCTCACCACCGCCGTCCCGGCCGCCCACACGGCGAGCGCACGCGGCGCCGCCCGCCGGTAGGCGGCCCAGAACGTGCGCGTCACCCCGGCCGAGCCCTGCCCGAGCGCGGCGAAACATCCGAAGGCGCCCGCCAGCGCCGGCCCGCACACCAGGGACAACACCGCGAAGAACGGCCACGACGCCGGCGGGTCCCGCACGATCGCCAGCGCCGCCAGCAGCGGCGCGCACGAGACGGCGAGCAGCACGTTCGTCATCAGGGCGGTGTGCACGGCGGCGAAGAGGCGCTCGTAGACCTCCTGGCGCGCGGGCCGCAGGATCTTCATCCTTTGAGCCCGCTGGTCGCGATGCCCTGGATGAAGTAGCGCTGCCCGAACAGGAAGACCACCAGGATCGGCAGCACCGACAACACCGCGCCCGTCATGATCATCGCGTACTCGGCGTCGTACTGGCCGACGAACGAGCGCAGGCCGAGCTGCACGGTCCACAACTCGTTGCTCGTCAGGTAGATGAAGGGCCCCATGTAGTCGTTCCAGGTGTTGACGAACGTCAGCAGGGCCAGGCTCGCCAGCGCGGGCTTCGACAGCGGCAGGATGATGCGCCGGTAGATGCCGTACTCGCTGAGCCCGTCGATGCGCGCCGCCTCGCACAGGTCGTCCGGGATCGACAGGTAGTACTGCCGCATCAGGAACACCCCGAACGCGCCGAACGCCTGGAGCAGGATGATCGACCAGTAGGTGTCCGTCAGCTCCGCCCGCTGCATCATGATGTACTGCGGCACCATGTACGCCTGCCACGGCACCGCGATCGTCGCGACGTAGGCCATGAACAGCGCGTCCCGCCCGGGAAAGCGCACCTTGGCGAACCCGTAGGCGGCGAAGCTGCCGGTCAGCACCTGCAGGCAGGTGATCGTGACCGACAGCAGCGCCGAGTTGCCCAGATAGGTGAGCAGCGGGATCCGGTCCCAGATGTCGATGAAGTTCGACCAGCGCAGCTCGTCCGGGATCCACTGGATCGGCACGGCGAAGACCTCGTTGTCCCGCTTCAGCGAGGACGACAACATCCACGCGAAGGGCACCAGCACCAGCGCCGTCACCACGCTCAGCGAGAGGTAGGCCAGCACCAGCCGGACCCGCCCGCGCGCCCGGCCCGCGCCGGCGGGCGGGCGCGCGGGAGCGGCCGAGGCGGCGACCGGAGCAGCGGCCGGGGCGGCCGGGGGAGCGTCGTGCGGCGCGGTCATGAGGCGCTCCTGCGCTCGTTGAGCCGGAATTGGACGACGGTCACCGTGAGCACGATGACGAAGAGCACCAGGGCGATCGCCGAGGAGTAACCGAACCGGCCCTGGGTGATGCCCTCCCGGTAGACGAGCTGGGCCAGCACGAGCGTGCTGCGCCCCGGTCCGCCGTCGGTCATGACGACGATCAGGTCGAGCACCTTGAAGCTCTGGATCGTCAGCATCACCAGCACGAAGAACGTCGTCGGCCGCAGGCACGGCAGCGTGATGTTCCAGAAGCGCTGCCAGGCGCCGGCCCCGTCCACGGTCGCGGCCTCGTGGTACTCCTGCGGGATCGTCTGCAGGCCCGCCAGGAAGAGCACCATGTAGTAGCCCATGTCCCGCCACACGCTCGTGACGATCACGGCGGGCATCGCCCAGTCGGTGCTCGCCACCCACCGGGGCGGGTCGGCCACGCCCAGCGCCTCCAGCACCTGGTTGATCGGCCCGGACGTCGGGTTGAACAGCATGTTCCACACCACGGCGACGGCGACCAGCGAGGTGATGTACGGGAAGAACGCCGCCGTGCGGAAGAACCGCACGCCGCCGATCCGCCGGTTCAGCACCATCGCCAGCCCGAGCGCGGCCATCAGCGTCAGCGGGATGTGACCGGCCGCGTAGGTGAGGGTGTTGAGCAGCGCGACATGGAAGTTCTCGTCGCCGAGCAGCCGCTGGAAGTTCGCCAGGCCCACCCACTCCGGCGTGCCGAAGGAGTCCCAGTCCAGGAACGCCAGCGTGAACGCCGCCAGCATCGGCGCCAGCGTGAACAGCGCGAAGCCGGCGAAGTTCGGCAGGATGAAGCTCCAGCCGATCAGGATGCCGCGCCAGGCGGGCCGCCGCCCGGCGCGGGGTCGCGTCGATGCCTGAGTCATGGCCTAGTCGAGCACTTCGTTCTTCACCCGGTCGCCCATGGAGCGGATGCCGTCGGCGACCGGCTTGTCACCGACCATGATCAGCTCGTGCTCCTCTTTGAGTATGGTGTCGATGTCCGCGCTGTGCTCGCTGACCGGCATCTCCAGCGCCACCTTGCCCGGCTCGAACGCCTTCTTCGACAGCGCGTCCGCCGGCATGCCCGGCAGCCCGAAGTAGGCCTCGGTGATCTCCGGGCTCTGCAGCGCGGGCACCACGCCCACCTTGGTGATCGCGTCCGCGCCCGCCTTGCTCGCCGCGAACTCCACGAACTTCTTGGCCGCGTCGGCGTGCCCGGCCCGCTTGTTGACGGCGAACGCGGTCGGCGAGCCGAACGTCGTCACCTCCGTCGCGCCCGGCCGCTGCGGCATCGGCGCCAGCGCCCACTCCACGTCCGAGGAGCCCTTCGTCTTGGCCTCCAGGATGCCGGAGATGTACCAGGTGCCCATCGGCATCATGGCCGTCGTGCCGGACTCGAACAGGGTGCGGTAGTCGGCCTGCTGCGCCTTGGCCGTGCCGAAGTCCAGCACGGCGCCCGCGTCCTGCAGGCCCTTGGCCAGGGTGTACTGGTCGGTGAAGAAGGTGTAGTCGCCGCTGAGCTGGTCGCCGCCGGTCTGCGCCGCCGCGACGGCCTGCACCACCGAGCGCCAGGTGTGGTGGTAGGCGCCGAAGACCTTCTTGCCGCCCTCGCCCTGGGTGAGCTGCTTGGCCAGCTTGGCGTAGTCGTCCCAGGTGAGCGTCTCGGGGAGCTGGACGCCCGCCTTGTCGAAGATCGTCTTGTTGTAGTACAGCAGCCAGAAGTCCTGCCGGTACGGCAGCGCGAAGAAGGAGCCGCCGACGTTGAAGGCGTCCAGACCGGCCAGCTTGGTCGTGTCGGTCGCCTTGACCAGGGCGGTGAGGTCGAGGAGCTGGCTGCGGGTGGAGTAGCGCGCGTAGTCGGTGACGTTCTTCATGGTGATCACGTCGGTCTTGTCACCGCCCGCGAGCATCGTGGTGACCTTGTCGGAGTAGTCGTCGGCGAGGATGTCGACCGGCTTGATGGTGATGTCCGGGTTGGCCTTCTCGAACGCGTCGAACAGGGCCTTGAACTCGGGTGTCTTGGCCATGTTCCAGACGGTGACGCCGAGGGTGATCTTCCCGCCGGCCTCGGCGGACTCCTCCGGGCCCGAGCCGCAGGCCGCGATGGTGAGCGAGAGTGCGGCCACGAGGGCCAGGGCTCTCGCCGCCCGCCGCCGTCCGCCGGTCCTCCTGAAGGTGGTCATTGCTCCGGTCTCCTCTCCTCACAAGGGGGGTTCTCACGCGCTGACGCTGAACGCGCCCGGGGTGACGGCCGCGTGCGGCGGCCGGCCCGACAGGTGGCGTTCGAGCTCGTCGAGCGCGCACTCGCTCATCCGCCGGGTCTCGTTTCCGAGGGATCCGGCGACGTGGGGAGTGATCATGACGTTGGGCAGGTCGTACAGCACCGAATCGGCCGGCAGCGGCTCGGGGTCGGTGACGTCGAGGATCGCGTCGAGCCGGCCCGAGGCGCACTCGCGCTCCAGCGCGGCGGTGTCCAGCACGGCGCCGCGCGCGGTGTTGATCACCGTCGCGCCGTCGCGCAGCAGGGCCAGCTCGGCGGCGCCGATCAGGTGGCGGGTGGAGGCCAGCGACGGCACGTGCAGGGTCAGCACGTCGCAGCTCGCCAGCAGCTCGGCCGGGGCGACCAGGCGGCCGCCCGCCTGCGCCACCTCGCCGGCGTCGGCGTACGGGTCGGCGACCAGGACGTCCATCTCCAGGCTGCGCAGCCGCTCCACGACCCGGCGGCCCACCCGGGAGAAGCCGATGACGCCGACCGTGCGACCGCGGTTGGACAGCTCGCCGCGGCGGGCCGCGTACGACCAGTCGTCGCGGTGCTCGCGCGCGTCCTGAGCCAGGAACGGGGCCTTCTTGCCGGCGAAGATGATCGCGGCCAGGGTGAACTCGGCGACCGGGATGGCGTTGGCGTCGGCGGCGTTGGTGACCAGCAGGCCGCGCCGCCAGACCTCGTCGGTGACGAACGAGCGCACCGTGCCCGCGCAGTGGAAGATCGCCCGCAGCCGGGGCGCGTCGGCCAGCCGGTCGGCGGTCAGCGGCGGGCAGCCCCACGACGTCACCAGCACCTCGGCCTCGCGCAGCCGGCGCCGCACCTCGGGCGCGTCCAGGTCGTCGGTCCAGACGGGGTCGCCGAGCTCGGCCAGGGCGCGCAGACGGCGCAGTTGCGGCTCCTGGAACTGCAGGCCGTACGTCGCCGGATCCATGACCAGCAGGGCCTGCGGTCGCTGTCGCGTCGTCAACGTCACCGATCCTCGGGGGGTAAGCGCTTACCGGTGCGTCAGATCATGTCCGGTCATTTCAATCAGGTCAATACCTTGTTAATCATTGTGATCGGCACATTTGATCACAATTGATCACGCAAGGAAAGGGGTGGGCGGCGGTCGCCGAACCGGATCGAAAGTGATCGAAGATGAGCGGCCCCGGCGCTGGTCGGGGACGCCACGATGCCGGGGATCGGCCTCAGTCGGATCCGGACTCGGCGGGTGGCTGTTCGACCGGGAAGAGGATCGGGCTGAGCAGGTAGCGGGCGCGGTCCTCCGACGGCTGGTTGGCCAGCCGCGGCAGGATGACGCGGCGCAGCTCGCCGATCATCTCCTCCAGCTCCTCGCGATCGAGCCAGACGGCGTGCTGCCGGTAGCCGACGAGATCGGCCAGCGGGTCGGCGTCCTCGCGGCCGAGGTAGGCGTTGTACTCGGCGACGAGGACGGCCATCGCGGTGGCGAAGACGCGTTTGTGGTCCTCGGGCGACAACGTCCCGAGCGCCTCGGTGCCGACGGCGGCCCGGTCGTGGCGGAGCCGGTAGCGGCGCTCCACCGCGCCGCGCACGCGTCTCTCGCCGGCCACTTCGAGGATCCCGCTGCCGGCGAGCAGCTCGACGTGCCGGTAGAGCATGGCCTTCGAGGCGTCGGGGATCCGGGCGCACAGCTGGGCGGTGGTGAGCTCGCGCCCGCCGCGCATCGCGTGCACGATCCGCAACCGCACGGGATGCGCCAGCAGTTCCAAGGGGTCCACTCCTGAACGATCTCATACTGTGCTACCGTTCGCAAAAATAGAGAAAGGTGGGGTGCCGGATGGCGAGGGCAACGGACCCGGCGGCGGTCGCCACGGCGGTCGTCGAGATGGCGCGTGACGGGCGCTTCGCGGAGGTCGAGGAGACGTTCGCGCCGGCACTGCGCGCGGCGGTCTCCGCTGAGACGCTGCGCGTCGGCTGGGACAGTCAGATCACCAAGATCGGGGCGATCTCCGTGATCGGGACACCCAGCGCCGAACCGGGCGAGGCGGGGCCGGTCCGGGTGAGCGTCCCGGTGACGTGCGAGCGGGGCGCGATGACGCTGATCGTGTCGGTCGACGACAGCGGCCTGCTGCACGGCCTGCGGCTCGCGCCCGCGGCCGCCGAGCCGTGGACGCCGCCGCCGTACGCCCGCCGCGAGACGTTCGGCGAGCAGGAGGTCACCGTCGGCGCCGGCGAGCTGGCCGTGCCCGGGACGCTCAGCCTGCCGCGCGGGCACGGACCGTGGCCCGGCGTGGTGCTGCTCGGCGGCGGCGGGCCGTTCGACCGCGACGGCACCGCCGGGCCGAACAAGCCGCTCAAGGACCTGGCCTGGGGGCTGGCCGCCCGGGGCGTGGCGGTGCTGCGCTTCGACAAGGTGACCTACGCCCACGCCGACCGGCTCCCGGCCGGCCTCACGATGACCGACGAGTACGTCCCGCACGCCGTCGCCGCCCTCCACCTGCTGCGAGGTCACCCGTCCGTCGACCCCGCGCGCGTCTACGTCGCGGGCCACAGCATGGGGGGCAAGGTGGCCCCGCGGGTGGCCGCCGCCGAGCCGTCGGTGGCCGGGCTGGTGCTCCTGGCCGGTGACGCCCAGCCGATGCAGCAGGCCGCCGTGCGCGTCGTCCGTCACCTCGCCTCGCTGGACCCCGGCATGCGGGCCGCGGTCGAGGTGATCACCCGGCAGGCCGCGCTCGTCGACAGCCCCGATCTGTCGCCCGCCACGCCGGCCGCGGAGTTGCCGTTCGGCTATTCGGCGGCGTACTGGCTGGACCTGCGCGGCTACGACCCGGTGGCGGCCGCGGCCGCGCTGGGCAAGCCGATGCTCATCCTGCAGGGCGGCCGCGACTACCAGGTGACCGTCGCCGACGATCTCGCCCGCTGGCAGGCGGGGCTCGCCCACCGGCCGGACGTCACCTTCCGCGTCCACGACGCCGGCGACCACCTGTTCTTCCCCGGCTCGGGCCCCTCCACGCCCGCGGACTACGAGGCGCCCCAGCACGTCGACGCGGCCGTGGTCGCCGACATCGCCGGCTGGCTGGCCCCCACCGGCATCGAACGCTGAGCCGGAAGGCGGGTCAGGCCAGGCCGGCGTCGTGGGCCAGCAGCGCGATCTGGGTGCGGTTGTCCAGGCCGAGCTTGGTGAGGATGCTGCTGACGTGCGCCTTCACCGTCGTGACGCCCATGGCGAGCTCCGCGGCGATGTCGGCGTTCGTCCGGCCGCGCGCGATCGCCAGCGCCACCTCGTGCTCGCGCGGGGTGAGGGCGGCCAGCGCGGCGCGGGCCCGCTCGTAGGCCCCGGCCTGGGCGACGGTGCGCTCCATCAGCCGCCGGGTGACGCGCGGGGACAGGATCGCCTCCCCCGCCGCGACCCGGGTGACCGCCTCGACGATCTGCGGCGGCGGGGTGTCCTTGAGCAGGAAGCCGCCGGCGCCGGCGCGCAGCGCGTGCAGGATGTCCTCGTCGGTGTCGAACGTGGTCAGCACGATCACCTCCGGCGGGCGGGCCCGGGCGCGCAGCCGGCGGGTGGCGGTGATGCCGTCCACGCGCGGCATCCGCAGGTCCATGAGGACGACGTCGGGGGCGTGGGCGTCGGCGGCGGCGATGGCCTCCTGGCCGTCGGCCGCCTCGGCGACGACGGTGATGCCGGCGGCGCCGTCCAGCATCATGGACAGCCCGGCGCGGACCAGGGCGTCGTCGTCTACCAGCA
Source organism: Nonomuraea sp. NPDC002799 (assembly GCF_053592075.1). Lineage (NCBI taxonomy): Bacteria > Bacillati > Actinomycetota > Actinomycetes > Streptosporangiales > Streptosporangiaceae > Nonomuraea > Nonomuraea sp. NPDC002799. Next base: position 132,446 of record NZ_JBSFVA010000022.1, read on the forward strand.
GCACGCGGATCACGCGGGCCATGGTAGCCATGCCTGGAGCCTGAACTGCCCGCCGGTGCTCTGGTGATCCAGCTGCCCACCGGCCAGGCGGACCCGCTCGGTCAGCCCGACCAGGCCGACGCCGCTGCCGGGCGCGGCCGGCACCGAGCCGGGCGCGGGCAGCGGGTTGCGGATGTCGATCAGCAGGCGTGCGCCGGGAGCGCCGCGCAGCAGCACCTCCACCGGCTGGCCGGGGGAGTGCTTGCGGGCGTTGGTCAGCCCTTCCTGCACGACGCGGTAGCCGGCCCGGCCCGCGACGGGAGGCAGGACGACGCCGGTGGCCTCGTCGCTGATCCGCACGCTCTGCCCCGCCTGGCGCGCCTCGGCCACCAGGCGCGGCAGGTCGGCCAGCGTGGGCTGAGGCTCGCGCTCGTCCAGGAGGTCGCCGTCCTCACGCAGCAGGCCGATCACCTGGCGCAACTCCTCCAGCGCCTGGTGCACCCCCGAGCGGACCACCCCGGCGGCCCGGGCGAGCTGCTCGGGGGAGGAGTCCGGGCGGTACTCCAGCGCCCCGGCGTGCGTGGCCACCAGCGACAGCCGGTGGGCCAGCACGTCGTGCATCTCCCGGGCGAGCGTGCGGCGCTCGGCCATCCGCGCCTCGGCGACCCGCCTGCCCTGCTCGGCCTCGGCGCGGCGGGCCCGCTCGTGCAGCGAGGACAGCAGGGCGCGGCGGGAGCGGGCCAGCGCGCCCCAGCCGAGCAGCGCGCCGTACGCGAGACAGATCAGCAGCAACCACCAGTCGAGGGAGATGCCGGAGTTGGGCCGCCACGACCCCTGGACCAGGTGACCCGTGACGCCCGCCGCCGCCACCGCCGCCGCGACGGGAAAGCGCCTGCGCTGAGCCACCTGCAGCGCCCCCAGCGACGCCGCGGGCGTGGCCACCGGGGACAGCGCCGCGAGAACGGCGGCGGCCAGCGCCCCGGAGACCGGCCACCACAACTGGGCCACCCCCGCGACCACGCTCGCCACCGCGACCGCCACATCCAGCCACCACACCGGCCGGCCGGCCGGTCCCCACAGCGACACGGCGGTCAGCGCGCTCACCGCGAGGATCACGATGGCCACGGCCACGGGTCGCGGGGGTCGCATCTCGCTCATCGGCCCAGGCTAGCCACCGGCACGGCGTGCCATCACCTACCAAAGGAGGACCCGGACCCTACCGGGGCAGGACGAAGCCCGGCCACGGGCCCGATGCGGCGCCCCACCCCGCTGGGCGAGGCTGACCGGCATGAACTCCTCCATCAAAAGACGTCTCCTCACCGTGTTCGGCGCACCCGTGGCCGCCCTGGCCGGATGGGCCGCGGCGGTGCCGCTGGCCGGCATCACGCTGACCGCCGAGATGAGCGGCGCCCCGCAGACGGTCGGCCCGGTCATGGTCGTGGTGGCGAGCCTGCTGGCCGGGCTCGCGGGCTGGGCGCTGCTGGCGGTCCTGGAGCGGGTGGCGTCCCGGCCCGGCCGCCTCTGGACGATCATCGCCCTGATCGTGCTCACCCTGTCCCTGTTCGGCCCGCTCGGCGCCGGCGCCGGAGCCGCCGCCACGCTGGTGCTGATCGGGCTGCACCTCATCGTCGGCGCCGTGCTGGTCCCGGGCCTGGGACGCCGATGAGCGCACCCTACGGCTATCTGATCACCTTGGTCCCCATCGCGATCTGCACCCTGTTCGCCCTGGCGGCGCCGCGCCGGCCCGCGTCACTGGCCCGGCTCGGCTTCGGCCTGGGCCTGGCCGTCAACGAGCTGCCCTTCGCCGCCCGCGTCCTGCCGCCCGGCGCGGGCTTCAGGACAGGGCGCCGCTCCGGCGCAGAGCGGCGATGAGCTCCAACTGGCCGAGCTGGTCGTCCAGGGACGGCGCCGCGATACGGAGGACGACGTGTTCGGCGCCCGCCGCCGCATAGCGGGCCAGCGTGGCGGCCACCTGCTCGGCCGGGCCGGCGACCATCGCCTGGATCGTCCGCATCGTCGTATACGGGTGGCCGTAGGTGGCCCGGCAGTAGGCGTCGAGCCGCCGTTCACCGTCTTCCGCGTCGTCGGAGACCAGCACCGTGAGGAACATCGCCGGGGTGAGCGCGGAGCGCCCCGCCGCGGCGCTTCGCACCGCCGCCAGGCCCGTCCGGTAGTCGGCGGGATCGGGCGGGTAGGGCAGCCACCCGTCGTAGAGCCGCCCGGCGCGCTCCAGCGCCGACGGGCTCGCCCCGCCCAGCCAGATCGGCGGCCCGCCGGCCCGGAAGGAGGGCGTGGACTCGGGCAGTTCGTCGAAGCGCAGCACCTTGCCGTGGAAGGCCCGCTCGCCCGCCCACAGCGCCCGCCACAGGGCCACCGTGTCGTCCAGCCGCCCGAAGCGGCGCTCCCACGGCACCTCCGACAGCGTGTACTCGATCTCCGAGCGGCCGGGGAAGCCCGCGCCCACGGTGACGACCAGCCGCCCGGCGGACAGATGGTCGATGGAGGCGAGCTCCTGCGCGGCCATGATCGGGCGGCGGAAGGCGGGCAGCAGCGTCGCCGTGCCGAGCGTGACGCGCGTCGTCGCCGGCGCGAGGGCGGCGAGCAGGGCCAGCGGCTCGATGCGCGGGCCCAGCAGGGTGTCGTTGGCCCAGACCGAGTCGTAGCCGAGCCGTTCGGCCTGGACGCCGAAGCCGACCAGCCGCCGGGCGTCGTCCCACTGGTGGCGATTGGCGGGGAGCAGGACCCCCAGTCGTGTGTTCATGGGACGGATCGTGCTCGGTCCCGGGAATGACAGCAATTCCCTCGAAGGTATGAAAAAGTCGGGCACACTGGGCGGGTGGACTTCTCCCATGCCCTCCGCTCGGTCCGGCAGGGCCGCCACCTCAGCCAGCTCGACCTCGCGCTGCGCGCGGGCACGACGCAACGCCACCTCAGCTTCATGGAGAGCGGCCGCTCCCGGCCCGGCCGCTCCATGGTGATACGGCTCAGCGAGTCGATGGAGCTGCCGCTGAGAGAGCGCAACGAGCTGCTGCGCTCGGCCGGCTACGCCCCCGTCTACCCGCAGACCCCGCTGGAGGACCCCGCTCTGGAGCACGTGCGCACCGCGCTGCGGCACATCCTGACCGGGCACCTGCCCTACCCCGCGATGGTCGTGAACGCCCGGCACGAGCTGGTGCTCGCCAACGACGCGATCGACCTGCTCACCGAAGGGGTCGCGGAGCACCTGCTGCGCCCGCCGGTCAACGTGCTGCGCCTGTCCCTGCACCCGCAGGGCCTGGCGGCGCGCATCGTCAACCTGGAGCAGTGGGCGCAGCACATCCTCGACCGCATCCCTCGCGACGAGCTGTACGAGGAGTTGTCCGGCTACGTGCCGCACGTCGCGCCGGGGCCCGACCACGTGGGGTTCGCCGTCCCGATCCGGCTGCGCTCGGCGCGCGGCGAGTTGCGGCTGACGACCACGATCACGACGTTCGCGACCGCGCTCGACGTGACCGTGGCGGAGCTGAAACTGGAGGCGTTCCTGCCCGCCGACGCGGCCACGGCGGCGCTGCTCGCCAGGTGAGCTCCGGCGGCCGGTCAGGTCAGAGCCCCGGGAACATGTAGTCGGCGGTGATCCGGCCGTCCTCGCCGAGCATGAGCACCTCCAGGCCGCCGCCCACCGCCTCCGCACCTCCGGCGGGCACCATCTCCCAGGTGAACTTGACGACGTCGTGCAGCCGGAGGGCGTCGCCGCGGGACCGGAAGAAGAACTCCCCGGAGGCGACGAACTTCTCGTAGGAGCGCAGCACCCGGACCTCGATCTCGTCATGCCCGCTGGCCCGCAGGGTGGTGGAGCCGAAGCCCAGCCCCGCGGCGAGCTCCCGGATCTGCTGCGGCGGCTGCAGGACGTGGATCCCGTCCCCGGCCCACACCTCCTCGATCGCCTTGCGGCGCAGCCCGGGGTCCGGCTCGTTCCAGAGCGCGATGTAGCGCCCGGCCAGTTCCTGTGCGTGGGTATCGGCCACCGTTCCTCCTCGGTCGACGGGTTCGTGTGCCCGCTCACCCTGCGCGAAAGGGCCGCCACCAGGCAATTCCCTGGAGGGAATGGCCGCTCACGCCGGCGCGGCGCCCGATCCGCCTGCCGGCCTGGCGGTGAGGTAGGCGTCCAGCGCGGCGGCGCCGGCGAGCATGGCGCGGCCCCTGGCCGAGAGCCGGGCGTGCCAGTCGCGCAGCGTCGACTCCAGCGGAGCGACGCCGCCCGCGGAGCGGACCTGGGCGATCAGCGGGGCGATGTGCTCCAGCAGGTAGCCGCCCCTCCGGAGCTGATGGACCAGCAGGGCGTCACGTACGTCGGCCGCGCTGTAGACCCGGTAGTCCGTCTTCGGGTCGCGGCGTGGCTGCACCAGGCCGGCGCGCTGCCATTTGCGCAGAGTGGCCGGGCGCAGGCCGAGCCGGCGCGCCAGGGGGCCGATGAAGGTGTCGCCGCGCTCCTGCGGCAGGGGCGCGAGGTCGCGGAGCGCGGCTTCGACGGCCCGCAGGGTGTGGCGGTCGTCGAGGAGCTGGGCGTGGCTCTCGTCGATGAGCCGCAGCGCCTCCTCGATCGCGTCCCGGTTGGCCGCCCGCATGATCGAGGTGGCCCGCTGGTGGCCGTGTCCGGGCACCAGGGCGAGGAACGCGCGCAGGGCCTGCGCGTGCAGCGGCGTGTAGAGGCGGTAGCCATGGGGGCTGCGGTCGGCCGCGGGCAGGATGCCGGCGTCCTCGTAGTTTCTGATCGCCTGGGTGGACAGGTTGTGCGCGCGCGCCAGGTCCACGGGCCTCATGTTGAAGGTGTCACCTGGTCACAGCGGAGGTTCATCGGCCAAAGTTTATACGGGCGGTTCAACGATACCGTTGATGGAATGGACTCCATGGACACAGCGTGGCCGCTGGACGGCGCGGTCGTCTCGGCGTTCCTCCGGTCGCTGCCCGCCGAGCCCCTGCTGCTCGGGCTGGGCGAGGCCAGGCACGGCGTGGCGGCGCTGCTCGACCTGCGCAACGAGATCTTCCGGCATCTGGTCGAGCACGAGGGCTACCGGTCCTTCGCCATCGAGAGCGACTGCCTCATGGGCCTGGCGGTGGACGCGTACGTCACGACGGGCGCGGGCACGCTCGACGACGTCATGGCAACCGGCTTCAGCCCCGGTTTCGGCGCGATGGCGGGCAACCGCGAGCTCGTACGCTGGATGCGCGCGTACAACGAGGAGCACGCGGACCGGCTGCGGTTCTTCGGCTTCGACGGCCCGCTGGAGATGAGCGGCCCCGCGAGCCCGCGCGAGGCGGTCACCGCGCTGCACGGCCACCTCGCCGCGCGGGTGGACCCCGGCCTGCTCCCCTGCACCGCCGGCACCCTGGACACGCTGCTCGGCCCCGACGAGCGGTGGACGAACCCCGCCGCCATCATGGACCCGTCCCAATCGATCGGCCAGTCCGCCGACGCCACCCGGCTGCGGCTGATCGCCGACGACCTGGTGGCGCTCCACGACGCGCAGTCGCCGCAGCTGATCGGGCCGGACATGGAGCGGGCGGCACTGTACGGGCGCACCGCCACCGGCCTGCTCCGCTACCACCACTGGATGGCCGACACGTCCCCGTCCCGGCTCAACCGGCTCATGGTCCTGCGCGACGGGATGATGGCCGCCAACCTGCGGGCCGTCGCCGAGCACGGCCCGGCCCTGGTCTTCGCCCACAACCGCCACCTGCAGCGCGACAAGAGCACCTGGCAACTGGGCGGCGCGCCGCTGGAGTGGTGGAGCGCGGGGGCGATCGTGGAGGCGAGCATGGGCGATCGGTACGCCTTCCTGGCCACGGCCCTCGGCACGGTCGGCGCCGACGTCCCGCCCCCGGACACCGTCGAGGGCCTGCTGTCGCGGCTCCCGTGGGATCGTGCCCTCGTCGACGCCCACCGCCTGGCCGAAACCGTCGAGACGCCGAGCCCGCGCGTCTCCCAGGATCACGCCTATTTCCCGCTGGACCCGGCCCGGCTCGACACGATCGACGGCATCGTCTTCCTGAAGGAGGCAGCCGGCCTGGCCTGACCCGCGCCCCTGGGCCTGGCCGACCCGCTCCCCGGCCTCAGGCGCTCGCGAGCATCGCCTCGCTGCGCTCCCACAGCAGCCGGGCGACGCCGGGGTCGCCGGCGAGCCGGTGGGTGGCCGCCGGGCGGCGTTTCTCGTAGTGCTCGCCGGGCACCCAGTCGGCGCCGGGCGCCGAGGTGGCCAGCCACACCAGGGTGTCGGCGCCCTGCTCGGGCGTGAGCATCAGCCGCTTCAGCGGTGTGTGGTAAAGCAGGCGCGCCAGGCTGCCGCCCCCGCTGGCGAAGTTGGTGGCGACGGCGCCGGGATGGAAGGAGACCGCGTTCACCCCCGCGTCGCCGTGGCGGCGCCGCAACTCCCGGGTGAACAAGATGTTGGCCAGCTTGGCGTTGGCGTAGGCCCGCATGCCCGAGTAGCGCCGCTCCAGGTCGAGATCGTCGAGGTCGAGGCGGGCCCGCAGGTTGAGCACGCTCGACGTCATGACGACCGAGGCGCCGCCGGCCACCAGCCGGTCCATCAGCAGCGTGGTGAGCAGGAACGGCGCGAGATGGCCGACCTGGAACGTCGTCTCGTGCCCGTCGGCGGTGGTGGTCCGCGACCCCATGATGACGCCGGCGTTGTTGACCAGGACGTCGATGACCGGATGGCGGTCGAGCAGCGTCGCGGCGAGCGCCCGCACCTCGTCCAGGCGCGCGAAGTCGGTCACGTGGTGCTCGGCGCCGATCTCGCGGGCCAGCGTCTCGGTCTTGCCGGGGGAGCGGCCCACCACGACGACGTGGTCGCCGCGTTGCCGCAGAGCGCGCGCGGCCGCCCGGCCGATGCCATCGCTGGCGCCCGTGATGACCATGGTCTTCGCCGCCATCGGCCGGCCCCTTCCCGCAGTCGTTCTCCACTGTAGAGGATCACGGCTTCCGCCCACCGGCGGCCGCGTGCGGCCGCTCAGGGGGTGAGCACCTCCAGGTCGCCGGAGTCGCTGGACAGCGTGATCGAGCGCTGCGCCGAGGGGTCGTCGGCCACCTTGACGTTCCTGCCGCCGGAGTCCGTCTTGGTGACGACGTGGTACGGCCCTTCGGGCACGTGGATCGCCGTACTGCCGGAATCGGTGGTGGTCGAGACCTTGTCGGGCTGCCCGGTGAACGTCAGCGTCATGTCGCCGGAATCGGTGTGCGTGACGACCTGCTTGCCCGTCAGCCCGCTCGCCTCGATCGTCCCGGAGTCGGTGGTGGCGTCCAGCGCGCCCGACAGATTCTTCAGCGTCAGGGTCCCCGAGTCGGAGCGTACGTTGACGCGCAGCCCCTTGGGCACCTCGACCTGGTAGCTCACGTCGCAGGACATCCCGATCGCGCCCGGACCCCACGTGGCCGGGCACTCGAACGCCAGGGCCAGCGTGCCGCCCTGCACCGCATGACGGGTCTTCGGCTTGTCCTTGCTCCAGGTCAGGCGCTCGCTCACGTGAACGCCCCGGCGGTCCGACTCCACCACCTCGATGGTGCCGGAGTCCGCTTCGACCCGCAGCGCCGTCACCTCGTCGGTGACGTCGTAGGAGACGGTGTCCGTCTGCGTAGGACCGATACCGCATCCCGCGGAGACGGCCGCGAGGCCCAGAAGTCCCGCGATCACGGCCGTTCGCTTCATTCTCATGACGCCCAAGTCTGGTGCAACGCACCCGGACCGGGCCTCGGGGAGCTCCCTGAGAACACCCCTGAGAACCGTCTCAAGGACAACCAGGGTGCTGCCGGCCGGCCTTCGTGGAGGAGCGTTCCACCAGTTGCGGCTGGAAGATCACGTGGCGGTGCTCGTGCCCGCCCGGCTGCTCGGCCTCCTCGAACAACATCCGCGCGGCGGTGCGGCCGAGTTGCTCGCGCGGCTGCCGGATCGACGACAGCGGCACGGCCGCGGCGGCCGCGAAGTCGATGTCGTCGTAGCCGAGGATCGCCACGTCATCGGGGACGCGCAGGCCACGCAGCGTCAGCTCCTGCAGCACGCCGAGGGCGACCAGGTCGTTCGCGCAGAAGACCGCGGTGGGCCGGTCGGCGGGCGGAAGGGCGGCGATCTGCCTGGCGGCCGTGCGGCCGGTGTCGACGGTGAGGTTGGGCAGGGGGATGACGGTCAGGGTGTCGTCCGGGGTGAGCACACCGGCCAGGCCGGCGTGCCGGTCCTCCACCTGGCGCACGCTGAACGGCCCGCCGGCGAAGGCGATGTGGCGATGCCCGCGCTCGCGCAGGTGCCGCCCGGCCAGCCGCCCGCCCAGAACGTCGTCGACCGCGACCGCGCACCCCCGGTTGTTGCGGCTGGAGCTGTCGAACAGCACCACGGGAATGCCCCGGGACAGGAGCCGGCCCAGCCGTTCCTCCTGGCCTTCGGCGTTCACCGGGGTGATCAGCACGCCCAGCGGGCGCTGCTCCTCGAACGTCTCCATCAGCCTGGCCTCGCGGGCGGCGTCCTTGTCGCTGTTGAACACCATCACGATGAGTCCCGCGTCCTGGGCGGCCGCCTCGACGCCGCGCAGGACGTCGATGAAGAACGGGTTGCCGAGGTCGAGCGCGACGACGCCGATGGTCCTGCTGCGGCCGGCGCGCAACTGGCGGGCCGAGCCGTTGCGTACGTACCCGAGCTGCGTGATCGCCGCCTGCACCCGCGTCCGGGTGTCCGGCGCCACCATGTCGGGCCGGTTGAGCACGTTGCTCACGGTGCCGACGGAGACCCCGGCCAGGCGGGCGACCTCTTTGATGCTCGACATCCGTTCCTCTGGTGAGCTGCGGAGCGCGCGCCGAAGATCGGCATGACCGGTGCTGTTGAATCGTGTCAAGGTCTCATGTCGTGCATCGTCAGAGGTCGACACGGTGTTCCCATCATGATCGTAACGTATCGAGCGCTAGGTGTTGTGAAACGATTTACCAACTGTGGCCGCTATGTGCAGCGGACACAAATGAACCCGTGAACCACAGGGGCGATCATTCCGCTTGCCGAAGTCTCGGATATGTCGGAAAGATGGCCCGGATGACGAGGGAACGGCCGCGCTTCACCCGTTTGCGGACCGCCGTTCTGCTGGCAGTCACCGCCTGCGGCACGCCTCCGCCGTCATCATCATCACCGGCGCGGCCCGCCGCGGGCGACTGCGGCCGGGCGAGCGCGCGCGACTTCGACGGCGACGGGCGTGACGACATCGCCATCGGCTACGTGGGTGCCGTCGGCCGGGTCCATGTTCTGTCGGCGGACCAGGTCATCACCATCCCCACCCCGCCCGGCAACAGGACCAAGGGCTTCGGCTGGTCGGTGACCATGGCCAAGGCCAACGACGACGCCTGCATCGACGTGATCGTCGGCGCCCCGGGCCACACGGTCGCGGGGAAGACCGGAGCCGGTGCGGTCTACATCCTGTACGGCGGCGGCGTCGCCCCGCCGTACAGGAAACTCGTCTCCCTCAGACCGCAGAAGGACGCGGGCTTCGGCGAGTCCATCACCGCCTACGGCGACCTGATCGCGATCGGCGCACCGAACGAGCGGCCCGGCGGAGCCGTCTACCTGGCCACGAAGGGCTCGGTCACCCGTGCCGGATCACGCAGGAGACCAGCGGCGTGCCCGGCACGTCGGAACGCGACGACGCCTTCGGCGCACATCTGGCCCTCGGCCCCCTCGCACGCGGCGGCGTGGGCCTCATGGTCGGCGCCACCAACGACCACCAGGACGGACCCGGCGGTCAACACCGTGACGACAAGCCGTTCGGCGCGGTCACCGTCCTGCGCGGCGTGACCACCGCGAATCTCACCGGTGTACGACTGCCGCAGCCCAAGGCCAGGGACGGCAAGCGCTGCCGCGGCTTCGGCGAAAGCCTGGCCTACGTCCCTCATACCGGACTGGCCGCCCTCGCGGCGGGTTGTGGCCTGGTCCGGTTCTACGACCTCGGCGCCTCACCCCCACCCGCACCGTCGTGACCCCGGCCATGTCGGGGGAGAGTACTCTGGCGGCCGCGGCCGACGGGTAGGTCGCCGCACTGGGGCCCGACGACGATGACCCGGCCCTGCTCCTCCTGTCTGCCAAGAACCCGGCGGATCACGTTCAGCGGAACCCGGCTCGTGGTCGGCCTCGACTGGACCGCGGACGTGGCCATCATCGACCCGGCCACGGAAAGAGCCGAGCTCGTCAAGGCCGCCACCGGCCGGCTCCTCGTCAAGTCCATCGCCGGCTGAGCTTGTCGTTTAACCTCTGAGCTGCATATTTGCCGCGATCGGCGATGTGGGTGACTAATCCCGCATAGCGGACTGTGTCCCTAGAGACACGGCGTGTCGCCGTGAGTTGGGCCAGCCACCGTCTCCATCTTCGAGTTGTCAGTCAGAAGGAAGAGGAGGCGGTGGCTGTGTCCTTCATGCTGGCACGCGCAGCGCGGGGCGTCCCGGATTCGGGTGAGGACGGCCAGAAACGGGGCGCGTGGACGGAACTGGCCGATTTCCGGCAGGAGGTCTTCACCTGCCTGACCGCCCGGCGAGATGAGCTGTTCGACCTGGTCGAGGCGGTGTTATGCGCCGAGGGTCCGGTCCGCACGATGGTCGGGCTGACGTTGGCGCCCGAGCACCGCCGTGGCCACGGCGCCCTGTACGACGCGATCAACCACGGCCGCATCGAGATCGCCCGGCTGCGGCGAGCTCTGGCCACGGTACCGCTGCCGCGCGCGGCGGGCGGCGGGCGGCGGGCGGCCGGATCGTGCTGGCCGCCGATGTGACGCCCTGGCTGCGCCCGGACGCGCCGACCAGCCCCGAGCGGCTGTTCTGCCACGTCTATGGCCGCCGCAAGGGTGACCATCAGATGATCCCCGGCTGGCCGTACTCGATCATCGCCGCGCTGGAGACCGGCCGCACCTCCTGGACCACGGTGCTGGATGCCCAGCGGCTACGCCCCGACGACGACGAAGCCGCCGTCACCGCCACGCAGGTCCGTGACCTGGTCGCCCGCCTGATCGAAGCGGACCAGTGGCGGCAGGGTGACCCGGACATCCTCATCGTGCTCGACGCCGGCTACGACACCGCCCGCCTGGCCTTCCTGCTGGACGGCCTGCCGGTGCAGGTGCTGGGCCGCCTGCGCTCCGATCGGGTGCTGGGCCGCCCGGCTCCCTCCCGCCGCGAGCACGCGCTGGCTCACCCCGGCGGTGGCCGCCCGCCCCTGCACGGGGCCGGGTTCCGGATGAAGGACGAGACCACCTGGGGTGAACCGGCCCACACCACGGCCACCGCCACGAGCCGGTACGGCAAGGCCGTCGCGTCCTGCTGGGACCGATTGCACCATCGGCTCACCCGCCGCGCCGCCTGGCTGGACCACGACGGCGCGCTGCCCATCATCGACGGCACCCTGATCCGGCTGCAGGTCGAGCAGTTGCCCGGCGAACGCGACCCCAAGCCGGTGTGGCTGTGGACCTCGGCGGTTGCCATCACCCCGGCCCACCTGGACCGGCTCTGGCAGGCATTCCTCCGCAGATTCGATCTTGAGCACACGTTCCGGATGTGGAAACAGACCCTGGGCTGGACCGCCCCGAAGATCCGCGACCCGCAGTCCGCCGACCGCTGGACCTGGCTGATCATCATCGCCTACGCCCAGCTCCAACTCGCCCGGACGCTCGCACCTGACCTGCGCCGCCCGTGGGAACGCCCCGCTCCACTCGAACGGCTGACCCCCGCTCGCGTCCGGCGAGGGTTTCGGCACCTCCGCCCGCGCCTGCCTCTACCTGCCGGCGCACCGAAACCCAGCCGGCCCGGTCCCGGCAGACCTCCGGGCTCGAAGAACCGGGCTCCCGCCCGTCACCACGACGTGGGCAAGACCACCAAACGCGCCGAAACGCTCACCGAGCACCAGAACGGGAAGGGTTAAACGTCAAGCTGAGGCGGTTCGCTCGATCCGCTCGTCTCCAGCGGAGGGGGACTGTCCGGACTCGGGCGGCGGCCTCGACGTCTCCGGCGAATGGAGGAGACATGATGATGGCATCACGAACCGGGCGGCTGCTGGCGTGCGGGCTGCTCGCCGGCCCGGTGTTCCTGACCGTCTGGCTGGTCCAGGCGCTCACGCGGGCGGGCTTCGATCCCGCCTACCACCCGCTCAGCCTGCTGAGCCTCGGCGAGGCGGGGTGGATCCAGATCGGCAACTTCGTGGTGACGGGACTGCTGGTGATCGGGTTCGCGGCGGGGTTGCGGCGCACGCCGGCCGGAGGCGTGGCCGCGGCCTTGATGGCACTGAGCGGCGCGGGACTGATGATGGCCGGGGTCTTCACGACGGACCCGGGCGCCGGATTCCCGCCAGGTGCGCCTGCGGGGGCGCCGCCGCAGGTGAGCTGGCACGGCCTGCTGCACGAGGTGGGCTTCGCCGTGGCGACGCTGACCTGGATCGCGGCCTGCGTGGTGCTGGCGCGCCGCTTCACCGGGCGGGCGCGGTGGTGGTGCGTCGCGGCCCCGGTCCTGGCGGTGGCCGTGAGCGCCTGGCCCGATCTGAGCAGTCTCAGCCTGCGCCTGGTGGCGGGCAGCGCGGTCCAGTTCGCGCTGACCGCTTACTTGGCGGCTTACCTGGCGGCGCGGGCCGACACCCCGGCCAGGGCGTCACTCAAGGTCGTATCCCATGAATGAGTGAATCATGATGAGCGGCGGCTCCGGTTGACCGAGGCGCCGCCGCTCATCGCCGGCATGCGTCGGTCACGGCAGGATCTCGACGTACCCGTCGCTTCCGTGCACGCGGATCCGCTGCCCATCGGCGATCAGCCGGGTGGCGTCCACCACACCGACGACAGCCGGCAGGCCGTACTCCCGTGCGATCACCGCGCCGTGTGTCATCAATCCTCCGACCTCCGTCACCAGGCCGGTGATGGCGACGAAGAGAGGCGTCCAGCTCGGGTCCGTGTGGGCCGTGACGAGGATGTCACCCGGTTCGAGATCGGCCTGGGCCATGTCCAGGATGACACGGGCGCGCCCTTCGATGGTCCCGGCGGAGACCGGCAGGCCGATCAGGGTGCCGGCCGGCACGTCGTCGCGCCGGTACGCCCCGGCGACGGCCTCGCCGTCCGATGTCAGCACCCGGGGCGGTGTGAGCGCGTGGTACGACCGGAACGCGTCCTTGCGCTGCCGGACCAGGCCGTCATCCACCTGGTTCGAGCGCACGACGTCGTGGAACTCCTGGAACGTGAGGTAGAAGACGTCCTCCTTCTCAGGGAGCACGTGGGCCCGCACGAGGCGCTCGGCCTCTTCCAGCAGGGCCTGCTTGTAGACGAAGTAGCGGCTGACAATGCCGTACTTCGGGTACTCCCGGTAGCCGATGAAGGTCCGTACCCGGTCGATCATCTGCTCGGTCTCGTCGGCCTTGTGCTCCCCGTCCGGCAGGGCCCGCAGGCGTTCGAGCACCTCCTGCGCCTTCTGCTGCGCCCTCTGCCGTCCTTGCTCGAAGCGCCGCCCGGCGGCGCCCGGCTCGAAGTTCCTGACGTTGTCGAGGATGACGGGCACGAGCGTGGTGGGGCGTTCGCGCCAGCGCGGCCTGGTGATGTCGATCTCGCCGACGCAGCGCATGCCGTACCGGTCGAGGTACGCCTCGATGGCCTGGCGCGCTTCGCTCCCGCCCGCGAACTTCGGCAGCTCGTCCAGGAAACCGTCGTCCTCGACACCCTGCAGGAACGCCACCACCTCCGGATGCGGGCGGATCACGTCGGCGACATCGAGCAGCGCCAGTCCCATCTCCGACGTGACGTTGCCGGGGGCGGACAGCGTGAGGGTGTCGGCCGCGTTCTTCTCACCCAGCCATTCCCGCAGCCGGTCGTTGAGCCACCAGGTGGCCTCCATCCCCGCCATGATCGCCTGCACGCTCAACGGATCACTGAGGACCCGCTTGTGCTCCTGGAAGGTCTCCAGCAGGAAGTCGAACAGCGCCGGTCCGGTCTTCGCCTGAATGTCGCGGCGCAGGGCGGCGATGGACGCCTGGCTGCGCTCGATCAGCTCGGCGACGATGGCCGGATCGGTCTCGATCGCGGCGGGCGGGCCGCCGGCGGGCGGCCCGCCGGGACCGCCGTCCGGGAGCGCCGGGACGAAGCCGTGGCGGTCGAGGACGGTCTCCAGCGCGTCCCTGATCAGCGGATCGGACCGTCCCGCCATCTCCAGGAGGCCGGCGCGGCTCGCGGGCGAGGCCAGGTGCCGGGTGACGTCGACGAACAGCCTCCCGCCGGCCTCGTGCATCGGCGCCATGGCCGTCAACTGCCACATGGAGAGCCCCAGCGGCCTCATGGGGTCGGTCATCATCTGCTGATGACCGACGGAGAGGTAGACGTGGTTCTCCCGGTCGTCGGCCGCGGGGATGGGGAACAGCGTGGTGATCGGCCGGCTCTGCACGATCTGGAAGTCGTCGTCGGCCAGGCACCATTCGATGTCCTGCGGGCGGCCGAAATGCGCCTCGATTCGCCGTCCGAGCCGCACGAGCCGTACGACCTGCGCATCCGTCAGCGCCGGCTGCTCCTGCCGCTGCGGGTCGATCGCCACTTCCCGCGTCCCGCCGGCCGGCGAGGCGTGCACGGCACGCTGTTGGGCGGCGACCGTCCTGGCGACGACCTCGCCGTCGCGCACCTTGAAGACGTCCGGGTTCACCAGGCCGGAGACCAGGGCCTCGCCGAGGCCGAAGCCGGCGTCCACGGTGGCGACCTTCCGGTCGCCCGTGACGGGGTCGGCCGTGAACAAGATGCCGGCCGCATCCGGGAAGACCATCCGCTGCACGACCACGGCCATGTGGACCGTACGGTGGCCGATGCCGTTCCGCAGGCGGTAGGTCACGGCCCGCTCGGTGAACAGCGACGCCCAGCACCGGCTGACGTGCTGGAGGATCGCCGCCGGCCCCACGACGTTCAGGTAGGTGTCCTGCTGGCCGGCGAAGGATGCCGTCGGCAGGTCCTCTGCCGTCGCGCTGGATCGTACGGCGCAGGCGGCGTGCTCGCCGAGCGCGCGGGTGATCGCCGCCGCCAGATCGCCCGGGATGGCGATGCCTTCGATGGTCCGGCGGATCTCCGCGCTGAGCGTGCGGATCGCCTCCCGGTCATCCGGGTTCAGGCGCGACAGCTGGTCGAGGCGATCGTCGATCGACGGGGCTTCCGCCATGATCCGCCGGAAGGCGGCCGTCGTCACGCAGAACCCGGCCGGCACGCGGATGCCTTCGATCCGCGACAGCCCGCCCAGGTGCGCGGCCTTGCCGCCGACGACCGCGATCTGCGTCTCGTCCACCTCTTGAAGATCCAACACGTACTGCTCGATCACGGCGACACCTCCCCGTCGAACGCCCGCAACCGCACCGCCGGTCTCATCGGCGGCTGGCGGTCGCCGCGTCCCCCGTACATCGACAACACACCCACGTCATGCCCCCACTTCCTGTGTCCGGCCGCCGATTCTGCGGCATGACCCGGGCCTTGCCGCAAGCCCCCCTGTGCGCTATACGTTGGAAGTGGCAAGGAGTGACATCTTCTTGCCTTTGCTTTCGCCGTCCGCTGCGGGCTGGATCCTTCGACCGCCTGGAGCGTGCCGGGTGCAGCGCCCTGGCGCATATCGGCTTATAGCGGCCCGCAGGAAGGCCTCACCCCACTGATCCAGGTCGGCCAGGTCGCCCGAGCGCGACCGTTCGATTTGAGTCTCACGTAGCGTGAGGCTCTAGCGTCGCCGGCATGGAGTTCATCATTCACGACACCCTGACGGCGATGGCGGACCTGCTTGAGCGGCCCCTGGAGCAGCGGCCCGCCGCGCTGCGCGAGATGCTCGCGCCGCTGCGCGAGGCCATCCCGGGGCCCGGCGACATCGTCGACCTGCACCACCAGGGCGGTGGGTTCCGGGTCGACGCCGAGGACCCGCGCTACCTGCCCGCCGTCCACCGCATGATCGAGCAGGACGTGCTGGGCCAGGTGCGCCACGAACTGGAGCGCGCCTCGAAGCGGCTGGCGGGCGCCAAGCAGGCCGACTCGTTGCCGGTCATGTTCGTGATGGGCAACCCGGACCACGCGCACCTGATGGATGTCTCGGACGGGTACTACGGGATGGGCGGCGGGCCGGGCGGGCTGTATCTGCTGGCCTGGCCCTCAGACGAGGTGATCGGCAGGATCGCGCACCTCGCGGTGCACGAGTTCCACCACAATGTGCGCTTCACCAACGTGGAGTGGAACCCGATGACCGTGACCGTGGGCGAGCACGTGGTCGCCGAAGGGCTGGCGGAGGCGTTCGTACGCGAGCAGTCGGGCCCCGAGGCCATGGGTCCGTGGTCGGCGAAGGTGACAGGGACGGCTCGTGACCGGGCTCACGAGCGGATCATGGCGGACTTCGACCTGGCCGGGATGCAGCACACCCCGGCGTACGTACTGGGGGACAGCGCCGTGCGCTTCTTCGGGGGCGAGCCTCGCGGCATCCCCGACATGGCCGGGTACGCCGTGGGGCTGGGCCTGGTCGATCAGGCGCTGGCCGCCACCGGGCTGAGCGCGGCCGAGGCCACGGTGCTGCCCGCCGCCGAGCTGCTGCGGCGGGGCGGCGTACGTCCCTGACCCGCCGCCTCGCTGATGCCAGCGTCCGCTCGTGCACGGCCGGTCATTGCCCGCGTCCGCCCTGCTTGGCCTGCTTGCCACCCCAACCGGCCAGCAGCGCTCCGGCGACGGCGGCCACCGCATGACACGCGAGCCACATCGCGAACCCGCCGGGCAGCCAGCCGAGCAGCCCGCCGTTGGAGTGGTCGGCCAGCAGCCGGATGGCGCCCTGTACTCCCAGGACCAGCAGCAGCATGCCGACGATCAGCACGATGACGTGTTTCATGCGCGCTCTGTCTCCCATCGCTTTCGGAGGGCGTGACGCCCCACCGCTTTGTGGTGCGATCGAACCATAACATTTGTCTTGGTACGATCGCACCACAAACAAGGGATGAGGGACGGATGGCATGCCGCGACAGGTGGACCACGACCAGCGCCGCCGTCAGATCGCGGAAGCCGTCTGGCGCCTGGCCACCCGGGGCGGCCTGGAAGACGTCACCTTGAGGCAGGTCGCCGCCGAGGCCGAGGTCTCCGCCCGGCTGCTGCAGTACTACTTCGGCACCCGCGACCAGTTGCTGCTCGGCGCGCTGGAGATCCTCAACGACGATGCCGAGCGGCGGGCCGGCGAACGCCTCGCGATGCTCGGCGAAGCACCCGGCATGCACGCGATCGTGCGGGGAGTGCTGCTCGAGCTGCTCCCGCTGGACGCGGAACGGCGTACCTGGCACCTGGTGTACGCCGCCTACTTCGTCCGCTTCCTGACCGACCCCGCCCTGGCCGAGGTCGCCCGCGACGCGCCGCGGGCGCTGGAGAACCTGGTCGCCGGCCTGATCGCGCAAGGCCAGGAAACCGGCCAGGTGCCCCGGAACATCGACGCCGCGGCCGAGGCCGCGTTCCTGGTGGCAGGAGCCGAGGGGATGCAGGCCGGCGTCCTGCTGCGGCAGCAGTCCGCTGTAGACGCCGTAGCCATGATCGACCACCAGCTTGCCCGCGTCTTCGCCACGACGAACAGCGAGTGACCGCGCCCCCCTCGAACCCGTCCGGGTCCCTCACCCGCCAGGCCGCAGCACCCGGGTGAGGAAGCGACGGTGCGCGAATAATCCGGGTGACCTCAAGCCGAGCGCATCTCCGCGGCAACCGCGCGTTCCCGCAACTGCGCCGCCTCCGCCCGGACCGCCTCCAGTTCGGCCCGCATGTCCGCCAGCCGTACCCGCTCCAGCCGCAGCTCACCTTGCGACCGATCCCGCTCCAGCCGCAGCTCGGCCTGCAAGCGATCACGTTCCAGCCGCAGCTCGCCCTGGAGCCGATCACGCTCTTTGACCGCCGCGTCGGCCCGTGACCGCTCCCGCGACACCAGCTTCCGCTCCCCGGACAGCGCCGCCGCGGCCTCCTGCTCGACCGCCGCCACCTTCTCCGTCATCCGCGCCACCTCGGCCGCCGCCTGCGCGGTGTCCTTGAGCGCCACAGCCCGATCGCGCTCGGCATCGGCGGCGGCCCGATCCGCCTTGACGGCCCGCTCCACGGCCCGCTCCCGCTCCTGCGCCGCCGCCTCCTCCCGGGCCTTCGCGCCGGCCACGTCCCGCTCGGCCCCCTCCCGCGCCCGAACCGCCGCCGCGGTCTCCTCCCGGGCGCGATCCCTCTCCTCCCGTGCCCGCTCGGCACCCTGCTCAGCCTGTACGGCCTGCGCCCGCGCCTCCTCGGCACGCCTGTCCGACGACTCCGCCCGCTCGGTCAGCTCCTGAACCGCCTGATCCTTGGCCCGCTCCGTCACCTCGACCTGCCGGGCCGCCTCCTTGGCCCGCCGTTCGGCCACGCCCGCCCGCCGCTGGGCCTCCTCCGCCGTCTGCAACGCCTGCCGCTCGGTGCTCGCCGCCTCCCGCAACGCCGCCAGCGCCTGCTCCCGCGCCTGTTCGGCGTCGCCCAGCGCGGTTTCCCTCTCGTGCTCCGCCTCCTCAAGCCGGGCCCGCATCTCAGCCGTCTGCCTGCGGGCATGCTCGGTGGCCTCGCGCGCCAGCCGTACCTGCTCGAACGCCTGCTCCCGCTCGGTACGCGCGATCGCCACCCGCGTGTGCGCCTCAGCCTGCACGGCGCTCAGCTTCGCCTCGACCCCCGCCGGACTCAGCTCCTCGGTCAGCGCCTGCGCCAGCGGCTCGATGACCGCGGCGAGCCCGCTCTCCATCCGGTCGTACAACTGCTCGGCCCTGGCCAGCGCACCCTCCAGCCCCGGGGTGGCCCGCCGCATCTCCCGCTCCCGCTTGGCCGCCGCCTGACAGTCCTTATCAGGGCAGTACGCCTTCGGCCGCCCCCTGCCCGCCCGCTGCTCGATCGGCGCTCCACAGTGCTTACAAGGTGCCACCGGCGTGTCTTCTCTCTTGATCTGTCGAGTCCTGTCCTCGTTGGCAGTCACTGATCTTGCTCTTCCAAGTGAAGGGGCGATGTCGGGGGACCGGAACGCCGTGCGCGGCCGTAGCCGTGCCGGTTGCGTACGAAGGCGAACCGCGAGCGGAGCCCGGCTGCTCCTCTCCGCGGACACCCACTCGGCTGAGACGCCGGGCAACGCCGCCGTCTCCCGGACCGTCTCCTGGATCATGACGCACCACCGGAACGCCTCAGTCCATCTGGCGCAAGCGCTCGCACCAGGGATGTGCGGCGTGCTCGGTCCGCAGCGCCTCGTCGAGCCAGCGCCGCTGCCCGCCGCTCAGCAGGGGGAGGACCGCCTCGAAGTCGGTCTTGTCCTTCGGCCGCGGACCTTTGGCCTTGTAGAGCAGTTGCACCTCTGGGACAAGCCGGTGGAAACCACCCTGCTCAACGGTCAGCTCGGCCAGCGGGCGGCGGATCCGGGGGTCGCGCCGGTAGATCCACTCCTCTTCGTCGGCTTCGTCCAGCATGAGCTGGAACCGCCAGGGCCCGTCCGGATGCTCACGTACCCAGATGTCGTGGGCCCGCTCGGGCAGCACTTCGTCCAGCGCCCACGGCCGCAGCACCGAGGGCGCGCCCGGCACTGAGACATGAACATCCCAGCCGTCCAGCAACCGCCGCACCACAAGCTGATCACGACGTAGCAGCCCGATGTCCACATCGCCATGCTCACGGTACGCACGCCCCACAGCCAGCTCGATCGCGTACCCGCCGGCCACCCACCAGGGCACCGGCAGCCCGCGCAACAGCTCGACGACCTCGCCGAGCGGCGCAGCTTCCCAGGGCCCCCAAGGCGTCTCCACCCTCACCACGTCGGTACTCGCCTTCAGCTTCGTTGTCGCGCCCGGCGGCCACCTGGGCGCACTCGAATCGCCTGTGCTTCTCGCGCCCGGCGAACAGGTAGCCCACAGTCACGATCCCACTCTGTTCGGTCACTCAACAGCCTACCATTTTTGATTTTCTAGAAAATCAAAATCAAAAAACAAGATCTGTTGCGTGACCCATGATCGCTCGTAACTTGCGGGAAGGGAGAATTCCCGCAAGTTATGTGACGCCAAAGAGCACGGGTCCCTGAACCGTTTCTTGGACGGTGCGACAACACACCGCTGGAGTGGCCAGGGCAGGGCTGTCCTGCGGATTGCCACGAAGCTGTCCTGGCGTTATGCCACTTGGTGTCAGTGGGAATGCCACGAGGTGTCAGCAAGATCCTTTGCGTAGGGCACTTTTGAGAGGTGCTCTCGCGGTGCCCAGAGGCTATTTTTTGCAGGTGAGTGCCATGTTCGGGGCGGAAGCCACGTCGTAGCTTGCCTCCGTGTCATCCGTCGGCCGCTGCGCCTGTAAGTGACGACCTCGCAGTCCTGCGGCGTTTCGACAGCGAGATCTGTGCGGAAGAAACTCGTGCTCCACTGACGCGTGTGGCAATAATGCCATCTGCTGACATCACCGATCGAGCCGATGACCTGGCGTTTGCCAGGAGATGTCAGTAAGAAGTGCCGGCCAAGCACGCTCCACCGCCCTGTTCCAGCTCGCCACCGAACTGCCCGCCGCCCTGCTCGCCCGCATGCTCGGCATCCACATCAACGTCGCAGTGCAATGGCAACGCGCCTCCTCCGGCGACTGGATGACCTACGCCGCCGACATCAGCCGTCGTTCCCGCACTGAAACGCAGACGAAGACGGGGCCAGCCCCCGGTTTCCCGGACGAAGGAGAGATCACCAATGCCTGATCAACCAAGGCTTGTGCCGGGTCCAGCCGAGATGCGGGCAAAACCGGCCATGAGTCGATCTTGAGAACGTAGGGCATGCCCGCTGCGGGTCCGGGTTGATGGGGTATCCGATGCCGAATCAGGCTCGCTGCGGGGTTGGCGCGTAATCTCGGAAGTCGTCCGCCCGTAGACCGCGAGGGAGTCGGCCCTGGTTTCTGCGTTTCCGTCTCACGGACTGTATTCGGTCGGCTACAGTATCTCCCGTTCTGTGGTGATCGGGGCCGCTGGGAAGGCAATGCCTGATGGCCTCGATCGACAAGACCGCTTACCCGCGGTTCAAGCGGACGATCTCCGAGCGTGAACTGCGCGAGGCGTACTCGCCGAGCCTGGCGGAGATGGACTGGGCGCGGGAGATGACCGACAGCGATGAGAACCGGCTGTCGCTGATGGTGTGGTTGTAGTGCTGTCAGCGGGTGGGCCGGTTTCCGCGGCTGGCCGAAATCCCGGCCCAGGTGATCGAGCACGTACGGAACGAGCTGGGCCTGCCGGAGCGGATCGGCATGACGGACGTGGCCGAGCGGACCGGACGCAACCACAAGGCGCTGGTGCGGGCCCGGCTGGGGCTGGACGGCGATCAGGCCGCCGCGCGCAAGCTGGCCGAGCAGGCGATCCGGCAGGCAGCCAAGACCAAAGACCACCCGGCCGATCTGATCAACGTGGCGCTGGAGGAGCTGGCCAAGAACAGCTGCGAATTCCCGGCGTTCTCCACCCTGGATGACCTGGCCGCTCAGGTGCGCACGGAGGTCAACGGCGCCATCTTCACCCTGGCCTACGGCCGGATGGGCTTCGACGACCACGCGCGCATGCTGGCGATGCTGGAGGTGGATCCGGCCACCGGCCGCAGCGGTCATGACCGGGCCAAGAAGAGCGCACCGCGGGCCACGGTGACCAAGCTGCGCCAGCAGTTGGACCATCTGGCCTGGCTGGACGGCATGGCCGGGGGCAGCGACGCCTGGCTCAAAGGAGTGCCCGCTTCCAAGATCGCTCATTTCGCGGCCGAGGCGCGGGCGCTGGACGCCGCTGAGATACGCGACTACGGCGAGGTCAAGCGGATCGTGATGGAAGCATGCCTGCTACACCAGGCCCGGATACGCGCCCGCGATGACCTGGTGACCATGCTGTGCAAGCGGATGAACACCATGCACAACAAGGCCCGCGAGCTGCTGGAGACCATTCGCGCCGAGCAGCGTCAGCGCAACGAGCGGATGCTGGCGGTGCTGGGGGATCTGCTGAGCGCGGCCAAGGAGGTCGACCTGGCGGCTCGGAACGCGCCGAACCCGTGGACGGCGGTGCGGCGTCGGCACGAGACCGGACGGGCGGTCTGGAGACGATCGAGAGCAATGGCGGCCTGGCCGACCTGGTGGCCGAGCACGAAGCGCTGGCCGCCTTCCACGGCGACAACTATCTGCCGCTGCTGGACCGCTTCTATCTCTCCCATCGTGGGCTGCTGCTGCGCCTGGCCGGCGTGCTGGTGCTGGAGCCGGCCAGCGCGGACCGCAGGCTTCTGGAGGCGCTGGAGTTCGTGCGCGCCAATGCCACCCGCACCAGCGAGCTCATCGGCGATGAGTACACGGTCGAGGAAGACGTCGTCGATGAGACGACCGGCGAGGTGTCCACGTTGATGGTGCGCAAGCACGTGGATGTGTCTTTTCGCGTCGGAGGCCTGGCAGAAGGTGATCGCCGATAAGCGCCGCCCCGGCAAGGTGGTGCGCCGGCATTTTGAGATCTGCGTGTTCTCCTGCCTGGCGGACGAGCTGGTGCGCGGCGATGTGGCGGCGGTCGGCTCGGAGGCCTACGCCAACTGGCAGTCCCAGTTGCTCAGCTGGGAGGACTGCCAGCCGCACCTGGCCACCTACTGCGCCGAGGTGGGCCTGCCCACGACGGCCTCGGAGTTCGTGGCGCAGTTGAAGATGCGGATGAAGGACGTGGCCGCGGCCGTGGACGCGGGCTACCCGGACAACGCCGACCTGGTCATCGACGAGCAGGGCAGGCCCTCGCTCAAGGCGCGCAAGTCCGCCGGGCACAGCGCCGAGGCGCTCAAGCTGGCCACGGCCGTCAAGGGCCGACTGCCGGAACGCTCCCTGCTGGAGATTCTGACCCGGACCACGCGGCATCTGCGCTGGTTCCGGCATTTCGGGCCGCTGTCGGGGTCGCAGGCCAAGCTGGCCGACCCGCTGGAGCGCTACCTGCTGGTGGCCTTCGCCTACGGCTGCAACCTGGGCGCCGCCCAGGCCGCCCGGCATCTGGGCGGCCGCATCAGCGCCCACGAGTTGTCCTACACGGTGCGCAAGCACGTCACGCTGGCCAGTTTGAAACAAGGCGATCGCCGACGTGGTCAACGCCTACCTGCGCCTGGATCTGCTCCGGTTGTGGGGGGAGGGCAACGCGGTGGCCGCCGACGGCACCAAGTACGACATCTACGTGGACAATTTGATCGCCGAGTTCCACATCCGGTACGGGGGTTACGGCGGCGTCGCCTACCACCACATCGCCGACAATTACATCGCGCTGTTTTCCAGATTCGTGCCGTGCGGGGTGTGGGAGGCGGTCTACATCATCGAGGGGCTACTGGAGCAGGAGAGCGAGGCGGCGCCCAAGGAGATTCACGCTGATACGCAAGGCCAGTCGTTCCCTGTCTTTGGTTTGGCGCATCTGTTCGGATTCGAGTTGCTGCCACGCATCCGCAACTTCCGGGACCTGACCTTCCACCGGCCCGAGCCGGGCCTGCGCTATCGGCATATCGACGCGCTGTTCGGCGAGCCGATCAACTGGCAGCTGATCGAGGCTCACTGGCAAGACCTGATGAAGGTGGCCATCTCCATCCGTGAAGGTGAGCTGTCGTCGATCACCTTGCTGCGGCGGCTACGGCACGACTCCAAGCGCAATAAGATCTACCGCTCCTTCCGCGAGCTGGTCGCCGACCTGGTCATGTACCAGACCACGCTGGACATGTCGCTGGTGCTCAACCGGCTGCGCAGCGAGGGCGAGACGGTGCATCGCGCCGACGTGGCCATCATGTCCCCCTATCAGGAGGACAACGTGCGCCGCTTCGGCGACTACGTCTACGACCTGAACGCACCGCTGGAGGACATGGATGTCAACCTCGAGCTTGGGGAGGAGACCGATGCTGCCTGAGAGGGCGTTCTGTGGGCTTCCGTCCGGTCTGACTTTGGGCAACAGCTTCTATGCGCCGTGACCCGGTTGGGGCAGCGTGAACAGTCCGGGTTCG
>NZ_JBSFVA010000023.1:0-150829 GCF_053592075.1 Nonomuraea sp. NPDC002799
GCTTTTTGGTGCAACCCCCCCACGCTCTGGCCGGGTGGCCCAGGGGGCGGGGGGGGCGGGGGGGGGCATCGCCGGCGCCCCCCCCCCCGCCGGGGGGGGGGGCGCCGGCTTCCCCCCCACCCCCGCCCCCCCCGGCGGGGCCCCCCGCCGCGACCCAGGCAGGGATCGCGGCGGGCGGCGGTAGGGCCCGGCGCTCCCGCCGCGCGGGCCGTACCGCCGCACCAACACCTCCGGAAGGCCGCCGATGAGTGACGCCTGGGAGAAGGCCCGCGAGAAGGCCCGAGAGGAAGTCGAGGCCGAACTCCGCGAGAGCTGGCGCGCCTACCTCCGCCAGCACTGGACCCGCGCGCGCCGCATCCTCTGCCCCTTCACGATGACCCCGTCCGAGCTGGCCGTCTACTACGACGACCCGGTCAACGCGGAGGCCATGTGCCGCGTGCTGATGACCGCGCACCCGGGCTGGGCCGTCCAGCGGCTGAGCCCGCATCGCACGTTCCGTTCCGTGCCGGTGTGGGTCGCCCGCCGCGAGTCGTGGCCGGCCGATCAGGAGTCGCTGATGAACGAGAACGCCGGGCTGCTCAACCTCGCCATGACCATGGTGGACAAGGTGATGATGTGACCGCCGTGCGCCTGCGGGTGCCGTACGTCACCGCCTACGACGAAGCGCGGATCGCGCGGATGCGGCTGGCGGGCGAGCATGGATAGCGACCCCCCGGACCCGTCGGACACGGTCACGCCGGACGACATCAGGCGCGGACACCAAGAGGCGATCGACGCTGGCGGGAACCGTGCCGTCCTCGACCACAAGCTGAAAGAGGCGATCACAGAGGCGGGCGGAACCATCGAGGACCTGGCGCGGCTGTGGACGCGGCGCAACCGCTTCGAGCGGCTGCAGGCCGCGTACCACGCCGAGCTCCACCGCCGTCGAGGCGTCTGGCGCGACCGGCCAACCTGAGCCGGGGCGCGGCGGCGGCCGAACCTTGCCCAGGACTCACCACCGCCGCGCCCCACAAGCGCCGCCCTCGGAGGAGGCTCCGCGCCGTCAGGCCGTCCCCTGGGTGCCGCAGCGGAGGCAAGTCCCTTCTCCGAGAGCGGCGACCTATCACGCTCGATCTGGAGGAACCATGCCCGACTCCGCGTCCGCCTCCCGCTGCGAGGTGACCTGGTGCCGCGCTCAGCATCGGCCGGGCGACAAGCCTGATCACGTCGCCCCGCTCGGCATCTGGCGGCACGGCACGATCGCCATAGAAGTCGCCGTCGGGCAGGCCGATCCACACCCGCCGGTCGTCCGCATCGGATGGCTGCACGACGGCGCCACCGCCTGGCGGCAACGAGACTTGCAGCCCGAGCTGGCGGACGACCTGGCCGACGTCCTCGACGCGCTCGACGGCCGGATCAGCGAGTTGGTCGCCCAACTCCGCAAAGCCGCCGGAAGGCTCGGCTCGCGCTGAGCAGGCGGGCGCCGGCCGCACTCTTCCCCGGCGCCCCGCCGTGGTGTGCAACAGGACAGGGGTGACCACGCGAACGCCCCGCCGACCAGATGATCGGCGGGGCGAGATTGTCCCGGGCGGGACAATCGGTCAGCGCCTGCGACGGCGCTCGCGCTCGGCGGCGAGGTCGATCACGTCGGCCGGGCGGGCCTCGATCGAGAACACGCGGGCCGCGGCCACCGTGGTCGCGTTCTTCAGCTCCTCCAGGCCATCGGCGTCCAGTCGCCGCCCGCCGCCCAGGATGTCGCTCGCCGCAGTGACCATCCGGCGCACGGCCTGAGCCAGGCGCGCGGCCTCGGCGGGCTGGAGCATGACGGGCGCACCCACCTCGACGGCCTCGGCGCTCATCGCTCACCTCCAGCCGCGCGCCGGTCGGGCAGGCCCGCGCGGTCGAGCCGCGCCTTGCGCCACTCCCGCAGGGACACCACGCCGAGCCGGGCCCGCGCCTCGGCGAGCAGCGCCCGGCCCTTCACCGCGCGCTCGTAGACGCTCTCGCGCTTGATGCCGAGGATCTTCGCCAGCTCGCCGAACGAGTAGCCCGCGTTCCCGGGCCGCTCCTGGGCGGTCGCGATCGCGGTGTTCATCGCGTCGCGCAGGTGCTCGCGCAGCGGCTCGACGTGCACGAGCCCCGCCGGGTCGTCGGCCAGCCGGACGCCGAGCGCGTCCACCAGGCGGTGCATCATGGCGACGTACTCTTCCGTCTCCACAACGTGCGGAGAGCGCTTGCGGCGGGGGGAGGTAGCCATGATGCCGATCACCGCCCGTCCGCGTCGTCACCGTTAGGCACGGCCTCACGGTTAGGGGTGTGAGGCGGAACCTCACGCTCGATCGTCGATCCCGAGGTGGCCGGGGTGATGGACCGGCTCATGAGCAGCACGGCCGCAGCGTCCACCAGGGCCACGGCCAGCTCACGGCGGCCGTGGTCGTCGAGCTTCAGGAGTACGTGCCCGAGCGAGGCGGCCAGCTCAGGAACCAGCAGGATCAGCTCCGTCTCCTCCACGGTGTGCGCGAAGACGTTCACCGTCTCCGCGCCGACGTGGCCGGGCTGGACGTGCTGGGTCACCTGGACCTCGACAGCGAAGCCCTCGGGGCCAAGCTCGGCGATGTCACGGGCGTGGATGAGGTCGTCGGGCCGGTGGTGGCGCGCGGTGCACCACGGGGGACAGATGGGGGATGATGTGGCCACGGTGTGGACCTCCAACCAGGTCTGTGCCGAGGGTCCGTTCGGTGGTTGCACACCGGGCGGACCCGCAATCGAACTCTTGAATCGAACCTTTGTTGCGATTGATACGCTACGCCGAGCGGCGGACAATCGCAACAGTGATTCGATAGTCTGTGCCGTATGGCGAAAAAGGACTCCCTCGACAAGCTCGACGAGAGCACCCGTCGATACCGCGAGACGGAGAAGGCGCACGAGGCGTCCCGCAAGGAAGTCACTGACGACGTCGTGACGGCTCTGCGTGACGGCAAGCGGCCGACCGACGTTGCTGCGCGTTCGCCATTCACCGATGCGTACGTTCGGCGGATCGCGCGCGAGAACGGAGTCGAGCCGGCGCCTCGTGGCGGAAGTCGCAAGAAGAAGTAGGGGCGCGGACGCGTGGGAGTACTGCTGTCCAATCCGCCATAGCGCTTTAGACCCGCTCGTGGACGTGCTCGGGCACTGCACGGGGCGGGTGGTGCAGGCCGGGGGGAAGCGGGGGGTCAAGAGGCCGGAGTCGGAGTTCGAGGCGGAGCTGGTGTTCGAGGCCTGCCGGCGGTTCGGGGTGGCGGTCGAGATCAACTCCAGGCCCGACCGGCTCGATCCGCCCAAGCGGCTGATGCGGCTGGCGTACGAGATGGGCTGCGTGTTCTCGATCGACTCCGACGCGCACGCGCCCGGGCAGCTCGACTGGCAGCGTCACGGGTGCGAGCGGGCCGCCCGGTGCGGCGTCGAGGCGGAGCGCGTCGTCAACACCTGGCCGCTCGACCGGCTGCTCGACTGGACCCGCGCCTGAGGCGGATCAGCTCCGCGAACAGGCCGGGATCTCGCCCGAGGCGGATCAGCCGGTGAACAGGCCCAGGATCTCGGCCGCCGCCCCGGCCACCGGCAGCACGGTCGCCGCCCGCTGCCCGACGCGCTCCAAGGCCGCCCTGATCCGGCTCTGGTCGGGGTCGGGCTCCCGCAGCTCGGCCTGCACCTCCAGGGCGTCACGCCGGACCTTGGCGGCCGTGGCCGGATCGAACGCGCCCAGATGCTCCGCCACCAGGCGCACGAGCGCGTCCGCCGCCTCCTGGGCCCGGTGCGGCGGCCCGCTGGACTGGGTGACCGGCCCGGCGTTGCCGATCGCCACCTGATCGCCGAACGTGCTGCCCTCGATGCGGATCTCAGGTTGCTGCCGCCGTTCCATGGGGGCCTCCGGCCGGGTTGGGGGATGGGGGGCCGTTCTGCCGCACCGGGCCGAGGTTGCCGATGGCGGTCCCGTTGCCGAACTGGCTGTTGGTGATCGTGGTCATCATGACGGACGTCGCCTGCTGGCGGTATCTGGTCGTGTCGACGCCTTCCTCGTCCAGGAAGTCGATGACGGCCTCGGTCAGCCGCTGGCTGATCAGCTTGGTGTACTTGAACGCGTCCAGCCGCTGCGTGACCGACAGTGACCCCGAGGCGCCCAGCTCGCGCACGCTCCTGCGGGCCCCGTAGTCGTGCATGACCTTCAACCTGGGAGTCCGGAGGAGACGCCTGAGGTCGGCGGCGTCCCACAGCGCGGCCACCACGCGCGGCAGGGCGCCGGAGGCCAGCCGGGCGAAGGACGTGGGCGGGTTCGTCTTGAACCGCAGGGTGTAGGCCAGCGGCCCGCGCGGCAACTGGTCGATGACGTGGAACTCCCGCCTGATGGGCGGCAGCACGGTGGAGACGAACTCGGTGTAGAGCATCCGCCCTTCGACCGCCAGGTGGATGAACGCCGAGACCACCACCTCCTGGTCCTCGGCCGGCACGATCTGGCGGCCGCCGCCGTCGCTCACGCTGTCGCGCTCGCTGCCGATCACGACGAGCTGGTAGTGGCGGAGGCCGGCCTGGGGATGCCGGATGAGCGTCTCGACGGTCTCGGAGGAGGCCAGCGAGTACGGCAGCCACGACCGCCCGTCCACGAGCGACTGGGCCTGCCCCGCCCTGGGACGCGAGATGAGTCCTCGGGCGATCACATGGTCGTGCGTGGTCAGGCTGCGGATGCGCTCGGAGTCGTTCCTGACCTCGTCGCGCATGCTCTCCATGCGGCCCCGCACGAAGTGGTGCAGGCGCACCGGATCCACGCCGATGGAGCTGGGGAGCCGGTTGCCGTCCTGGAGGTCCAGCTCGGCGCTGATCGACCAGACCTGGGCGACGAGGCCGGCCCCGAGGAACGCGGGATCGTCGGTGAACATCACGAACGGGGAACGCGCGGCGGCGCGCATCCGGCCGGTCTCGTCACCCCCGTACGCACCGTTGCCGTCGGACCTGTCATCGCCCGCGTAGAGGGCGATGTTGCCGTGCTGGGCGGCGGCCAGATACCTGATCCGCCGGCGCGCCCACGGGCCGTACACCCGGGGCGGCCGGTGCCAGGCGCCGGCCCGCAGCCCGCCGGCGAGGGTGCGCACCACCAGGCCCCGGAACACGCCGAGGATCACGGCGGCGACCACCACGAAGCCGGCCGCGCCCGTGCCGACGGGCAACCCCCGCGTCACCGAGTTCAGCCACTCGAGCGCGCCGGGGCTCAGCGCCGTGCGCGCCGTGATGGCGGCCCAGACGAAGGCCACGAGCAGCAGCACGATCGTCAGCGGATACCACAGCGCCGACGGGCGCCGGTCCGGGCGGCTCGCGGCCTTGGCCCGGTAGTGGAGCACGGGCAGGAGGAGCGCCAGCAGCGCGGCCGTGGACGTCGGCTCCGCGGCCAGAGCGGCGATCAGCGCGAGGACGAGCAGGACGTCGCGGGCCAGCGTCAGCCGGCGGCCCCGCAGGCAGTGGCGCAGGACGGGCTCGACGTCCAGGCCGTCGTGGGAGTGCGCCACCGCGCGATGGGGGTCGCCGAGCAGCTCGTGGCGGACCTTCTCCCGGAACGGCACGTCGAGGTAGGCGGCGGCGCAGAGGTAACGGGTCACCGCCCTGAGCGCGGGCCCCGCGCCGGTCACGTCCGGCGCATGGGTGAAGTGCGGCTGTCTCAGCATGCCAACCCCCGCAAAGCAGAAGAATCGGATGATAGCCCGCGTTGTGCTGCCTCCGAGGACTGTACGGGAGCACACTGCCGGGACGTGAGACCCTTGTGGCGATGCGGTGAGGCACAGGTTGCCAGACTGCCTGAGCACGCCGTGATTGTCGGTCGCGCGGCGTAGCGTCTTGGTTGTGAACCGTACCGACCGGCTCTACGCGCTCGTCGAGGACCTGCGCGCCATCGCCCCCCGCCGCCGCTCCGCCCGCGAGCTCGCCAGGCGGTTCGAGGTCAGTGTGCGCACGATCGAGCGCGACATCACCGCGTTGCAGGAGTCGGGGGTGCCGATCTACGCGGAGGCCGGGCGCAAGGGCGGTTACGCGATCGACAAGAAGATGTCCCTGCCGCCGCTCAACTTCAGCCCCGCCGAGGCCGTGGCCATCGCGGTGGCGCTGAGCCGGGCGGGCGACCAGCCGTTCGGCAGGCAGGCCCGCAGCGCCCTGCGCAAGGTGGTGGCCGCGATGCCGGGCACCGAGGGCGAGCTGGCCAGGGAGCTGGCCCGGCGGGTGCGGCTGGTGTCCCCGCGGGCCGAGCCGGGCGCCGGGATCCAGCCGCTCGGCGGGGAGGGCATCTCGCGGGCCATCGAGGAGGCGCTGCTGCGCCGCCGCGTGCTCCGGCTCGACTACGCCGACGCCAAGGGCGCGCTGACCTCCCGCGACGTGGAGCCGGGGGTGTTCCTGGGCGGGCGCGGCGGTTTCTGGTATCTCGTGGCGTGGTGCCGATTACGCGATGACGTGCGGGTCTTCCGCCTCGACCGGATCGCCGCCGCCACCGTCACCGCCGAGCGCTGTCCCGACCGGCCGCTCGAAGGCTTCACCACCGACGTGCCCGAGATGCTCGTACACGGCACGCTACTCGATCAATAATTCGAAAACACCGACATAGGGTTGTCGCCAAAGCGGTAGATCGTTGTCTTGTTCGACAAGCGGCGACCCTCCGCCGCGCCCGGGAGAGCACCTTCCCCGCCGACCCGGGCACGCCTGGCGAATCGGGTGGTTCACCCGTCGCCCTGGGCACGCCGCCGATCGCCGAGCGGCGGCGCGTCCAGGGCCTGTCGCGGCCCGCTCAGAAGGCGGCCGCGGCCAGCCAGCGATCGAGGAGGGCGCGCTCGCCGTACACGGTGAGCGCGTCGGGAGAGCGGCGGCCGTAGAGCAGGAGCAGCAGGTCGCTCACCGGCCCTTGGACGGCGGCGTCGCCCTTGGCGTGGCCGCGCGCCCAGCTGATCTTCCCGGCGGGTCCCTGCGTGATGGTCCACTCGCCGTCGGCGTCGTTCGCGTGGAGGTGGATCGTGGCCCCCTCCGCGCCGAGCTCGGCCAGCGGCCGGGTGACCCAGCGGGCGTGCGGCAGGTTGTGGAGAAACTCCTCGATCCCGTCGATGGCCGTCGCCGCCGGGACGACCGGGTCGACGCCGAGCGCGAGCTCCGCGTCGGCCCGGTGGATCACCAGCTCGAAGAGCATCCGGCGCGGCCACCAGGACGCCCGCAGGTCCGGTCCCCAGGTCCACACCGGCATCGAGGGATCGGTGACGCGCAGCGTCTCGATCAGCTCCGCGGCTCCGGCCCTCAGCCAGGCCGCGTCGCCGCCGCGGCCCTCGGCCAGCCCGTCGGGCACCTCACGCGACCAGGTGCGCTCCTGGACCCGGCCGCGCAGCATGTGCACCGCCCAGCGGTGGGTCTGGCCGACGTGCGTGACCAGCTCGGCGAGCGTCCATCCCGGGCACGTGGGCACGGGGACGGACAGGTCGCCCGCCAGGGAGGCCAGGCGGGCGGTCTCTGTCTCGATCTGCGACTCGTACTCCTTCACCCGCCCCAGCCTAGGCGGCCGGGCACTTGGCGCCCTTGTCCGGCAGCTTGCCGTCGATCAGGAAGGAGTCCACCAGCCCCTGCACGCACTTGCTGCCCGACAGGTACGCCCCGTGCCCCTCGCCCTCGTAGGTGACGAGCGTGGCGGTCCTGAGCTGGGCCGTCAGCTTGGGCGCCCACTCGTACGGCGTGGCGGGGTCGCCCCTGCCGCCCACCACCACGATCGGCGCCGACCCGGTGGCGTTCACCTTGCGGGCCCCGTTGCTGCCCTTGGCCGGCCAGACCCGGCACAACCCGCCCGAGCCCTCGCTGCCGAACAGCGGCGAGATCCTCATCGCCGCCGCCTCGGTGCGCCGCAGCTCGGCCACGCCGGGGCGCTCGGCGGTGTCCACGCAGGTGATGGCGGGGAAGCTGGTCATCTGCGTGGAGTAGCTGCCGTCCGGGGCGCGCCCGGTGTAGGAGTCGGCGAGGTACATCAGCGCGTCGCCCTTGCCCTTGAGCGTGTCGGCGAGCGCCTGCTCCAGGAACGGCCAGGTCAGCTCGGAGTAGAGGGCGGCGGCCACGCCGGTGGAGGCCAGGCCCTGGGTGAGCTCGCGGTCGCCGACCTTCAGGGGCTTGGCGGTGAGCTGGTTCATCAGGTTCTCGACGTTGGTGTTGGCGGTGGCCTGGTCCTTGCCGATGGCGCACGAGCCCTTGACGCACGAGCGCAGGAAGCTCTCGTACGCCTTCTGGAAGCCGCGCGTCTGCGCCAGCGTCCGCTGCTCGAAGGTGACCGTGGGATCGAGCGGCGCGTCGAGCACCATGCGGCCCACGTTCTTCGGGAACTCGGTGGCGTAGACGCCGCCGAGCTGGGTGCCGTACGACATGCCGACGTAGTTGAGCTTGGCGTCGCCCACGGCGGCGCGGATGCGGTCCATGTCGCGGGCGGCGTTCACGGTGCCGACGTGGGGCAGGATCTTGCCGGAGTGCTGCTGGCACAGGGCGGCGAACTCCTTGTTGGCCGCCGTGCTCCGCTGGTGCGTCTCGTCGCTGGGCGGCAGCGTGTCGAGCGCGGTGAACCGGTCCATCTCGGCGCCGCTGCCGCAGCGCACCCCCGAGCTGCGCTCCACGCCGCGCGGATCGAAGCTGACCAGGTCGTAGCGGGCCCGCAGCGTGGTCAGCGCCTTGGCGGCCTGGTCGAGCGTGTCGACGCCGGAGGCTCCCGGGCCGCCGAAGTTGAACACCATCGACCCGAGTTTGTCCTTGCCCGTGGCCGGCAGCTTGATCAGCGCCAGCTCCAGCTTCTCGCCGTCGGGTTTGGCGTAGTCCAGGGGGACCGCGAGCTTCCCGCACCGCACCGAGGCGTCCTGGCGGGCCGGTGGCTCGCCGTCGGGGCGCTTGATGTCGGTGCACGCGCCCCAGGCGATCTTCTGCGGGTCGGCGGTGGACTGCGTGGCCGGCTCGGCCGGTGCGGTGGAGCAGCCGGCGGCCGTCAGGAGCAGGGCGGCGGCAAGGACGCGTCGCATCAAAAAAGTTCCCCTCGTCTCTCAGGGGGAGGTAGTGCCCACAATACGTGACCGACTACCTCATCCCTGTGAGGCGGCACGCACCCCTCCGGACGTGCCGCCTCACAAGGCGAACGGCGCGGGTGGCCGCATATGACGGCGCTCCCGCGAAGAAGATTCGCGGGAGCGCCGTCACCGGATCACTCAGACGCCCATCGACTGGGTGTCGTTGCTCTCCGCGCCACCCGCCTCGGTGACGCCGTTCTTGAGGTGGTAGCGGGCGATGGCCTCGCGCAGCACCTCGCCGTCGAGCTCACCCCGCTTGACCAGGCTGGTCAGCACGGCCAGCGTGATCGAGGCGGCGTCCACGTGGAAGTGGCGGCGCAGCGCCGAGCGGGTGTCGGACAGGCCGAACCCGTCGGTGCCCAGCGAGGACCAGTCACCCGGCACCCACTGCGAGATCTGGTCCTGGACGGCCTTCATGTAGTCGCTGACGCCCACGAACGGCCCCTGCGCCTGCGAGAGCGCCTGGGTCACGTAGGGGACGCGCGGCTCGGCGTCGGGGTTGAGCAGGTTGTGCTCCTCCGCCGCCAGGGCGTCGCGGCGCAGCTCGGTCCACGACGTGGCCGACCACACGTCGGCCGACACGCCCCAGTCCTCGGCCAGCAACCGCTGCGCCTCCACGGCCCACGGGCCCGCCACGCCGGAGGACAGGATGTTGGCCTTCGGACCCTGCGTCTGCGGTCCGTCGGCGAACTTGTACAGGCCCTTGAGCAGGCCCTGCACGTCGAGCTCGGCCGGCTGGGCGGGCTGCAGGTAGGGCTCGTTGTAGACGGTCAGGTAGTAGAAGACGTCCTCCGGCTTGTCGCCGTACATCCTCCGCAGGCCGTCCTTGACGATGTGGGCCACCTCGAACGCCCAGGACGGGTCGTAGGAGACCGCGCCCGGGTTGGTGGAGGCGATGAGCGGCGAGTGGCCGTCCTCGTGCTGCAGGCCCTCGCCGTTGAGCGTGGTGCGGCCCGCGGTGGCGCCGATCAGGAAGCCGCGGGTCATCTGGTCGGCCATCTGCCACATCTGGTCGCCGGTCCGCTGCCACCCGAACATCGAGTAGAAGATGTAGACCGGGATCATGTGCTCGCCGTGCGTGGCATAGGCGCTGCCGGCCGCGATGGCCGAGGCCATCGAACCCGACTCGCTGATGCCCTCGTGCAGGATCTGCCCCTGCACGGACTCCTTGTACGACAGCAGCAGCTCCCTGTCGACGGCCTCGTAGGTCTGGCCGTGCGGAGAGTAGATCTTCGCCGTCGGGAACATGGCGTCGAGACCGAACGTGCGGGCCTCGTCAGGGATGATCGGCACGAACCGGTGGCCGATCTCCTTGTCGCGCATGAGGTCCTTCAGCAGGCGGACGAAGGCCATGGTGGTGGCGACCTGCTGCTTGCCCGAGCCCTTGGCGAACCCGCCGTAGACCTCGTCGCGGGGCAGCGTGACCGGCTTGGCGCGCAAGACCCGCTTGGGCAGCACGCCGCCGAGCGCGGCGCGGCGCTCCATCATGTACTCGATCTCGGGGTCGTGCTCGCCCGGATGGAAGTAGGGGGGCAGCTCGCCCTCGAGCGCCGAGTCCGGGATCGGCAGGTAGAGCCGGTCGCGGAACTCCTTGAGCTCGGTCTTGGTCAGCTTCTTCATCTGGTGCGTGGCGTTGCGCGCCTCGAAGTCCTTGCCCAGCGTCCAGCCCTTGATGGTCTGGGCGAGGATCACGGTCGGCTGGCCGACGTGCTCGCGGGCCGCCTTGAAGGCCGCGTAGACCTTGCGGTAGTCGTGGCCGCCGCGCGACAACTTGCGGATGTCGTCGTCGTTGAGGTGCTCGGCCATCTTGCGCAGGCGCGGGTCGCCGCCGAAGAAGTTGTCGCGGATGTAGCCGCCCGACTCGACCGAGTAGGTCTGGAACTGGCCGTCGGGGGTGGTGTTCATCTGGTTGACCAGGACACCGTCGACGTCGGCCGCCAGCAGCGGGTCCCAGTCGCGGCCCCAGACGACCTTGATCACGTTCCAGCCGGCGCCGCGGAAGTAGGACTCCAGCTCCTGGATGATCTTGCCGTTGCCGCGTACCGGGCCGTCGAGCCGCTGCAGGTTGCAGTTGATGACGAACGTGAGGTTGTCGAGCTCCTCGCGGGCGGCCAGGCCGATGGCGCCGAGCGACTCGGGCTCGTCCATCTCGCCGTCGCCCAGGAACGCCCACACGTGGCTGCGGCTGGTGTCCTTGATCTGGCGGTTGAGCAGGTAGCGGTTGAACCGCGCCTGGTAGATCGCGCCGATCGGCCCCAGGCCCATGGAGACCGTGGGGAACTCCCAGAAGTCCGGCATGAGCCGCGGGTGCGGGTAGGAGGGCAGGCCGTGAAAGCCGTGCGACAGCTCCTGGCGGAACGCGTCGAGCTGGGCCTCGTTGAGCCGGCCCTCAAGGAAGGCGCGGGCGTAGATGCCCGGCGCGGCGTGGCCCTGGAAGTAGACCTGGTCGCCCGACTCGCCGTGGTCCTTGCCGCGGAAGAAGTGGTTGAAGCCCACCTCGTAGAGCGAGGCGGCCGAGGCGTAGGTGGCGATGTGGCCGCCCACGTTGGTGCGGGCGTTGGCCCTGGACACCATGACGGCCGCGTTCCAGCGGATGTAGGCGCGAATGCGGCGCTCGACGTGCTCGTCGCCCGGGAACCAGGGCTCGCGCTCCGGCGGGATCGTGTTGATGTAGTCGGTGCTGCGCAGGCCCGGCACGCCGACCTGGTGCTCGCGCGCCCGCTCCAGCATGCGGAGCATGAGGTAGCGGGCTCTGGTGCGGCCCTCGGTCTTGACGACGTTGTCGAGAGACTCGAGCCACTCATTGGTCTCGCTGGGATCGACATCAGGCAGTTGGCTGGGTAGGCCGTCGCTGATGATCGAGAATCGCTGGCGTCCGGAAGCCACTGGGTCTCGCCTTCCGAGATGGACTGATGTCTGGTCTGGGTTCGCCTTCCATCCTGGTCGCTAGCCGTAGAAAACGCATCTCTACTCGCTGGTAACCAGTGTGTCCCTGCTGGCAGGGCCGTCATCGATGGCCTAGACCACCGATGGTAGGACGAATCGCCACCAAAGGTTACATCCCGGAAGCAATTTAACAAGACCGGAAAACCTACGAAATTTCGCTCGCGTCGTGATTGCGGCGAGGTGGCGCCGCACATGCAGCCTCCCCCGAAGGTGGGAGATCTCACCCCATACGGCGTGACGCGCCGCGCGAGTCTAGCCGCCGCCCTCCGAGTACGGCTCCGCGGGGCCCCTCCCGGCACGCCCTCTGCGCGCCCGCTGCGCCCAGGACCAGGGCGTCATCAGGGCCGGGCGTCAGCCCAGGGCCTCGTCCAGGGGGACCAGGCCCTGCTGGAGGGCGAAGATGGCGGCCTGCGTGCGGTCGGCCACGCCCAGCTTGGCCAGGACGCTGGACACGTGCGTCTTGACCGTCTCCCGGCCCATGCGCAGATCCCTGGCGATCTCCGCGTTCGACCGCCCTCTCGCCACCGCCGCCAGCACCTGGCGTTCCCTGGGGGTCAGCAGGTCGAGGGGCCGCGGACGCTCCCCCCGTACCTGCCTGACCAGCAGTGCGGCGATCCCCGGCTCCAGCACGCTGCCGCCGCGGGCGGCGGCGCGCACCGCCGCCACCACCTGGTCGACCGCCGTCATCTTGGACAGGTAGGACAGCGCGCCCAGCCGGACCGCCTCCACGACCCTGTCCTCCTCCTGGAAGGAGGTCAGCACGATCACCGCCGGCCGCCCGGCCTCCGCGCGCAGCCGTTCCAGCACCGCGAGCCCGTCCATGACCGGCATGACCAGGTCGAGCAGGACCACGTCGGGGCGCAGCGCCTGGACGGCCCGCAGCGCCGCGGCCCCGTCGGCGCTCTCGCCGGCCACCTCGATGCCCTCCTCCTGCTCCAGCACGAACCGCAACCCCTGCCGCACCACCTCGTGGTCGTCGACGATGAGAACCCGGATCGTCATGGCAGGCTCGCTCTCACCGTGGTGCCGCTCCCGTCGCTGTGGATCTCCCACTGGCCGCCGAGCTCCGCCACCCGCTCGCGCATCAGGGTCAGGCCCATGCCGTGCCTGGTGGCCACGCCGGCCGGGTCGAATCCCGGGCCGTCGTCCGAGATCTCCACGGTGGCGAGGCCGTCGGCGCGGCTCAGCCGTACCTCGATCCTGGTGGGATCCGCGTGCTTGATCGCGTTGCCGAGCGCCTCCTGCACCAGGCGGAGCACCGCGTGCTCGGCCGGGGGCGACAGCGCGACCTCCGACAGCTCGGCCTCCACCCGGACGCCGAGACGCGTCTGGTAGGCGTGGCAGAGCTCCTCCAGCGCGGGCAGCAGGCCCGCGTCCTCCAGCGCGACCGGCCGCAACTCCAGCAGCAGCGCCTGCATCTCGCGCATCGCGCGGGCGGCCGTGCGCTCCATCGACTCGGCCTGCGTGCGCAGGTGGCCGGGCGCCGCCCGGCGCATGCCGGCGGCCAGCAGGCTCAGCGAGAACAGGTCCTGGGAGATCGAGTCGTGCAGCTCCCTGGCGATCCTGACGCGCTCGGCCTGGCGGGCCTCGGTCCGCGCGGTCAGCCTGGCCGCCTCCACGGCCGCGCCCAGCCGGTCGGTCATGACGTTGAACGAGTGCTCCAGCGTGCCCACCTCGTCGCGGCCCGCGACCGTGACCCGGGGGCGGAAGTCGCCGGCGGCCACGGCCGTCGTCACGCCCGCGAGCGTACGGACCCTTTGGGTCAGGCGGCGGGTGCTGAGCAGGCCGAAGATCAGCCCGACGGGGATCACCAGAGTCAGGACCAGCAGCCCGGGAGCGAGCAGCGGATCGAGCGACCGTGCCGTGGGCGCGCTCATCATGGCCTCCGCCGGAGCCTGCACGTAGACGTGGGCGATGACCTTCAGATTCTGGTCGCGTTCGAGCAGCACCGGGCTGAACTGCCAGAGCGCCGGCCCCACCCGGGTCATGATCCGGCCGCGGCCGAGGTCGTGGCCCGGGAGTGAGACGTCCAGCGTGTCGCCCACGGCGTAGATCTCCTGGGCGGAGCTGGCCACGATCACGCCGTCCGTGCCGACGAGCATCTCCAGCATGGCGAAGCCGGGCTCGGGCGGCCTGCTCCCGCTCAGGAGCGTCGGCTTCTTGGGCGCCGCCGCCGTCAGCAACTCGCGGGGGGTCAGGGCGGGGTTCGCGGCCGCCAGCCTGCTGACCTCCAGGCTGAGCACCTTGGTGTCCTTGCTCGCCTGCTCCTGCAGCACGACGGCCAGGTCGGTGGCGTTGGCCAGGGGGACCAGATAGAGCAGGACCCCCACGGCCTCGACGAGCAGCACCGCCGTGGCGGTGACCAGCACGTACGACGCCGCCATCCGGCCGCGCAGCCCGAAACGCCACATCCGTGCAGCGTAACGTTTTGGTCATCTTTTTTCCTCCCCCTGTCGGGGGAGTAAAACTTGCGCTCTGCTCTTTTCGTACGCTTTTCGCCGTACGAAAGTGGGGGGCATGAATGGGACGGCAGGGGACCGCTCCTGACGTACGGGAATACCGATGGGGAAAGGGACTGGGGCGGCGTAATCATGGAGGTCCAGGGCTTGATCGGCGGCCCTCATCCC
Source organism: Nonomuraea sp. NPDC002799 (assembly GCF_053592075.1). Lineage (NCBI taxonomy): Bacteria > Bacillati > Actinomycetota > Actinomycetes > Streptosporangiales > Streptosporangiaceae > Nonomuraea > Nonomuraea sp. NPDC002799. The sequence continues at coordinate 14,636 of NZ_JBSFVA010000023.1, forward strand.
ATGGCGCGGTGCGGCGATGGGCGCGCGGGGGCGGCGTTTCCCGTGCCAGGAAGCCGTCGTTGCGTCTCAGTAAGATTTACTCGTGAGATCTGAAATCATCTCTGTGGCCACTGGTTCACGGGAGGCGGTGCACGACATCACCGCCGAATGCGCCGACTTCGTACGGGCGCAGGGCGCGGACGGGTTGCTGCACGTCTTCGTGCCGCACGCGACGGCGGGGGTCGCCCTGCTCGAGCTCGGCTCGGGCAGCGACGACGACCTGCTCGCCGCGCTGCGCGACCTCCTGCCGGCCGACGACCGCTGGCGTCACGCCCACGGTTCGCGCGGTCACGGACGGTCACATGTGCTGCCCGCGCTGGTCCCGCCGTACGCCACCATCCCGGTGTTCGGCGGCCGGATGGCGCTGGGAACATGGCAGTCTGTCGCACTCGTGGATCTGAACGTCGACAACACGCAACGCCAGGTTCGCCTGTCGTTTTTGTCTGATTGATTCTGGCCGACTACGGCCGTACCCGTGGCGACCGTTGACGACTGAGGGTCACAGCGTGTGGACTGTGCCGAAGCGATAAACCGCATAAGCGGGGCCACTCAAGCAGGAGGGATAAACGTGAGCGCGACCGCGGGTCAGGCGCAGGGCGAGCGCGGCCTGGCCGAACGACTCGGCCTCAAGCCGGGTCAGGTGGTGCAGGAGATCGGTTGGGACGAGGACGTCGACGACGAGCTTCGCGACTCCATCGAAGACCTGACCGGTAACGAGCTGCTGGACGAGGAGAGCGACGACGTCGTCGACGTGGTGCTGCTGTGGTGGCGCGACGAGGACGGGGATCTGTTCGACGCTCTGACCAACGCCATGCGAGCACTCGCCGAAGGCGGCCAGATTTGGCTGCTCACTCCCAAGGCCGGGCGCGATGGCCACGTGGAGCCGAGCGACATCGGGGAGGATTCCACGACGGCGGGCCTCTCACAGACCAGCAGCATCTCGGCGGCACCCGACTGGTCCGGTACCAGGCTCGTCGCGCCCAAGGGCCGACGGTAGGGAGTCCGAGCGCCTGCCATGCGGCAGGATGATGGCTGTGGACTTTCATCCTGCCGAGGTCGGCGCCCTGGCTCCGGATTTCGAGCTGCAGGACCAGCACGGCGCCCCGGTGAGCTTGGCTCAGTTCCGGGGCTCGAAGGTCGTGCTGGTCTTCTACCCGCTTGCCTTCAGCGGGATCTGTCACGGTGAGCTGTCCGCCCTGCGCGATCATCCGCTCGACGGCGCGCAGGTGCTGACCGTCTCCGTGGACTCGCTTTTCACCCATCGTGCCTGGGCGGATATCGAGGGTTACGCGTTCCCGCTGCTCTCTGATTTCTGGCCACACGGACAGGTCGCGCGGGCGTACGGTGTCTTCGATGAGGCGAAGGGGCTCGCTGCGCGGGGGACCTTCATCATCGACGGCGAGGGCGTGATCCGGTGGTCGGTGGTCAATCCCATCTCCTCCGCACGTGACGTCGCCGACTACCAGAAGGCACTCGCCGACATTTCTTGACCTCGGAGGGAACGATGCCCTGCTACCGCTGCGGGGCCCGGCAGACCGACCCGGTGCGCGGCGCCAGCCCGTGGCAGCGCGGGGTGCGCAACGAGTCGCAGGTGTTGATCTGCCCGGACTGTCAACGGCTGCACGACCTCGACCTGGACTCCTGTGCCACCTGTGGGTCCACCGCATTGATCTGCCGGCTCGGCGAGGTGGAGTGCCGCGACTGCGGTGCCGTGCGGATGGCGCGTTCCGACGCGCCGCTCGCGGAGACGGTGGCGCCGCCGCCCGGACTCTCCGCCGAGGTGGAGGCGGCACTCAACCGGGTGCTCGGACGGGCCTGAGTGCGTGCGGGCGACCGGGCGCTCGGATGGCGCTGAGTGCGTACGGGCGACCGGGCGCTTGGATGGCGCTGAGTGCGTACGGGTGCTCGGATGGTGCTGAGGGTGTGCGGGCGCTCGGATGGCGCTGAGTGCGTGCGGGCGCTCGGATGGCGCTGAGGGTGTGCGGCGATCGGGTGCTCGGACGGCGCTGAGGGTGTGCGAGGCCGCGCGAGTCTGCCACCCCTATTCGGACATTTGCTGAGCTGCGATATCGTCTCCTTTCGTGTCCGCTCTGAGTTCGTTCGTCGTCGCGCTCGACGTCGGAGGCACGTCCATGAAGGGCGGCCTGGTCAGCGAGTCCGGCGCGGTGCTGCTCAGTGAGCGGCGCCCCACCCCGCGGGCGGAGGGCCCTGAGGCGGTCGTGGCCGCCATCTCCGGCTTCATCGGCCACCTGGCCGCCTCCGGCGACGGGAACCCGGCAGGCGTGGGCCTGGCCGTCCCCGGGCTGGTCTCTGCGGACACCGCCATCTACGCGGCGAACCTCGGTTGGCGCGACGTCCCCGCCGGCGACTTCACCACCCTGGACATCCCGGTGCTTCTGGGTCACGACGTGCGCACCGGCGGACTGGCCGAAAGCATCCTCGGCGCGGGCCGGGGCCTTTCCGACTTCCTGTTCCTGCCCATCGGCACGGGCATCGCGGGCGCCTCGATCATCGGCGGCGAACCGTACGGCGGCTCCGCGGGCTGGGCCGGCGAGATCGGCCACACCCCGGTCTTCCCGGACGGCGAACAGTGCGCGTGCGGGCAGTTCGGCTGCCTGGAGACGTACGCCTCGGCCGCCTCGGTGGGGCGCCGCTACGGCCAGCGGGCGGGCCTGACGGGCGTCAAGGCCGAGCAGGTGGTCTCCTCCGACGACCCGATCGCCATCGAGGTGTGGGACGAGGCGGTGGAGGCGCTGTCGCTGGCGCTGGCCACGTACACGCTGCTGCTGGACCCCTCGGTCATCGTCCTTGGCGGCGGCCTCGCCGAAGCGGGCCCCGCCCTCTTCGACCCGGTACGCACCCGCCTCGTCAAGCGCCTCGCCTTCCGCGACGCCCCTCCGCTGATCCCGGCCGCGCTCGGGGTGGACGCGGGGATGCTGGGGGCGGCTCTGCTGGGCTGGCGGGCGGCGGGAAGACCGGAGCTGGGGCCGGGCTGGGTTGTGGATGTGCGGTCGGGACCCTTGGTGTCGTAAGGTGTAGTGCCGATCGGGGGCGGTTAGCTCAGCGGTAGAGCACTCGCCTTACAAGCGAGGGGTCACTGGTTCGAACCCAGTACCGCCCACCAGCCAAAACGCCCCGTCTCCGATCATGGAAACGGGGCGTGAGTGACAAACTGAGTGACATGCCGGATGGCTAGGCATCCTCGACCACGGGGAAGATGCGATCCATCGCGGTCGCGCCTTCTTGAATGACTGGTCGTATCTGCTGGCGGTAGACAGTCTCGGTCACGACCGTGTTGGAGTGTCCGACCAGGCGCGAGATGTCTTCGATCGGGATGTCATGATCCGAGAGCAGAGACACAAAGCTGTGCCGGAGTTCTCTTGGTGCCCACTCCTTCCCGGCGATCTTGGCTCTGCCGAGTACTTTCCTGAAGTCGCGCCTGATGTTGTGAGCGGTCATCTTGGTGCCGTTGCGAGTGGAGAACACCAGCTCGCGATCGTCGCTCTGGGCTTCTTTGAGGGCCTTCAGAGCGTCCACACAGCGTTTCGGCAGGGCAAGACTGCGTCGCGACTTCGGGGTCTTGGTCTCGCCTTTTTTGCGTACCGATCGCCAGACGTACAGGGCGAAGTTGTCGTGATCCCAGCCGATCTCCGCCACTGATCGCCATGTCTGGGTCCTGCCGTCATAGGCGACCACATGACTCCACTGAAGTGCCCGAACTTCCTCTGTTCGTGCTCCCGAGAGCAAAGACACCACGATGTACGCGCGGATGCGGGGCTGAGCGTTCTCGGCCGCTTTGAGGACGGCTTCGGCCTGGACCAACGTGAGGGCCTTCGAGTTGCGGCCCATTCGACCTTCCGGCACTTCACAGAGATCCACCACGTTACGTTTGACTTTGTCTCGTCGCATGGCGTTCTGGACGGCGCGATTGAGGACGTTGTGAAGGATCTTGAGAGAACGGGTGCTGAGATCACTCACCTTGTCCTGCAACCACTGATCGACGTCTTCGACGGAGAGATCTCGGAGCTTTCGTTTGCCGAGAGCAGGAAGAAGATGGTTCTCGGCATACGTTCGGTACATCTTGACCGTCGTAGGCTCGCGGCCTGGTAGTCCGTTGTCCAACCAGTAGTTCACCGCGTCGGCAACGGTGTAGTTGGTTGGTGCGATCGCTAGGCCGTCCTCGTGATCGCGTAGAACCTCCTTCAGTTTGGTCTTGGCTTCGGTCTTGGTCCGTCCAGCGGCCTTACGGGTGATGCGTCGGCCGGCCGGTGTGTAGCCGATAGTGATTTCGGCGATCCACCGCTGACGGGTTTCGCTCCAGTACAGACCGCCGTCGCCGTGAGCACGTTGTTTGGGCATCAAGCAACCTGCGCTTCCTGCTCAAGGAGCTTGATGTACTCGGCGATGGCCTCCGCTGGCACGCGTCGTGCGCGTCCGGCTTTGACCGTACGGAGTCGTCCGGCGCGGATCTCTTGGTAGAGGTAGCGACGGGACAGGCGCAGGACGACAACGGCATCGTTGACGGCGTAGAGCGCTTGGCCCGGGTAGTGGACGGTCTTGCTGTTGGTGGGCATGATGTGCTCCCGTTCACGTTCTGAGGTTGGTCAGGCGGCGAGCGGTATGGACGAACTGCATGCCTGTTCGTGGGCGAGTTCTTCGCGTCCGGCTCGGGTGTATTCGCGGGCTTGTGCCGCTGCTGTGTTGGCGAGGAGGGCGTCTCCGGTGGTTTTCCAGCCACTCCCGGCATAGGTGAGGTCGCCGATGATGAGCGTCGTTTCGTCGTCAAGGTCGGCTTGACGGTGAAAGGCGTCCGGGGCGTATTCGGTGCCGGTGTCTTGGGCGCGGCGGTAGCGGACGCGTGCGGCTCGTAGGGCCGCGAAAGTGGTGGAGTAGCGGCGGGCTTTGGTGAAGAAGTGTCCGCCGAAGCCGAGCATGTGGGCCCATCGGCGTAGGCCGTCGAACCCGGCGTGGTCGGGGTGGCCGAGCTCCCAGCAGGCGGCGATGAGTCGTTCGGTGTGGGTGCCGGTGCGGTTGGCGTACTGGTCGATCGTGGCAGGGTCGAGGCGGCGGGAGGCGTGTCCGGTGGTCTCGGTGCCTTTGGTGGAGTACTTGGCGAGGTAGGCGGCCACCATGGCGTCGGTGACGGGGTTGTCGCCGCGCAGGCTGAGCGGGCGTACATCGAGCTGATCGCCCCAAGCGATGGGCCAGCCGCCGGCCTTTTCGTCGTGGGTGTGCGTGGTGAACCGGGTCACGGTGGCGGCGTACTGGACGGCCTCTTGCAGATCGGTCACGGTGAAGCCGTCGGGTGGAGGGATGACGGCGGCCGGGTCGTCGGGGTCCAGGCCGTCCAGGCGGAGCAGGACGTGGAAGTGCACGGCTCCGCGTCGCTGATATTCGGCGGCTTTGCCGTGCGCGATGCGGATGCGGGGCAGGCCGCGACGGCGGGCGATCTGGTTGAGGTGACGTTCCATGGTCTGCTTGGTGCGCCGCCACAGTTCACCGGCTTGGTTGTTCCAGACGACGTGATGATCGTGGTCGTAGCAGTCCAGACACAGGGGCTGGCCGATGCGCTGGTCGACGGCCTGGTGCCGGGCGAAGCAAGCTTGCCGGACGCCGTGCGGGCAGGTCTCGATGGTGCGGCGGGCGTGGCAGGGTTCCGGCCGGCACGTGCACCGGGTCTTGTCCGTGCAGGTGTGGGTGCGGACGTGCCGGGTGTGGACGGTGCCGAAAGTGGGAGCGGTGAAGGTGGCGAAGACGGCCGGGTGGCTGGTGACCGTCTCGGGGACGCCTTTGCCGCCAGTCAGGCCGGAGCGGACGAGGTGGTAGGCGTCGCGGCGGTAGGTCTCAGCGCAGGAGGGGCAGACGGTGGCGCGGCGGTTTCCGCAGGCCTTGTAGATGACGCCGTCTGGCATGGCCGAGGTGGACTCCGTGGCCAGAATGACGCCGGTGGACGCCTCGACGGTATGGACCTGGCCGTGAAGGCGAACAGGGGCGGTACATCCGGCAGCGTGCCAGACGTGATCGAGCCAGGAGAAGTAGCCGTCACCGGCGCGGGTGAGAGCGCTGTCATGGGCGAAGAAGGCAGTTGCGCCGCTGGGGTGGTGTGCGAGGCCGGATTCGGTGTTCGCCCCCATCCCCGGGAGGGTGAGCTGATGCCCAGTCTTCCCGGGGGCGAGAGCCAGCGTCGAAGGTGCCGACGAGCTGGTGGTCACAGGCGGCCCCCGTCGTGGGTGCCGTCGAGGTGGTGAAGCAGGGCAGTGGCCGTGCCGGTGTCCACGCCGAGGTGTTCGGCGAGGATGGCCGGGGTGACGGGGTCTTCGCTGCGTTGGCGGTGAGCGAAGACGGCCATGCGTGCGCCCTGGAGGAGTTCGTCAGGGATGGAGGCGACCGGTTCGATCGCGGGAGTCTCGGCGTGGGGGATTTCCGCTGTCACGGTGGTGATCGTCTGATTGGCTGGTTCGTCAGCGACGGTGAGGTGTTCGCGGGTTGGCGTCGTGACCGGGTTGCCGCCGGACAGGGCGAGTTTGGTGAGGGCGAGGAAGGCCAGTGCCGGGACGGCGCTGAGCAGCCATCCGGTAGGGCTGGGCTCGGCGACCGCGAGTTGCGCGGCGATGGACAGCGCGGCAGCGGCGATGAGGACGATCATCGGGTAGATGACGGAGGTTCCGGCGCGCTTGCGTCGGCGAATTTCCAGACCGGCGGCGGTGGGAGTGAGTTCGGAGATGATGGCGTTAGCCCAGCCGAACCAGTCGCCGGTTCCGGTGGGGACGTGTCGCATGGTCCAGTCGTGGACGTGGGTGAAGGAGGCGAGGCCGGCCATGCCGCCGATGACGAGCAGGATAAGGATTTGGGCGGCGGATTCCAGGCGGGCGGCCCGGTTAGACGGTGAGGTCATGACAGTCGTCCTGGTGGTCGTTGAGGTGCGGGACGAGGGGTTGGTGGCACTCGCTACACGTGATGGAGGCGCTTGCCAGAAGCGTTGCGGCGACGCTAGTGATCCGGTTACAGCCACAGGTGGCGGTCACGAGGGTGATCGCGTACGGGTCGGTGGCGTCCGGAACCGGGTGTTCGTCCGCCCGTTGGTCCCAGCCGGTGACGCGGGGTACGACGCCGCACAGAGGACAGCAGCGTGAAGCTCCGCCCCGGTTCTTGAGTGATCGTTCGAGGTTGCGTCCGCCGTCCCAGACACGGGCGACGACGAAGCCGATTCCGGCGGCTGTGATGACCTTCATCAGGCGGGCGCCGGTGCCGCTGCGGTGCTGACGGAGGCGTCGGTTCAGGTCTCCGGGTGTCCAGCCGATGTAGTGGCGGGCGTGCTTGTAGGGCCGGTCGAAGTGCAGGAGGTAGACGGTCCCGCTGACGCTCATGCGTTCTCACCGCCCCAGCGCTGTTGCGCGGCCTGACGGGTGATGGCCAGGGGGCGTGCGATCTCGGCCCAGGAGTAGCCCTGCTCGCGGAGGCCGACCACGGCCTGCGTGATAGCCGTGTCGAGGTCATTGATCAGGGCAACAGCGTCGGCCAGTGCTTCGACATCGCCAGTGGCGATACGGCGGCCGTAGGCGCGGATGGCACGCCGGAGGAAGGCGACGTACTGGTCGTTCTCGACGACCCGGCGAGCGGGTTCGGGTGTCAAGAGCGGGTTGTCGGTGCTCTCGGTTCCGGGCATGCCGGAGGGCACGGTGCAGATAGGCTGCATGAATCCACGTCCTTCGCTTTGAGGTGGAGTAGTGGAGGGGCAGGGGCCGGGATGCTGTAGGAGGCGAATCCGGCCCCTGTGCTTTGTTCAGGCGGCGAGTTGGTTGGCCGCCCTGGACGCGCTGTTGCGGCGGATGGCGACGGCGTAGTCGGCGATGTGGGCGATGTCGCTGTCGGTGAGATAGGCGACCTTGATCTTTCGAGGGGTGCCGCCTTCGGCGATGAGGTAGCACACGCCCTGACTGGTGGGAGTGATGTCGGTGGCGCAGTAGCCAGAGCCGGACCAGCCATCGCCGAGGATGATGTCGCTGGAGCCGGACGAGGTGCAGCGGAACGCGGCTCGGTAGCCGAACAGGTCACGCATCGACTTGGGGATGATGTCGACGCTGGGCCGCTGTGTGGCGGCGACGACGATGATTCCGGCGGCTCGACCGCGTGCGACCAAGTCGCGCAGGAGGGCGATGAATTCGCGTTGCTGCCGTTCGTCGCCCACAGTTGCCGAGAAGTAGGCGATCTCGTCAATGATGACGACGATGACGTTGACGTCGTCGTACTGCTCGATCTTGCGACGGCGTCGGGCCGACAGCCAGGTGTAGCGGTTGTTCATCACCTGCTGGAGACGACGCAAGGTGATGATGGCGTCATCGATGTCGGGACCGACGAACTTGTCGGCGGCCTCGGCGAGCATGCCAAGCTCGACCTGCTTGCCGTCCAGGAGAACGAGCCGGGTGCGGTCGCACAGGGCGGCGTGGCAGCCGATGCACTGGATCAGGCCAGACTTTCCGCCGCCCGGTTCGCCAGCGGCGAGGATGTTGCGGTAGATGAGCGGCATGTAGACCGGCTGACGCATCTCATCGATCCCGATGAAGACCGAGTCATACATCGACAGCATCGGCCCTATCGGCACGGCCGAGGCGAGAGCAAGAGTCATGATCGTAGGTCTCTTTCGGCGAGAACGAAACGAGACCGTACGGGGTGCCACCAGGGGCAGAGCCCGCACGGACCGTCAGAGCGTTGCAGCTATGGAGTGACCAGGCCGTAGTAGGTGTCTGCGGCTTGGTGCAAGGCCATCTCCTCCTGGGTGATGGCGGTAGCGCGGTATTCGACCGGGCCGAAGGTACGTAGCGCGGTGTAGTGGGAACCGCGGTTGTTCTGGGTGGGAGTGACGCCAAGGATGGCGGCCACGCGATCGACTTCCACACGTTTCGCGTCGTCGGAGTCGTCGCCGGAGGTGTCAGCGGCGGTGACGCTGTAGCTGACGTTGACCCACGAGTTGGTGGGCACATCGGGGTGTGTGTCGAGGAAGTCGGCCAGGGCACGTAGCCCTTCGATGAGCTGGACTCGTATCGATGAGTTGGTCTCGGTGAGGTGAGTCATGGTGGGTTCTCTCAGCTTCAGTCGATGTAGTCGCTGATGTCTTCCGCGCCGCGTGCGGCCGGGACCGGGACAGCCGCCCGAGCAGGGGCGGGCTTGTTGCCGTTGTCGGTCCGGCCGTTCTTGGTGTTCTTGGGCGTGTCGGTGACGGATGCTTCGGTGACGTCGTTCAGGTCCAGCCCGCCATTGCCCGTGTCGAGGACAAGCGTCGGTTGATCGAACATGTCGCTGGTGTCGTTGATCTCGTCAGTGAGCGGAGAGACGACGCGCCCGGTCAGGGCATCACGACGGCTGATGTTGATCCGCACGAGAGCGGAGTTGGACTGCGAAGCGCGCTCGACGGTGACCTTGTCGGCCCAGCACGCGGCAGCAATCTGTTCGAGTCGGCTTTCCAGGTCCGACATGGCCAGGCCGGGACGGAGCCACAGCCAAACCGATTCGCCGATCAAAGTGGGACGAGCCCACAGCACGAACGGCAGCGAGGCGCGATTGTTGCCGATGATGAATTCGGCGAAGCAGGTCCGCAGACGGTGCCGGGAGATGACGCACCAGGCGACCTTCATGACGTTGCGCCGGACCTGCGGGAACACGAACGGGACTGCCAGTAGGGCGATGACCGCCAGGCGCATGGCCAGGGTGGTGTTCTGGGCCAGGGTTACGAACCCGTAGACGAGGCCGGCGGCGGTGACGATTTCCGGCAGCCACCAGACGAGGACCCGCAGCACGGGCCAGACGGCGATCACGGCGGCTATCGGCAGGGCGATCAGTGCGCCGCAGGCGCCACCCAGGATGAGAGCGATGATCGGGTGCCAGTAGTCCGTCAGGATGGTGGCGGCCAGCAGGCCGGTCACCACGGAGACCACCCAGAAGGCGATTTTGGCGTTACGGGTGTAGGACCGCGAGACGTGATCCTCGATCACCGTCACAGTTCCGCGACGGCCCGAGGCTCGCCGCGAGTAGGAACGGCCACTATTCTTGGCCATGAGTCGACTTCCTTCCCTTGAGGGATGTCGGTTTGGAGTGAGTGCGACGGGGCCGGATCTGGGGAGATTGGCGGCCCCGTACGCAGATGAGCTACTGATCGTTGTGGTTGACCGGGCTGGACTTGACGTCCTTCTCCCGCTCCTTCGCCTGGTCGGCGAGCATGGCATCGTAGGTATCGCGAACGGACTGGGGTTCGCCGTTCGGCCAGGTGCCGGGCTTGCCGGGATGGAAAATGTGCGAGCGGAATGCCATGCTGGATTTCCTCTCTACGAGGACCGGGCACGCTCTCTCGTGGTTGGGTGGCGTGCCCGGGAATTCCTTGTGTGATCTGTCGGCTGGTTCGGAGTGATCTCCGGTGTGCCGAATCAGGCCGTTGGCCGGAAGTGATGCCTGGAGATGTCTCCGAGTGGCATCACATGCGGACACCTCAGGTGGACCGTGAGCGTCTGAGCCGAGTCAGGCAGTCTTGACCGCCGACACCGAAGCCGCCTTGATCTCCTGCGCGCGAAACGCAACGCCGCTGCGCCCGTTGGTCGACCACGGCAGGGCCTCCAGCTTGGAGAGCGTGACGACCTGTCCCACCTTCACCTCGGGCCGGATACCGGCCGTAGTGACAGTGATGACCTCGCCACCGTCCTCGTCCAGGATGAACACCTGCGTCGACCACATCGGACGACCCGTGTCGCGCTCGGTCTTCTGGCGACCGTTCTGGTCGGTCTTCTCGACCGACTCCTTCGACACCGTCACCTGCTTGTTGCTCGTGTCCACGTAGAGCTTCATGGAGCCCTTCCCTCCTTCTGGGCGCATCGCCTCTCGATGCGACTCCTTCTCTCTAGGCGTCTACTCGTCTAGAGGAGTACACTTACTTGTATAGAGGAGGAGAGGAAGGGTGTCAACTAATGTGCGGGAAGTTCGTACGACAAAACGTAGGCATCCGTTGCCATGATCGTGTCGCACACCTCGACAGCACGCCCATGAATGTCATAAGCCGTACGAATCAGGCGAAAAACAGGCACTCCGGGAGCAAGCCGCAGAAGCCGGGTTTCCTCCTGAGTGGGCATCCGAGAGTGAACGTCCTCGGTGAAGCGCTCCAAGGTGTGTCCAAGGTCTTCAAGGCGTCCGTAGATACCGCCGGGACCTGGGTTCGGCTCTTCTATCGGTGTGCCACGGGCAATATCAACCGGGAGGTAAGAAATTGCGGTTTCTACGGGCTTGCCGTTCAGGGAATACCGCCGGCTCCTGGCTGTGGCTACCTCGCCACTTCTCAGACGCAAACGCTCTGCGATCTCCGGGGGAGGGGCGACCTCCCGAACGGAGATCATATCGACTTCCGGCTTTGCGCCGATCTGGCTGGATTCGGCAAGAAAGGCGGCTTTGCCCTCTTTTCGGTGACGTCGCGCAAACCGGTCCGACGCGAGCCGCTTGACTACGGGTCGCGTGCGTACATAGACGCCACGACCGTGCTCGGAAACGATCAACCCTTCTGTCTGCAAGGCTTGAAGTGCGTTCCTGACCGTCATGCGTGCGACACCGTAATGGTCCATGAGCTTGGCTTCGGAGGGGAGCTTGTCGCCTTCCTCCAGTCGGCCGCGCTCGATCGCTTCGCGAAGGTGGTCGGCGATCTGCCGGAACACGGCACGGTCGCTGGTCGGATCAACCGACCCGAGCCCAACCATCTCCGCGCTCACAGCAGCTCCCTCAACTCGTACAGACGTCTATCACTCTCTAGCCTACCCTTGGAGGTCAACCATGAACGAACATCAGCAGAAGCACTCTGTCAGCGTTGCCGGCATCGTTGTCGACCATGTCGGGCGTGCGCTCCTCATCCGACGGCGAGACAACTCTCATTGGGAGCCGCCTGGGGGAGTCCTTGAGCTCAACGAATCCATCCAGGACGGCCTTCGCCGAGAGGTCAAGGAAGAGACCGGCCTAGACGTCGAGCCGGTCGCGCTGACCGGCGTGTACAAGAACATGTCGCGAGGCATAGTCGCTCTCGTCTTCCGCTGCGTTGGGACCGGTGGCGAACTGACGACCAACGATGAAGTGAGCGGCTTTCAGTGGGCGACACCCGAAGAGGTGATCTCCATGGCTGACGAAGCTTTCGCGGTGCGTGTGCTCGACGCTCTCTACGATGGTAAACCCGCCATACGCCAGCACAACGGGATCAAGCTGTCTGACGACAGTGCCCTGTGAGAAGTTTCTGTACGTCTTCAAGGCGGCCCGCAAGCAGGCCGCACGCGCCGCCGTCACGGCGAACGCCGCCGCCCTCCGCTAGGGCTCCAGGCGGTCGGCTAAGAGCGCGCCGGACGGCTGGCGCGGACGAGTCGACGGGCCGCCACGACAGTACAGACGCTTGGCACAGTGGGGAGCGCAGTTCTCGGGTCACAGAGGACGAGCCAATCAGCGCACGCGTGCGCGATCACGGGGTCGTCCTTACGGCAAGCCTCCGGCGGGGGCGCTCCGGCTCCGGGCAGCCAAGATCGTTCCCTGCCCGTCTGAGTGGGTTGCTGTGGAAGCCTGCCCGTCTGCCGCCGTCCCAGGGCAAGCCTTAGCAGACCAGCCGCGGGGCCGCCTTCTTTCCATCACGGCCCTGGCACCGGGCTCGCGGCCGGGCGGCCCCGCGGCTGGCCCGCTAACCCCGTGGGTGGGACGACGGCAGACGGGCAGGCCAAGAGGGGGGCTGTATCGCATTTGCTCGGAGCAAACAACGGTCGCATAACCGTCATACGATCGGGCGGATAACTTGCGCGTCACGAGCGCTGCGATTCATGCTCAATCATCTCATTTGCGGCTGCTATCAATCTCCCATTGTCAGAGTCGCCGCTCCACGTGACCCACGATAGATTTGCAAATGCCTCTGAGTTCATATCTTGAAATATCTGTTTAGCGTTCTTGGAAAGCTCAACATTGGTAACAAGGAGAACGGGTGTAACACCATAAGCAATGCGTCCCATCGCGCGATTAAGCGCAACGGTGGACAAATATCGTCCAGATCCAACATGTTTAATAACGACACTAATCACAGTTCCTTGACTGCGAATCTGCAGGTCAGGGCCAGAATCAGGATAGACATCGAACGCGCAGCCTGGAAATGCTGACATTAGGAGTCCCAAAACGCGTTGCTCATATGCAAACCCGCGTACTTCGGTTTGCCCACCAGCTCTATTCTTGTCCACCTGCTCTCTTGTCACAATTTTGGGCTGCCCTTCGGCGTTCCAGTACACTGCGAGCTCTGGTGGCTCGCTTTCCCCCGATCGGGCCCATTCCCATCCCAATCTTGCCCCCTCAGAAAGCACGCGCTCTAGCGACGCACGACGCGCCTCCTCGTCGATCAGTTGACTTTCCAGCTCTCCGAGCCTGCCAGAAAGTTCCGTTTCGTCGACTTGTTCTGATTCTTGGCTTACGTCGAAGCGTACTTGGCCCTCTGCTTTCTCGGACACTTCCGTCGCTTCTTCGAGGGCATCTTCAGCCGCCTCCTTCGCTCGTCCAACGCGGAGCTTCACACCGGCGGCCTCAGCTTCAAGCTCTCGATTAAATATCGTAGCGATCGGCTTGCGGAGAGTGATCGCGATCGCTAGCACAATGACGGGCCAGCCCACAGCCACCTTGAAGTACTCAAGGCCGAGCTTCCACCAATCCATACCTCCCAGGATGCATGGCCACCTATAGTCACGTCTCCCAAACGCCTCTTCCAGCGGTAAGCCTCTTCGCGTGGAACGACGGCAAACGAGCCGGGGGGTATCGAGAGGTGAGTGACAAACTGAGTGACATCAGGAACGCCCACCACAGCGCGACCATGCACATGAGTGCACGCCGAATGCAGGCCTGAGCGGCGGAAACCCCAGTTCCAGTGATCGAATAGCTACTCTTACAAGCGAGGGGTCACTGGTTCGAACCCAGTACCGCCCACCCAGGTCAGACCACCTTTTTTGGGGCGGGGTCGAAGATCGGAAACGGGTGAGTGGGAGAGATCTGGAAGATGATCTCCCTTGCCGATCTTTCTCAAGGGCTCGAGCAACCCGCCCAGAACCCGCACTGGTGATCTTCCGCCGTGCATCCTTGACCGCTCTTGGAACGACTGCTCCGCGAACCGCTGCAAGCCCTCCATGATCTGAGTCAGCATCGCGGGAGGCGTGTGCGAGTACGTGCCGACGATTCCCGGCACCCCATGACCCAGCCGCTCCTCTGACGCCACCGTTGGGACGCCGAGTACGTCGAGCCACACCTTTTGGCCGTGCCGCAGGCCATGCACTTTCAACCCGAGCAAGACAGACACGGCAGCAACTGACGTCCATGCAGCCTCCAGCGTGACTGGGCCGGTGAGGATGTCACGGCTCGAGGCGTCCCCCGCGAGGCGAGCGCCGAAGCTTACCCGGCGGTCTGTGGTGCGATCTGGGAGATGCGCTGGTGGGACAGGCGAAGCGCCCGGCCCGCGTCGCGGGTGCTCCAGCCTCTGTCCACGAGCAGGCGGGCAGCGTGGCGGACGGCGTCTCTCTCGGCCTGTCCGGCGTAAGCGCGGGCGACACGAGCTGCCACGACGGCATCCAGCGCGGCGGCGGCCTCGGGGTCGTCAGGGGCGAGATGGACGCCGACCGTGCCGAGCTCGGCCTTGAGCGCGGCGAGGACGCCCTTGGCTGCGTTCATCTCAGCCTCGGTCCACGTCGCGCCCTGCGCCTGGACGGCGCGACCTTCGGGGAGGTCGTGGACGACGACGGTCCACAGTGCTCCGTCGCGCGTGGCTGTGGCGGGGTAGCTGGTGTACCGGGTGCCGGATGGCTCGGCCGGAGTCTCGACGATGTCTTCTTCGTCGAAGATCTCCTCGAAGTGCGTCTTCATGCACGGCAGCGTAAGCCCGCCTCATCAGCGCGTCTAGGCACTTGGCCAACCCACGTCTAATTGCATAGCCGCAGGTCAACAGCATAGGGCGATTTATCCAAGATATGTCGTACCACGCCTTGAGGCCCCGGCTCCGGCCCGGGTGGCGTGGCTACTACGGCTTCCGGCGAAGAAGTGAGGACCCCGCGCGTCTTAGGCGCCACACATAGCGGCCCCCGGACTGAGCAGTCCGGGGGCCGCTGCCTTTCTCGATGGCTTACCGTTCGCAGACCACGCCGTCTCCGTCGCGGTCCTGGTACCAGGCATACTCGGGATCAGCGCCACGCCTGTACGGCCCATAGCCGGCGTTGTTCGCTTCGCCGCAGGTGCGGAAGCGTGGATCGGTCCCTGACGGGGCCGGGTCGGTCTTCGTCGGCTTGGGCGTCGGCTTGGGCGTCGGCTTGGGGGTAGGCGTGGATGTCGGTGTCGGGGTTCCGCCGCCGCCGTCGCACTTGCCGGACCAGATGCGCAGGCGCTCCGCCTTCGCCTTGACCTGCTCGGCGCGCATCACCTTGATGTAGCGGTCATTCGGCTTGGACAGGACGGCTTTGCCGTAGCCGTAGCGGACCAGGTAGCGGTTGACATGCACGCCCTTCGCCGACCATACGTAGTAGAGCCAGCGGCCGTAGCGGTCCTTCGGGCCCTTGTCGGCAACCAGGTAGGCGACCTTCCCGACCGGTAGGAGAGCCGCGGTGCGGGCGGTCGCGGTCTTGAACCAGCACTTGCCGCGCCCCGGCGTGTCTACCTCCAGAAGGCGGACACGGATCTTCTTGCCTGCGCGCATGACATCGATCGTCTCGCCGTCCACGATCTTCACGACTCGGGCAGAGACGGCACCTTTGGGGACGCCGGCGGGTGCGGCTGCCTCTGCGGACGTCGCGAAGGTGAGCGGCAGCGCGACGGCCGCGGCGGCGATGATCGTAGTCGTGCATGAGCGTAAGCGCATGGCGTGGCTCCAGGGACGGACGTTGTGGACGAGAGAGGAGACGCCTCAACACCGCCGTCGGTGTACACACCACCCGTGATGAGTGCACGCTTCGCAAGCGAGCGGTCACTGGTTCGAACCCAAAACCGCCCACCTGTGAAAACATCCTGTGTGCGATCTTGGAATTACGCCTGATCGAGAGTAGAGCTCGGATCGGACCCTGCAATAGGGGGCCTAAAGTGGGCAGTCTGGTCGCTGAGGAGGCGGCACACGGATGGACTTGAAGACGCTGAGAGAAGTCGCGCAGGTCAGTGATCCCGTGGAACGAGCCCGCATGCTCAGCCGTCTCATGACCGAGGAACAGGGGTTGGTGACCGAGGCGGCCAAGATGCGGCGGCAGGCCATCGCCGAGGCGCGGGAGTCCGGCATGAACCTGGAGGAGATCGCCGGACGGCTGGGTGTCTCCCCGGGGCGCATTTCACAGATGCGGAAGGGCCCGGCGGCCCGTACGCCCGAAGGGCCTGCCTCGTCAGCCCCTCGTGTGCTGGTGCAGCGCGCGTTGCCCACTGAGCCCGCCGTTCGAGGCTCGAAATCCCTGTTCCTGGCGGAAGCGGAACGGCAGGGGCTCAAGGCTGATCGCCGGATGCTGTACGTCGGGCTGGAGCCTGCCAGTGATCACGTGGCGGCCTGCCTGCGCGTCGAACCTGGTGTCGAGATCGTGGCCCGGCGCAAGATGATGACGGCGAACGACGTACCGGTGCGCATCGCGACGAGCTACTTCCGCGCGGATCTGTTCGGCGATACCAGGCTCGCCGAGCCGGAGTTCGTGAAGCCGTCGCTTCAGTCCGCGTTGACCGCCCTGGGCTACGCGTTCGGGCACGCCGAGGAGAATCTGACCGCCCGGCCACCGACGACCTTCGAGCGTGAGACGTTGGAGCTTGAGTCCGGAGAGTGGATCGTCCAGGTGTTGCGCGCCAGCTACTCCACCGAGGACGCGGCGGTCCATGTGCTCGAAACGATCTGCGCCGCGAACCGGCATATCTTCCCCATCGGCCAGGTCTCGGGATACGACGAATTCTGAGTGACCACCTGAGTGACGATCGCGCTGGACGGCCTTGAATCCTTCAGGGACGTCGCCCGGGTGATGACGGGAACTGCGTGCCGCCGTAGGACGACAGTGAATCGGATGGCGGCGTCGATGTAGTGCGCAGGTGGAAGCCCAGCCTCTGCCAGGGCATTGGCCACGATCGGAATGCCTGTTGCCAGCGCCTCGATCACTCGCGCGCCTGTTTCTGGGGTGCGAGCGTGTTGGCAGATCGCAACGAGTCGCGCATTGCGTGCTGAGGTGACGGCATCCCGGCCGAGCCGATCGACCGTGATGCCGTACAGGCCGCCAGGGTTGGAGACGATCAGCCGGTCACGACGGAGCCGAACCTCCACGGCCATGCCGGCCGACAATGATCGAGGTCGCGATGGAGAAGCGCGTTGGCGATGAGCTCGCGAAATGCGATGTAGGGATAGGCGGGCCGATCAAGAACGGTCCCGTCCGGCGCCGACACGACGCTGGTGTCAAAGGTTCGCCGTGCCCAGTTCAGGGCCTCTTCCAGCATCCGTGGAATAGCCCCGGTGATCGTTGTCTGGTTCCGAGCCCGCGATCCTACGGGATCGGACGGCAATGGCTCTGCCGAAGCCTGGATGACGAAGCGCGGAAACCACTCCTGTGGATGAACCCCCAAAGTCAACACTCCTGCGACGGTCGGAGTGCCGTCGGGCAGAGTAATTCCAGCACGCCGCAGCAACTCGGCATCGTCAGGGAAACGGCCCAGGCCGTGGGGATCCCGTTCGCGGACCGAACGTAGGAACGCTGTGACAAGGTCGCTGTCCAGGTCCTCGCGGGTGGCGCTTGTCACGGACTGCCTGTCGAAGAGCGGCGGCTTCCGGGCGGCAAGGAATGCCTGCTCTTCCAAATCCGACAGTGGGAAGTCCCCGTCGTACCCCCGCATGTATGCCGTGCCCGACGCCGTGATATGGCACGGCTTGGCCGACGGATCGCATTCATGCACCCTGGCGACCATGACTACACGTCTTCGGTCGCGGTTCCGAGCATCCACAAGGCCGCCATGGGAAGGGCCCTCAGCTTTTCCCCGAACGCCAGCGCCTGCTCTCCGGTATAGAGCACGAAGCCGGCTCGGAATCTCGCTCCAAGTCGGTCGGCCAGGTGGCGCAAGCCGCGGAAGTCGTCGCTTCGCACGGTTTCAGATGCCTTTACCTCGACCCCGATCACTTCACCGGACGCGTGCTCCAAGACGATGTCCACCTCGACTTTGTCGCGGTCTCGGTAGTGGAACAGCTGGACGGGCTCATCGGCCCAGGTGAGTTGGCGTGCCACCTCTCCGGTGACGAAATTCTCGAGCAGGGGACCAATGGGGGCCGTGACATCCCTGGCGCGCTCGGATGACATTCCGATCAGGCGGCCGCCAAGTCCGCTGTCCGTGACGATCAGTTTGGGCGTGGAGATGGCGCGGCGGGTGAGGTTCGAGGACCAGGCCGGTATCCGCTTGATAACGAAGACCAACTCTAGAAGGTCCAGGTAGCGGGCGAGTGTCATCCGGGGCAGGCCCACGTCGCCGGCAATTGACTGGACCACCACCAATCCACCCATGCGCGCGGCTATGACGCTCAAAAGCCGGCGCATCTCAGCAGGGCGTTCGATGTCGGAGATCTGGCGCACGTCTCGGGATATCAGATCGGTGACGTACGAGTCGAAGAACCTGTTCCGTCTGCGGCCTGGGTCCCGTCGGACTGCCTCGGGATAACCACCGCGCAACGCTCTGTCAACGTAGTCATGCTTACGGAGAGGACAAGAACACATAGTGGCGTCGAGATCCTGCGTGAAGACGTAATCCACGAACCCGTCGGGAGCACCGTCGATCTCCCCCTGAGAGAGCGGCCACAACTCGATGGTCTCCGTTCGGCCCGGCAGGGCGTCTGGGAGATCGCGTAGCCCGAGCAGGCGCGCGGACCCGGTGAGGAGGTATCGGCCCGCACGTGGGTCCCTGTCGACCTCGTGCTTGATCGGCAGGAGGAGTTGGGGGGCGCGCTGGATTTCATCGATCAGTAGAAGTCCGTCATGCCGGACGAAGGCAACGGGATCCTCCTGCGCTGCGGACAAGATCGCCGGATCGTCCAGGTAGAGCTGACGAGCGTTCTCAGTCTGGCTGGCGATCAGGCCTGCCAGTGTGCTCTTACCGACTTGGCGAGCACCGTTCACGATGACCACGCGGGTGTCTGCCAGTGCTTCGAGCGTCATGGCATGAGTGCGGCGCGGGTACAGAGCAGTTTGCGTCACGATCCCGCAGGTTACCGCAGATCAAGCCGTACAGTGAGCGTTCTGCCGGATCCTTCATGGGCGTTCTGCCGTAGGCAGTGTGGGCATTCTGCCGAAAACGGACGGGAGTGTTTTCGTGCGAAAGAGTGCTTTCTAGACAGGGTTCCGTGTGATCACAGTCGCTGTGGATACCGGGACCGAGGCTCGACACCAGCGGACTGCCGATCGAACGTCGCGCTCGCCATGGCCTCGCGGTCAACGGCTTGGTAGGACATGTACATACATGTCCCATCGATGCCCAGCAAAGGCACGGAAGCGTCTCTGCTGTCCCTTGACCGGCAGGGCGGGGCCGTTTGGTGGTACAGGTTCTGCCCCTATCTCGCGCCGTAAAGGTTGAAGGAGAACTCGACGTTCGGCAGCGTGACGCGAAGCCGTTCCGTCATGGCGTCACTGAAGCCGTGGTGGTTGACAAAGCGGACGCTCCCGAAGTGGTCGCTGTGAGGGTCGGCGCCCGGATCGAGTCGCTTGGGGGACGCTAGGACCTGCCCCTTCCTGGGGAGAAACCACCCCTGCGCGTACCGGGCGGTGAAGAAGCCGTCACGCTCGGGGTCGTCGCACAGGTCGAGTCGCCTGAGGTGGGTGAGGGGCTGCCCGGACAGCAACGCCTCCGCGCCCCGGTCGGTGAGCCGGCCCAGGGCCAGGCTCAGCGACTCCAGTCGCGCCACGATCGGCGCGACCGCGACCGCTGCGGCGATGTCGTCCTGAAACGAGCTTCTTTCCAGGCCAAGGTGACGCAGCGCGGGCAGCCGTTCCCCGGACATGAACGGGGCGAGGTCGTCGAGTGTGACGGTGCGGCCATTGGCTTCGCGGCCGAGCCACATCGCCAAGTGCTCCAGGCTGGGCAGATCACTTGCGCCGACCGCCCGGACGGCTTCGGCGGGCAGCGCGTCCGACTCGAAGCGCAGTGTCCGGAGCGTCTCGCTGCGGAACGGGCTGAGTTCCAGGTCGTCGCCGTGCACATCCAGGCGTTCCAGCGCCGGGAATGCCCGCAGCAGCGGATCGAGGTTACGAGAGGCAACGTAACTGAATTCTTGCCATGGATCATGCAGATAGCCGAGGAACAGTGATTTCAGGGCGGGGAACCGGTCTACGGCGTCGATCAAAACCTCGGGCGGGTAGACATCGTCTTCACAGGACCCCCAGTATCCGATGATCAGATGGTTGACCTGGGTTGTGTCGACTGCGTCCAAGAAGGGATCGAAGACGTCCTCGAAACGGATGCTGTCCCATTCCCAGGAGAGGTGCCATGCCACGTCCCGGGCCGGCGGAAGGCCACTCGACGAATCAGTGTCCTCGCTGAACGCGAAGACCGGCAGCCCGCCGTATTCCATCAGATGCTCACTCATCATGATGCTTCCCTCGCGATCCTTCCGAACTGTGTTCCATCAGGCCGCCGCGGACGATAACAGAGGTCGTTGCGGCTGCTCACTCGAACGCGCCCAGGGCTGCGTTGTAGGTTGCCGCACTATCTGACTTTCGTGGCTGAAGGTTGTCCGCGCGGTGGCCGCCGTCGGTTGACTCTGCTCGGCGCGATGAGTTTTCCGGCCGCCGTCGGTCGTCATACCTGGGACGGCGCACGGTGTGCGACTCGCGCAAGCCGCCGGGCCGGAGGGGCGATTCCTCCGCGCGGCCGGGGAAGTGACGAGGATGGCGATGAGTGAGATACAGGAACGAATTCAGCGTCATATCGATACGCTGGTCGGTGCCGGCGCGGAGACCGGTGTGCAGGTCGCCGTCTATCAGGATGGCGCGCTGATCGTCGACGCGGTGGCCGGCACGGCCGACCCGGCCACGGGGCGACCGGTCACCTCCGCCACGCCGATCTTCAGTTTCTCCATTGGCAAGAACGTGGCGGCCACGCTCGCGCATCTGCTCGTCGCGCGTGGTTTCCTCGATTACGACAGTCCGGTCACGGACCTTTGGCCCGAGTTCGGTGTGCACGGCAAGGCCACGGCGACACTGCGGCACGTGCTGACCCACACGGTCGGTCTTCCGGCCATGCCTCGCGAGATCACTCCGGGCGATCTTCCTGACTGGTCCAGGGTATGTGAGTCGCTGGCCGCCGCCGAGCCGCGCTGGCAGCCCGGCGCCGCCGTGGGCTATCACTCCTACACCTTTGGCTATCTCGTCGGCGAGCTGGCCCGCCGCGCGACCGGGCGGCCCATGTGCGAGCTGCTGCGCGAGTGGATCACCGCGCCGCTCGGTATCGAGGGGCAGCTCTACTTCGCCGCTCCGAAGGAGTCGCTGCCGGGGCTGGCACGCCTGGAGCAGCAGGCGCGGCCATGGCCCGCCGCCCCGGACGACGATGAAGCGATCCTCGCGCCGTGGGAAAACCGGCCGAGTGCCGATTTCGGCAACAACAGCGAGATCCTGCGCGCCGACATACCGTCGGTGGGCACCGCCACTGCGCATGGCCTTGCCGCGATGTACAACGCCTTGCTGCAGGGCAAGCTCGTGGACTCCGCACGGTTGGCGGAACTGCCCGCGCTCGCGTTCGAGGGTGCGGATCAGGTTTTCGGTAATCCGGTGCGGATGGCGCTGGGCTTCCCGATCGGCCGGATGGGCGCCCCCGCTGAGGAGAACTCCGCGGCATTCGGCTGGCCGGGCGGGGGCGGAAGTTACGCCTACGCCGACCCCGCGCGGAGGGTCGCCTTCGCGCTGACGAAAAACCGGCTCGTCCCGCACTTCGACACCGCGCTGTCGGTCACCACGATCCTGGCCGACCATCTTGCCGGGACCCGCTGAGCTGTCCTCGTGGATGCGCCAGGGCGGAATTCGCGACGATCACAGGGAGAAGATCATGTCCATCCGCACGGACGGCGACTCGACCGCGCCCCCAGACAGCCTCGGTCCGTTCTCCTCGCCAGGCGCCGGCCCGACGCCGTGGGAGGCGACGGAGTAGGCGCTGCGCCGGGTCCAGCTTGAGGGGTTCGACGGCAGCGCATTGTTCCGGGTCGGCAACAGCCGCCGTCGAACAGGTGGGGTGACGTGATCCTGTCGCAGTGCCGGCGAAGTCCGCGTGATCGCTACTCTGGCCGTCATGCGCGTGCGCCTGAACCAGATTGTGGTGGATTGCCGGGATCCGCAGCGCTTGGTGCGCTTCTGGGCAGCCCTCCTTGGCGGTGACCCGGTGGATCGCGCCCGTGGCTGGTCCCATGTCGAACCGCCTGGTGGCGTACGGCTGGCGTTCCAGCCGGTTGCCGAGGACAAGGCCGGGAAGAACCGGCTGCACCTGGACATCGAGGTCGACGCGATCGAGCCGGCCACTACCCACGCGCTGCGGCTGGGTGCGACGCGGCTCGGCGGGACGGTCACCGACGATCAGGGATCTTTTCAGGTCATGGCCGACCCCGAAGGCAACGAGTTCTGCTTCGTCTGTGATCAAGCCGCCGCCGCGTGACCCGGATTTGCTCGATGGCTCATTCTGCCGGTGTCGAAGGTGCCCGAAGTTGAGGTCGCGCGGCCGACAAGGTAGAGCGGGCCCGACACTGGGAATCTTGTCGCCGGAGGGTCGGGCCGGCAGGGTCACCGGGGCCGGTGGCCCTTCTTCTTACGGCCGGCCGGCACGGCGCGGCGGCCGGAGGCGTTCTGTGCGGGTTTTTGTGCCTGCCGCTGTGCCGGTTTCTTCTCAGGGGCGGCGGGGGTACGGCCCCGCGAGCTGTTCACCGTCCGGCCGCGGACGATGCCGATGAAGTCTTCCACCAGGTCGGTGGTCGCGTCCGTGGGCCAGGCCAGCGCGACCTGAGACTGCGGCGCGTCCGGCACCGGCCGGTAAGTCAGATCCTTGCGGTCGTGGAGGCGGGCCAGCGACTGCGGAACCAGGAGAAGCCCGGTGCCGGCCGCCACCAGCTCGACCGCGTCGGCCGTCGTGGCCGGGCGGGTGAACGCGGGCAGCCCGGGCCGCACCGTCCACTCGATGGTGTCGTCCAGCGGATGGAACGCCTCGTCGTCGGTCAGGTCGGCGACGGTCACCTCGTCGGCGGCGGCCACCGCGTGGTCCTTGGGCACCACGACCACCGTGGTCTCCACGTAGAGGGGGATCACGCTGAGCCCGTCGCGGTCGATCGGCAGCCTGACGAATCCGGCGTCGGCGCCGCCATCACGCAGGAGCCCCACCACCTCGGCGGCGGGCACCGCGATCAGGGAAATCGGCACGCCGGGCAACCTCTCGGTCCAGACGTTGACCCATTTCGCCGGTGTCACCCCGGGCACGTATGCCAGCCGGAACTCGTCGCCGGTCTCCCCATCAGTCACTTCCCCAGGGTACCGATGTCAGGGAACCCGTTCCGACTGACTACGCTCGATGCCATGACCTCGTCCAAACCGAAGACCACCCAGACGATGAAGCCGGAGACCGCGGCCAAGAAGCTGGGTGTCCTCCTCGCAGCCACTCCCGCCGAGTTCCAGGCGGGTGTCGTCTCCCGGGACGAGCTGAACGAGTTGCAGTCGGCGCCACCCGCCTGGCTCGCTGACCTGCGCCGCAACGGCCCGCATCCCAAGCAGGTCGTCGCCGCGAAGCTCGGGGTCTCCATTTCCGGCCTGACCAGAGGCGGGATCACCGGACCGCTCACCACGGCTGAGATCGATACGCTGAAGGCGGAGAATCCGGCCTGGCTGGAGCACGAGCGGTCCGTTCAGGCCGAAGGCCG
This sequence comes from Nonomuraea sp. NPDC002799, assembly GCF_053592075.1. Taxonomy (NCBI): domain Bacteria; kingdom Bacillati; phylum Actinomycetota; class Actinomycetes; order Streptosporangiales; family Streptosporangiaceae; genus Nonomuraea; species Nonomuraea sp. NPDC002799. Next base: position 38,565 of record NZ_JBSFVA010000023.1, read on the forward strand.
TAAAGAAGCACTCCGCCTCAAACAACGCTGAATGGTGCAGAGGGCCGGCGCCGTCCACGCGGATGGCGCCTGTCATGGGCTCCTGGTCGAAGAGCGGTAGTTTCCGGGTAGCAAAGAATGCCTGCTCTTCCGCTGCTCGTGAGCACATGTAACCGTGCCCTGATCACATGTGCTCGGGTCCTGGTCACATCTCCCTGGGAGAGACTCCGAAGCCGCCGCCACGGCCCATGACGTTCTCGTGCAGGCCGGTATGGGCGGCGCAGAAGGCGAGGACGTCGGTCTGCAGGGCGAGCCAGCGGTCCAGGGCGCGTGGGCCATGGCCGACGCCGCTCTCGCAGCGCAGCAGGATCGGCCGGCCGGAGGTGGTCGCGTGCTGAAGGGCGGCGGTCATCTTGCGGGTGTGCAGGGAATCCACCCGTGGGTCGGCCCGGGGGCAGGTCAGCAGGGTGGCCGGGTAGGCGGTGCCGGGCCGGACGCGGTGATAGGGCGAGTAGCTGAGCAGGGTGGCGAACTGGTCGGGGTCCTCGGCGGTGCCGAACTCGGCCCGCCACAGATGGCCGAGGCCGAAGTGCTGATAACGCAGCATGTCGGTGACCGAGTCGGAGCATACGGCGGCGGCGAACAGCTCGGGAGCCTGGGTGATGGCGGCGGCGACCATGAACCCGCTGTGGGAGCCGCCGCGGATCGCCAACTGCCGGGAGGTGGTGCGGCGGTGGTCGATCAGCCAGCGGGCGGCGGCGAGGAAGTCGGCGATGGCGTTGGGTTTGTTGGCTCCGCGGCCGGCCGCGTGCCAGCCGGTTCCCTCTTCTCCGCCGCCGCGTACGCTCGCGATCGCGTAGGTGCCGCCGGCCCGTACCCAGGCGGTGATGGCGGGGGAGTAGGCGGGAGGCATGCAGGCGCCGAATCCGCCGTAGGCGGTGAGCAGGACAGGGGACGGTCCGGTACGCCCGGACGGGGCGATCAGATGCATGCGCACCCGGGTGCCGTCCTGTGAGGTGTAGGTGACCTGCTCGACCACCGGCCGCTCACCGGCGACCGGCCGGGCCGATACCGTGCCCGCTGCCGTGCCGCCTGCTTGAGGACCCGATCCCGTGACTGCCACGGAGCCCGGGGTGGCTCCGGCCGCGGCCGGAGCCAGCTGGACGCCGGATGCCGGATCAAATTCGCCGAGCTCCGGGGTGCAGTGGCGTTCGGTCAGGTCGAAGCGGTGCACGGCGGGCGGGGTGATGAAGTCGGTGTAGGTGAACCAGGCGCTGGGCCCGCCTTCCGGGGGCGCGGTGAGCTGGGAGATGTGCCCGGCCCCTGGGGTGGCCACCTCGGTGAGGGGGGTTCCGTCGGCGGTGTGCAGCCACAGCCGGCTCAGACCGTTGCGGGTGTGCGCGGTGAGCAGGTGCGGCTCGCCGGTGGCGGGTTCGGTGAGTGTCACGCAGGCGGCCAGCACGCTGCCGGGATGCTGGCCGATCACCGTGCGCCAGGCGCACGCGTGCGGGTCGGACGCGTTGACGGCGCACAACCGGCCGAAGGGGGCGTCGGCGTCGGTGATGGCGTAGATCCTGCCGCCGGGGGCGAACTTCAGCGCCGCGCGGGTGTTCCGCGCCGTGCCGTCGAAGATGAGGACGGGCCGCGGCTGGTGGCCGGGGTGGCGGGGCACCGGGGCCAGCCAGAGGCGGTTGCCGCTGGTCGCTCCGGGTGCGGCCGACATGGCCAGGTGAGCTCCGTCCGGGCTGGTGATCACCGAGAGCTGCGGAAGACCGGTGGTGAACAGCACGGGGTCGTGGTGGTAATCGGTGCCGATGCGGTGCAGCCGCAACTGCCGCCCCGCCTGGCCTTGGGGGGTGCTGATGTAGAAGAAGCCGCTGCTGTCCGCCAGCCAGGCGACCGCCGTTTTACGGCCCGGGTTCAGCGCGCCGTCCACGACGAGGCGTGTGGCCACCTGAAGCACGCGCAGCCGCGGGCGTTCATCGCCCTGGTGGGAGCTCTGGTAGGCCACCAGAGCGCCGCTGGGCGAGGGACGCCAGGCATCGAGCGTCGTCGCGCCGCTGGGGTCCACGTCCAGGGGGTCCAGCAGGACCTGCGCGGGCCGGCCCGGCTCGGCGATCATCAGTACGGGCAGCGCCCGGCCCGGTGCGTGCCGGAGGAAGAACCGGCGGCCGCCGCGCCACACCGGGGGTGAGCTCGCGTCTCCCGTGCAGGCGTCCCCCAGCAGCCTCCGCCATGAGGCATGGTACGGCCAGGCCGCGGCGCCCTCGGTGAACAGGTGGGCCTGGTCTCGCAGCCAGGCCGCGCACTCGGCACTGTCACCGTCCTCCAGCCACCGATAGGGGTCGGCCACGGTGTGACCGTGCAGCTCTTCGGTGCGGGTTTCCCTGTGTGGCGGAGGGTGGCCGAGGGGAGATGATGCCGGCGCGCTGGACATGGGGCGGCTGTCCTTTCCCAAGACAGGCGAATCTCAAGGCAGGGCGAATCTCAAGGCAGGGCGGTTCTCAAGGCAGGGCGAATCTCAGGACAAGGCGGACCTCAAACCAAGGCGGACCTCAGGACAAGGCGAAGCTCCCGAAAGATCCGGGAGCTTCACGCGCACTTCGGGTGACGCGCCGGTCAGTCCTGACCGCCCTCGGCCAGTTCCATCCGCCAGTCCTCCAAGGTCACGGCCTCGTCGGCCAGGATGAGGGGAAGGCCGAGCATGGCGGGAAGTTCGCTCATGTACATCTCCTGTCGGGTTGGCGTTTCTCGCCCCACCCCTACCCTCGCTCTAGGTAACGGTATCGCTACAGATGGCTACAGGTGTCGGCTAGACAGCTCGCAGTCCCGCTTCGCGTTGACATATTGACCTCAGGTCAGTTACTAATGACCTAAGGTCAATAGAACGCACCCAAGGAGCGCAGATGTCAGAGACCCGCGATGTGGAGATGTCCGGTTTCGAGTTGATCGGCAAGCTTCTGGACCCGGCGTCGAGAGTCGACCCGTACCCCATCTACGCCGATCTCCGCGACCTCGGCCCGGTGTGGATCGAGGAGATGTCGACCTTGGTGGTGACCCGATACCGAGACTGCGAGACCCTGCTCCGCGACCCGCGGCTCAGCGCGGAGCGCTGGCGGCGCAACGGCGGTGGCCAGGGCGGCGGCCTCTATCCGCCCGACGCGCCGTCCTCGGTCCACCAGCCCTGGTTCCTCTCCCAGGACCCACCGGACCACACGCGGCTACGGCGGCTGGCCGGCAGCGCCTTCACCGCCCGCACCGTCGCTCGGATGGAGCCGTTCATCACCCAATTGGTGGACGATCTCCTCGACCGGGCTCTGGAACATGACACGTTCGACCTGATCGCCGACTTCGCCTACCCGCTTCCGGTGACGGTGATCTGCCGCATGCTCGGTGTCCCGCTGGCGGACGTGCCTCTGTTCAGCCAGTGGTCCTCCCAGCTCACCCGTCTGCTGGACGGCCTGTCGAGCAGCACGGACGCCGACGGCGCGACGCCGGAGTGGGTGTCCGGACTGATCGAGATGCACAGGTACGTCAACGAGCTCATCGCCGAAAGGCGCACCCGCCCGCGCCAGGACGACCTGATCTCCGACCTCATCGCCGCCAAGGACGGCGCGGACGCACTCAACCACGACGAACTCGTCTCCAGCATCGTGCTGCTGCTGGTGGCCGGTCACGAGACGACGGTCAACCTCATCGCCAACGGTGTGTTAGCCCTCCTCCGGCACCCCGGCCACCTCACCGCACTCCGCGCCGACCCGAGCCTGGCCCAGGGGGTCGTCGAGGAGACTCTGCGGTATGACCCGCCTGTCCAGCTCACCGCCCGGATGGCCACCGAGGACCTGCGCGTCGGAGAGGTGCACGTCCCGAAACTCAGCATGATCATCCTGCTGCTGGCCGCGGCCCAACGGGACCCGGAAGCGAACCCGGAGCCGGACCGCTTCGACCCCCACCGCGCCCAGGGGCGCCACCTGGCCTTCAGCTTCGGCCCGCACTTCTGTCTCGGCGCGCCACTGGCCAGGCTCGAAGGCCGGCTGGCCCTGGCCGGATTCGCCCAGCGTGTCCTGGACCCGAGGCTCATCGCCGATCCGCCGCCGTACCGCGAGCACCTCAACCTGCGCGGAGTCAGCGAACTCCGCATCGCCCGCACCAGAGCCGGGCATCGTGCCCGGTGAGCCCACACCCTCCCACCGGCGCGATCGTTCCGGACGTTTCCGTTAGCCTGTCGCCGTGGTCACCTCCAGGAGCCGTCGGCGCCTTTCGCCCGAGGCCAGGCGCAGTGAACTGATCGACGCGGCCATCCGGCTCCTGGAGTCCGGTCAGGAGGTGAGCAACTGGGTCCAAGCCGTGACGGCCGAAGCGGGCTCGGCCAAGGGCACCTTCTACGTCTACTTCTCCTCCTGGGAAGAGATGCTGGTCGCCGTCCGGGACCGGGTGCTGCGGGACTACGTGAGCCGGTTCCACCGGCTCGCCGAAACCGCCGATCCCATCGACTGGTGGGCCACCGTCGACGCCGAATGCGATGCGGCCGTCGACACCATCGCCCAGCCCGGCGGCCTTCACCACGCCGTCTTCCACACGGCCGCCACCGGCGCCCCCGTCGACCACCGTATCGACATCATCACCGCCATGGCGGCGGCGCTGAGCCGCGGCATGGCGGAGGGCGCCTTCCGTTCCGCCGACGCGCACGTCGCCGCCACGTTCCTGTTCGCCATCCTGCACAGTGCGGGGGACGCGATCGCCGCCGGCGATCAACCCGAGCGATGGCGTCAAGCCATCCGCGACCTCACCCGCCACTGGCTCGCGCCGTCACCGTGTGGCGACGACGTCGCCGGGCCGCCGGCTACGGACCGATCCGGCGGGTGATGGACGCGCCGGTGCTCCTGGCGGCTGACGCCAGGAGCACCGACGCGACCGGCGAAGGTCTCACCGGCCGGTGGCCGGAGCGGTGGCCGGGCGCATCCTCGTGTACAGGAACAGGGCCAGGCCGCCGAGGATCGCGACGAGGCCGAGGACGGACAGGCCCAGCGCGTACGTGCCGGTGGCCGCGAGCAGGGCGCCGACGAGGGCGCCCGCGACGGTGCCGCCGCCGCCGGCCCCGAAGCCGTTGATGATCCCGGTGGCGGGACCCACCACGTGGGCGGGCAGCTCGGTCACCGCGATCGCCCAGATGTTGGGCGTGTAGGCGGCGGTGAAGTAGCCCAGACCCAGGCAGATCAGCGCGAACTGCAGCACGGCCGAGTCGGTGAGCCCGACGCAGGCGAGCAGGACGCCGCCGGCGACGAGCCCGGAGACCGCGATGGCGCCGCGCCGCCCGGTGCGGTCGGCGAGGATCATCATCGGGATGGTGAGCAGCAGCGACACGAGGTACGGCGCCGCGGACAGCAGCCCGTTGATGCTCGACGCGAAACCGAAGGTCGGCACGATGAGCGGGATGAACAGCGTGATGCCCCAGAAGAGCATGCCGTTGGCGAAGTAGCTGAACACGATCAGCACGAACCGCCACCCGCCGAAGGCGGCGAAGGTGAGCTTGCCCCGGGCCGGCCCGCCGCGGTCGGCCGCCGGGGCTCGGGTCGGCGCGGTCGGCAGGAACCGCGCGTACAGGGGGAGGATGACGAGCAGGCCGACCGCGCCCAGCACCCAGAACAGCGGACGCCAGCCGAACGCCGCCTCGATGGGGGTGAGCAGGAAGAATCCCAGCGCCAGGGCGAGATACTGCCCGTAATACTGGATCATCGCGCTGGCGCGGCTCATCTCCCGCTCGTCGAACCAGGCCTTGGCCATCCTGAACTGCTGCGGCCAGTAGATCCCTTCGAACACCCCGACGCCCACCCGCAGCGCGACGAGGGCGCCCACGGAGTCCACGAAGCCGATGAAGAGCGTGCACAGCGAGTAGCCCGCGACGGTGGTGAGCAGGATCCACTTGGCGTCGATCCTGGCGGTCAGGAAGCCGCCGAGGAAGTTCGAGATCAGATAGCCGACCAGGAACGCGGTCAGGGCGAGGCTCGACGTGGCGGCGAAGTCGTCGCCGGCGAAGCCGAGGTCGTCAGCGACGTTCTTGATGCCCACCGACAGGTTCGAGCGGTCGAGGTAGGCGACGAACAGGCCGACGAGCAGCAGGCCGCCGATGCGCAGCCACTTGTGCGGGAGGGACGGGGCCGGTGCGGGGAGGGTGTGCGGGTCCGATGACACGGGGTCTTCCTTAGAGCTGGCGGGTGTTTCGGGGTCAGGCTCGGTACGCCTCGATGACCGTGCGGTCGATCTCGATGCCGAGGCCCGGTCCTTGGGGCACGGACATCACCGGCCCGATGTCGAGGTCCGACAGGGTCTGCCGGAAGGAGTTGGGCGACTGGTCGAGCTCGATGACCGGAGGTGTGCGCCCGAGTGAGGGGGTCACGACCGGCAGCGCGGTGGCGAGGTGCAGCCCGGCGGCCACGGTGATCGCCGAGCCCCACACGTGGGGCAGCGTGGGGATGCCGTGCACGCTGGCCATGCCGGCGATCAGCAACGTCTCGCGCAGCCCGCCGCAGGCCGTGGCGTCGGGCTGCAGCAGGTCCACGGCGCGCGACTCGATCAGCTCCGCGAATCCCCAGCGGGTGAACGCCGACTCCCCGCCCGCGATCGGCACCGCCGTGGCGGCTCTCAGCTCGCGGTATCCGGCCAGGTCCTCGGGCAGGACCGGCTCCTCGAAGAACCACAACGCGTCCGGCTCGGTCTCCCGGGCGAACACCAGGGCCTCCGCCGTCGTGTAGCCGCGGTTGGCGTCGGCGGCGAGGTGCACGCCGGGTCCCAGCGCGGCGCGTACCCGGTGCACGCGCTCGATGTCGGAGCGCAGGTCGGCGCCGACCTTCATCTTGACGTGCCGATAGCCCTGCGCGGTGAGGTGCCCGGCCTCCGCCTCCAGGTCGTCCCGCCATTCGCCGCCGTAGTAGAACGCGGAGGCGTAGGCGTGGAAGGGCTCGGGCGCGCGCCCGCCGAGCAGACGGTAGACGGGCTGGCCCAGCGCCTTGCCGACGGTGTCCCACAGGGCGATCTCGATCCCGGAGATCGCGGCGATGGGGACGCCCGCGCGCCCCCACTCACGGCCGCGGTTGTACATCGACTCCCACAGGGAGACGTGCTCGAACGGATCGGCTCCGATGAGGAGCGGCGCGTACACCGAGTCGATCAGCGCGCGGCTGCCTTCGGCGGGGCCGAAACACTCGCCCCATCCGGAGATGCCCTCGTCGGTCACGATCTCGACGAGACAACTGCCGCGAACCTCCCAGTACCACTGGGACATGCCGAACGGCGTCTCCAGCTTCTCGGTGACGACGTAGGTGTTGACCGCCACGATCTTCATGTCCTGCGCTCCTTCGTGCTCGCCGGCGGGGCCACGGAGCCGCGCCGGATCAGCGTGCTGGGCACCACCCGCGGGCCGGGCTCGACGCTCTTGCCCGAAGCCAGGTCCAGCAGGAGATGACCGGCGAGGGCGCCCATCTCCTCCACCGGCTGGTCGATCACGGAGATGGCCGGGTGGAACAGCGTCATCCAGCCCGCGTCGGTGAACCCGATGATCGAGATGTCCTCAGGACAGCGGCGCCCCGCCGCCCGGACGGCTCTGACGACGCCCTCGGTGACGAGCGCGTTGAAGCCGATCACCGCGGTGGCGGCGGGATGCGTGTCCAGCAGCTCGCCGGCCGAGGACTCCCCGCCCAGCCGGGTTCCGTCGGTATAGCGCACGAGCCCGCGGCTTCCGGGGTGACGGGCGAGAGCGGCCTGGAAGCCCTCCTCGCGGGCGCGGGTGGTGGACGCCTGCGGCGGGCCGAGGATCATGGCGATCTCGGTGTGCCCGTGCGCGAGCAGCTCCGCCGCCGCCGAGGCGACGGCTTCCCGCTCGTTGGTGACGACCGCGGGGACGTGCACGCCGTCGAGCACCCGGCTGACGCTGACGACGTGACCGAACGCCCGCAGGTCCTCGTCGCTCAGCGAGCTGCCGATCGACGGGACGATGGCGAGCCCGGTCGGGCGGTACGAGCGCAGCAGCTCGAGCTGGTGACGCTCGTTGCGCGCGTCGTCGTCGGAGTTCATCAGCATCAGCGAGAAGCCGCTGCCGGCCAGGCGGCGTTCGATGGCGCGGTGCAGCCGGGCGTAGAAGGGGTTGCCGATGTCGGCCACGAGCACCCCGATCATGGGGGTGCGGGAGGCGCGCAGGCTCCGCCCGACCGCGTTCGGCCGGTAGTCCTGGGCCTCGATCGCGGCGAGCACGGCGGCGCGCGTCTTCGCGCTGACCTGACCGGTCCCGTTGAGGACCCGCGAGACCGTCTGGGCGCTCACTCCGGCCGCTCGCGCGACCGTGTAGATCGTCGCTCTCGTTTCTGGCACCGTCTGACTACTCTCCGCGCTGTTATCGATAACTGCCCGATGAACCAGCAGGCTACAACGTCCTTGGTAAAAGTGACAAACGTCTCCTCAGCGGGGAGCCGCGCAGGTCAGCCCTGCTTTCGCTGCATGACCGCCTGGATGACCAGCAGGCCGACGGGCACGAGCAGCCCCCATGCCAGGTCTTTCGGCTCGATGAGGTCGGTCAGCAGCGCGATGGCGCCGCCCACGGAGCAGACGGCCAGCAGCACCCACGTCCAGTGCAGGCGCGCCCACCGCATCGGGTGCAGATCGGGCCGTTTCGGCAGCGCGGGCGCCAGGACGTCGCGCAGCGGCAGATCGCGCTGGGCCGCTCGCCGCACCACGGCGGCCCCGTCCACCAGGACGATCAGGTCGCCGGGCCGCACGAGCCGGATCTGCCGCACCTCCGCCAGTGCCTCCACGCAGGGCCACACGCCCCAGAGCGTGAGGCTGGAGCCATGGTTGTTGGGCCACGAGCCGTCACGGGACTGCTCGCCGACGATGGTGGCGACCGCGCCGGCCAGGCAGGCGGCGACGTCCGGCGCATAGGCCCGGGGATGACGCAGGAGAGCCGTGGTGGCGACCGGCAGCGCGTAGTGCACGAGCGGTGGCGGGCGCCAGACCTCGTTGCCCCTGGTCGTCGTCATCGACACCACCGGGTGCTCGACCCGGTTGCTGGCCTCGTTCAGGGAGCCGGGGTCGACCCGGCCGAGCAGCCAGTCGAACCGTCCGCTCAACCCGGCGGGATCGACGCCGGCCTTCAGCAGGGTGGTCAGCACCATCGCGGTGTGCGCCACCGTGGTCGGCGCGGTGGCGCCCGCCTCCGCGCCCCAGGCGTCGGGGAACAGGCGCTGGTCGAGCAGCCAGGCCACGCCGGCCTCTATCGCCGGATCGTAGGGGTCCGCCGCCAGCAGGGCCTGGATGGCCAGGCACGTGTTCCAGGTGCGGGGCGGGCAGCCCGCGAAGGATCCCCAGCCGCCCGACGGGTCCCGGTTGGCCCGCAGCCAGGCCACCGCGCGGGCCAGGTCGGGCGCGTTCTCGTGGGAGTCGCAGCGGAGCGTCGCCAGGCAGCGGACCACCCAGGCGGTCGCCTCGACCACCGGCCGCTCGCCGCTGGTGTTGGTCCACCAGCCGCCGTCGATCAGCGGGTCGGCGTCCTGGAGCTGCCTGGCCTTGAGGAACGCCAGCGCCTCGGGAAGGTGGTGCGGCTTCACATGGGCGGTGTGGAAGGCCAGCAGGGCGACGGCCGTGGCCGTGGCGCCGGGTGTGGGTCTTTCGAGCATGTGATACCAGCCGCCGCCGCCCGCCGGGCTTTCCGCGTACGTACGCCGCAGCAGGTCGATCGAGAGGCCCAGAACGCCTTCCACCGGGGTCAGATCTATCTCGAACATCGAGCCCTTTCACTGCCCGTGCCATATGAGATTCTGTGCGTATGGTACCTACCAGTGGTATTGAATGGGGCGATACAGGTGAAGAGGCATGAGGGGCATCACGTGAGTGTCCATTGGGGCAGAACTCCATTGATTCCCGATTTCTTTATGCGCGGTGGAGCACGTGAACGACGGTGACGTGCTCGTCATCGGCGGCGCGCCGCAGTGGGCCGACTCCCTGAGTGAGACGGCGGCGCTGGCGCATCTCCGCACGTCCCCGGCCGAGTTCGCGGTGGAGGCGGCCGTGGTCCGGCGCCCGGCCGGCTCTGCCTGGTCCTTTCCTCCCGGATTCTTCCGCCGTATTCATTGCGATCTCGACACGGCCGCCCACCTCGCCCCCCGGGCCTTTCCGCTGCTGGCCGGCGGTGGATTGCTGGTCCTTGGCGGAATGCGGCCGATAACGGCGGCTGAGCGGGGTGAGTGGGCGGCGCACCTGCGTGCCGCGGGACTCGTCGTGGCGGATGGGGACGAATGGGCGGATGGGGACAAAGGCACATCGATAATCGCACGTAAAGCCGATGCCGCCGTAGATGGCGATCCGGAATGCGTGTTCTGTGCGCGCTATCGATTCCGGATGAACGCGGACGCCGGCCTGCCGGGAGCGGCGGGGGTGTTCTGGGGCGATGAGGATCTGTGGTGCGCCCCCGACCTGGCGCCGCTGCGGCCCGGCCATCTCCTGCTGGTGTCGACGGCCCACTATCCCTGCTGCGGCGCGTTCCCGCCGCGGCTGCTGCGCAAGCTCGCCGCCTGCAAGGAGCGCGTCGCGCGCCTGCTCACGGGCACCTACGGTCGTCCCGTCACGTTCTTCGAGCACGGTCCGGCCACCTCGCGGGGCGCCGGCGCCTGCATCGACCACGCGCACCTGCACTGTGTGCCGGGAGCTCCCTCGCTGCGCGCCGCGATCGAGGGCGAAGGGCTGGCCGGCCAGGCCGTCGATCCCGGTCAGCTCGCCGGCCTCTATGGCCGCCGCACGTCGTACCTCTACGTCGAAGACGACGCCGGCCCGGTCGCCTACCCCTGCGGCGGGTCACTGCCGACCCAGTTCCTGCGGAAGGCCGCGGGCGGCGAGCCGTGGCGATGGCAGGAGAGCTACGGCACACCGGCGACGCGCGAGTTGTTCCTCGCGACCCTGCGGCGGCTGCTGCCGCGGGCCGACCGGCTGCTGAGCGGCCAGGCCGACAACAACCAGCGCAGCTCGCCCGCCGTGATCCGGTCGCCGAACCCCATGGGCTCGGAGACCTCCTCGTAGCCGGTCTCGTAGTCGCGGTGGACCAGGCCGCGATGATAGATCGTGGACCGGCTCACATTGCCGGCTCCCGACCTGATCAGCCACACCGGAGCGGGCGCGGCCGGGTCGAGACAGGCGAGAAGCTGGTCGAGCGTCGCGTGCGCCGCGCCCGCCAGGGCGGACAGGATCGAGAGCTCGCCGATGACGATGTCGGCGGCGTCGAGGACGGGCGGCCACTGGCGCGGATCCAGGCGCAGGTGCAGGTCGTGCGGCACCAGATCGAGGCAGACGAGGGTGCCGCTCGACCGCGCGATGGCGGCGGCCTCCAGCACGGCCTCCGTGGAGCCCGGGTACAGGAGCTCGTAGCCGGTCAGGAAGAGCACGTCGGCCGAGGCGATGGCCCGGCTCGACGCGCGCACGTCCGCCGGGGTCAGCACCTGCTGCGCCGACAGCGGCTCGGCCACCATGAGACGCACGCCGTCGTCGCGCACCACCACCACGCGCCCGGTCGCCATGCCGTCCACCAGGGTCAGCCGCGGCTCGATCCCCGCGAGGGCCAGCTCGGCGAGGATCGCCTCGGTGAACTCGTCGCGGCCGATCCTGCTGATCAGCGCGACCCGGTCGAAACAGTGGACCGCCTGGCGCGCTATTCCCAGGGCCACGCCCGCGGGCGTGATGTGCACCGGCGAATAATGCAGGCGATCGGCATGCAATTCGCGCAGGCGCAGGGAGTCGAGCCGCACGCGGATGTCCACGCGAATCTCCCCGATCGCGATCAGAGCGAACGCGTGACCATGGCTGCGTGCCTGATCGCCCGGACCGGGTAATGTCATGGCCGGCCGGGCAGCAACGATTCGGTGAGCCGGTCCTCGTGCAGGTCGATGAAACGCGCGACCGCGTGGTCCATTCCGGGGATGAGGGCGTATTCGGAGATCTCCGCGAGTGCCACCCATTGGGCTGCGCTGATGTGGTCGCCGGACACCTGGTGGCTGGTGGACAGACGCAGGGAAAGAGCTCGGCAGATCCTGCCGACCGCGATCGCCCGCACCGGCGAACGATCGTCGCTCACCATTTCCCAGTCCCACATGTGAAAGGGCGGTCCCGGCTGTATCTCGATGCCGGATTCTTCGCGTACCTCGCGGATGATGTGCTCGTCCAGCCCCTCGGACGGCTGCATCCGCCCGCCCGGCACCTCCCACCTGCCCGGATGGTACGGATCGGCGGCCGACTTGCGCACCAGGAGCAGCCGGTCGCGATGGATGATGAAGGCTTTCTGCACGAAGGTGACCCGAACGTGGCGGCAACTTGCTGGATCGGTTTCCGTGAGGCCGTCCAAGAGCCGGTCTACCATGGACTCCACCTCTGCCGAATAGCGGACATCTTGCCTGAGCAGCGCCCAACCATAGCGCGCTTTCATTCTTTGCAAGGCTCGAACGCGCGCCCCCGGCCGCCACAGTGTGCGGTTGGCTCGTGATAAGTGTTCAGATCATGGCAATATCCAGTATTGACGCTGAATTGCTCGTGCGCCAGCTTTCCGCGGAATGATGACCGTAATAAGAGTTATGTGCGTCAGTCGATCAGACTTCTGTGTGCCGCCCGGCGCGGGCGGCTCCGGCGCGGGCGCGGAAGAGCTCGCGTTCGCGTTCGTTGCGGGTCAGCTCCGCGGCGCGGCCGAACTCGGCGGCGGCCTCCGCGTCCCGTCCGAGTTTCGCCAGCAGGTCGCCGCGGACGGCGGGCAGAAGGGCGTAGCCGCGCAGCGCGCGCTCCGTCAGGAGGGTGTCGGCGATCTCCAGCCCCCGGGCCGGGCCGTGGGCCATGCCGACCGCGACCGCGCGGTTGAGCTCCACGATCGGTGAGGGGGTGAGGTGGGCGAGCAGGAGATACAGGGCGGCCATGCGTTCCCAGTCGGTCGCCTCGGGGGTCAGGGCGCGGGCGTGGCAGGCGGCGATGGCGGCCTGCAGGCCGTACGGCCCGAGCGTCCCCAGCGCCTCGGCCCGGCCGAGCGCGGCCAGCCCGCGGCGGACGAGCAGCCGGTCCCAGCGGCTGCGGTCCTGGTCGAGGAGGAGGACGGGAGCGCCGTCGCGCGCGGTCCTGGCCGGGATGCGTGAGGCCTGGATCTCCATGAGCGCCAGCAGGCCGTGCACCTCGGGCTCGGCGGGCATGAGCGCGGCCAGGACGCGGCCCAGGCGCATGGCCTCCTGGCACAACGACGGGCGGATCCAGTCGTCCCCGGCGGTGGCCGCGTAGCCCTCGTTGAAGATCAGATAGATGACCTCCAGGACCGAGGCGAGCCGGGCGGGCAGCTCGCCGGGCGGCGGCAGCTCGATCCTGACCTTCTTGTCGGCCAGCGTGCGCTTGGCGCGGAAGATCCGCTGGCCCACGGTCGGCTCGGGGACCAGGAAGGCCCGCGCGATCTCCTCGGTGGTGAGGCCGCCGAGCAGGCGCAGGGCCAGGGCGAGCCGGCCTTCGGGGGGCAGCACCGGATGGCAGGCCGTGAAGACCAGCCGGAGCAGGTCGTCGCCGATGTGGTCGTCCAGCGCCTCGTCGATCTCGGTCTCGGCCTGCTCCTGGCGGAGCTCCATGTCCCGGCCTGCTTCCTGCAGCTTGCGGTCGTAGACGTCGCGGCGGCGGAACTGGTCGATGGCGCGGTGCTTGGCGGTCAGCATCAGCCAGGCGCCCGGATTATCCGGTACGCCCTTGCGCGGCCACTCTTCGAGGGCGGCCACGAGCGCGTCCTGCGCCAGCTCCTCGGCCAGTCCGATGTCGTGGACCATGCGGGCCAGGCCGGCGATGACACGGGCGGACTCGATCCGCCAGACCGCCTCGACCGTCCGGTGGGATTCGGCTACCGTCATGCGTCCTGAATACAGCATCCGGTCGCGGAGCGCTCCTGCGCGCCCCGCGACCGGAGGGATGGGCCATCAGCCGCCGAAGTCCTCGGGGCCGAACAACCGCAGCACGTCCGCCTCGCCCTCCCAGCCGGGCCAGAGGTCGGCGTGCAGCTTCACGAAGCGGGAGGCCCACTCCACGGCCTCCTCCTTGGTCTTGACCTCGTAGACGGCGTAGCTGATCATCTCCTTGGCCTCGGCGAACGGCCCGTCGCTGACGGTCAGCCGGCCGCCGCTCACCTGGACCCTGGCCCCTTCGGAGCTGCCCGCCAGGCCGCTGTTGTCGAGCAGCGAGCCCGACTCGGTGGCCTCCTGGCCGAGCTTGAAGATGGCCTCCATCAGCTCGGCGGGCGGCGGGCCGGCAGGCTGCGCGGCGACCTTGAGCGTGACGATGTAACGCATGATGTTCTCCCTTTAGTGGGTGGAGCGGGTGGAGCGGGTCGAGCGGAGGGGCAAGTGGAGCGGGTGGTCAGGCGGCGGCGCGGGACAGGTCGAGAGACAGTAGCGACAACCAGCTCCAGATCGCCACGATCCCGGCGACGAACGCGAGGTTGGCCCAGACGATGCCGCCGCCGGTGGCGATGCCGATGAAGGCGCCCAGGAACAGCGTGCCGGTGACGCGGGAGTAGACGGCCCAGCCCGTGCGGCCCTCACGGGAGAACCGGGAGGCGACGACGTAGCAGGCCGCGATCATGCACAGGAAGCCGACGGAGCCCACGGCCAGATGCAGCAGGCCGGACGTCGTCACCACGCCGGGCCCTTCCGGGGTGCCGGCGGGGAAACCCATCGCCGGGTCGGCGGGGAAGAGCGCGGCGCCGATCATGCCGGCGCCGAACGCGCCGACCAGCCGGGGCGCCCAGCGCGCGCCCCGGCCGGGGGACAGGGCGCGGCGCAGGCCGACGGCGCAGGCGATGGTCGCCAGGGCGGTGACGACGAAGTTCGCGGTCTGGATCCAGCCCAGGTCACCGTTGGCCAGGAAGCTCCAGGGGTGGCGGGCCAGGTCGAAGCCCTCCCGGGTGAGCGCCTGGGCCAGGGCGACCGTCACGTACAGGGGACCGGCGACGACACCGAGGGCCAGCAGCGGGCGCGCGGCGCGGATCGGGCGGGCGGCGGAGTGGGTGAGCTGCTGGGTCATGGTCCTCGTCCTCGCGTCTGCGGGGCCGGCTCGTCCGGCCCTCTGCCTACGCTGCGAACGGCCGAAGCCCGTTTCGACACCGCCGGGACATCTTTCTCAAGATTTTTTCTGGCCGGCCTGATCAGGTCAGGAGAGTGTGCTGACCAGATCATCATGGGACCATCAGGGGCACGCGTCCCCCGTCATCCCTTCACGAGGAGACCACGGTGTCGTCCGACAGCAGGGTGGAAGTGTTCCGCTCGACCGAGTCCGGCCAGATCAAGCGGGTGGAGATCCGCATCGTGGGCGGCAACATCAGGATCAACGCCATCGACGCCGACACGGTGACCGTCGCGGCACTCGGTGACGTCGCGACGCTCGGCCCTCAGGCCGCCGTCCGGGGCGACGTCCTGCACGTCACCTCGTCGTCCGCCCTGCGTTACTTCCTGCAGAAGAGCCGCATCGACCTGGTCCTCGACGTGCCGGAGGACACGGGCGTCTTCATCAAGGTGTTCGGCGCCGACATCGTCGTCAACGGCGGCACCGGGCCGCTGGAGGTGCGCGGCGTCGCCGGCGCGATCGAAGGCACGACGCACTCCACGGACGTGAAGGTGAGCTTCGTCGTCGGCGGCAACGACCTCGTCCAGGCGGCGGTGGGCGACCCCTCCTGAGTCAGCGGGCGGGGATCCCGCTGACTCGACTTCGTACGGGGCGTGGTCTACACCGGGCAGGGCACGCTGGCGCCGGTGCGGATCGAATAGAGCACCGCCTGCCGGAAGGCGGCCGGGACCACGGCGCGGCCCGCGCAGAGCACGTAGTCGCCGCTCAGCGCGTGCAGGACCACCTGGCAGCCGGGCAGCGGGCTGTTGTCGAACGAGCCGGTGCGCAGGCCGGGGATCCTGCCGATGAAGGCGTCGCAGGCCGGATAGGTGACGGAGTTGGTCGGCCGGGAGAAGGCGGTGTCGGAGTAGAGCGTGAGCCGGGCCACCGGGGGCGCGGCGGACGCCGCGCCGGCCGGAACGGCGATCACGGCGAGAGCGGCGGCGAATGCGGCGGTGGCCGCGCAGGCGCGGCGCGAAGGACGTGACATGCTGCTCCTCCAGAACGCGTGGCCTCATCATGAGCCTCCGGCCTGCGCCTGTAAAGCCGTCCCGGCCTGGGGACGGAAGCGGCGGGCAAGCGCTCACACCGTCTTGTCGCAGATGCCGTCCAGCCGGGCCGGACCGGCGCCGAAGGCGTCGGCGCACAGCTGGGCGAACCACCCCACTCCCGGCAGCAGGAGGAACCAGCCGAGGACCGCCCAGCCCAGGTGCAGGTGCTGGGCCAGGTGGGCGAAGGCCGCCACTCCCTGGGCCCGCAGCCCGTCGGCCCGCTCGTAGGTCATCCGGCGCAGACCGGCGGGATGGTTCTCGGCGGGCCTGATCCGCAGCGACACCGGGCGGCGCCGGCCCGCCCACCGGCCGAGGCGAGCACACCGCCCGCAGGTCGCGGCCACGTAGACGTCGGCGTACGGCATCCCGGGGTAGGGACGGGCGCGGGGCAGCCAGGGGCGTACGTGCGCGCGGTAGGTCGTCCAGCCGGCGCCGTACCGGGTGCGCAACTGGGTCCCCTCGTGCCAGGAGGCCAGCCCCGCGCCGTAGGCGGCGCAGACGACCGCGGCGGCGGCGAAGCGGACGTCGAGGACGGCGAGGACCAGGTAGGCGCCGCCCATCGCGGACTGCATGGGATTACGCAGATAGGCGTACGGCCCGCTCGTGACGAGGCGTTTCGGCGGGTCGTAGGGGACCGGCGTGCCCCGCCCCGAGACGGCGAACTCGCGGACGGCGGCGAGCCCGGCCACCAGCGGCACGGCGAGCACCTGGGCCAGCAGCCCGAGCACCCAGGCGGGCTGCCGCCACACGCCGGTCAGCACGATCGGGACGCCGAGCATGAGCCCGCCCGCGAGGACCACCTGCATCGCCACCCGCCACGGCAGCCGGCGGTCGGCGGCCGTCCACCGGGCGAGGAGCAGACCGGGCAGCAGGCCGGCCCCGATCGCGGCGGCCTCGCCGTACAACCATCCCGCTCCGAGCGTCACCACCGGCTCGGCCAGCGGCATCAGCGCCAGGTCCAGCCAGGCGAGCACGGCGGCGATCAGCGTGAGCGGCCGGGTCCGCGCGAGGCAGGCGGGCAGCGCGCCCCAGAGCAGCGCCCAGCCCAGCAGGAGGTCGGCGGGCACGCCGGCCACGAGGGCGCCCCGCGCGCCGAACGTCCACCATCCCGCCCGCACCGCGACGACGTTCACCACCGCGAGGGCGAGCAGGTTCCACGCCACGGCGACGATCATCGCGGCGATGTCCCGCTGCCCGGGGCGCCGGGCCGTGGCCGCGATCCAGACGGCGGCCGTCGGCACGAAGAGCGTGACGCCCCGGATCAGCGCCGGGTCGGTCATGAGACGAACGTCCCGGCCAGGTAACCGGCCGCCTCGGCGATCGCGTAGCGCTGCAGCGGGCCGAAGTACCAGCCGGGGTCGAAGGTGCGTCGGTAGGCGATGGTGACGGTCAGGCGGTCCGCACGCCAGTCGAAGCTCGCCTGGCGCAGGTCCATCCAGCGGGCGACGGTGGTGTCCTCGACCACGGCGAACACGACGTGCCCCGGGGCGCGCTCGCTCACCCGCAGGGTCATGGACCGGGCTTCCAGCGGGGCGCCGATCCCCAGGGAGCGGCGGGGGGTGAAGGTGATCGTACGGGTGTCGCCGACGGCCAGACCGGTGCCTGTGGACCGGAGCGGGCGGGGGAAGCCGAGGCGCAGGAAGGGCGACTCGACGGGCCCGAACCGCGGCTCCGCGGCCAGCGCCCGTTCGACGGCCACGCCCGCCGCGGGCACGGTGACGCTGACCTCGCCGGCCCGCGGCATCGAGGCCACGGTGCCCTCCAGCGTGGCGGCCAGGATGAGCGGCACGACGAGCAGGCTCAGCCGCCCGTTGCCCCGGCGGCGCCGCACCTCGTCGATCAGCACCGCGACCATCGCGCCGACCAGGTAGAACAGTGGCGCGGCCATCACCAGGCAGACGACCCCTTCTTGGAGCAGCGGCCCGGCGAGGGCCAGGGCGACGGTGACGGAGGCCATGACCATGCCGACGGTGCTGCGCGGCCGCGCGGTCAGGGCGACGGTGACGGCGATCACGGCCGGTATGCCGACGTAGAACAAAGCCGTCTGCTCCAGGTGGCCCGCGTGCAGGACCTGGTAGAGCAGCATCGCCGCGAACAGGGCGGCCAGCACGGCGGCCAGTAGCCGTCTCGCCCGCTGCTGCGGTTTTCGTTCGGGCTCCACGGCGCTCCTTAATCAGTCAGTTTAATCAACTGATTAAACTGTATGATGCAGGCATCGCCAGCTGTCAAGAGGGGGTGGGTGTGGCCGGAAAGCAGCAGCCAGGGGCGGAGACCCGGGACCGCCTGATCGAGGCCGCTGCCGAGACGGTGCGCGCCCATGGATACGCGGGCACGAGCGCGCGGGCCATCGCCACGGCCGCGGGGGTCAACTCAGCGCTGGTCTTCTACCACTTCGGCGGCGTCGACGCGCTGCTCCTCGCCGCGCTGGACCGGTCGATACAGCAGCGCATGGTGACCTACCGGCAGGCGGTGGACGGCTGCCGGACCCTGGAGGCACTCGTCCAGAAAGCGAATGAGATCTACCAGGCCGACCTGGAAGGCGGGCACATCACGCTCTTCGCCGAGATGGTCGGCGCGAGCATCGCCCGGCCGGAGCTGCGCAAGGAGATCAGCGCGCGGGCCGAGCCGGGGTTCGCCTTCGTCGAAGAGGCTCTTGAGCGGGTCATCGGCGGATCGCCGCTGGCCAGGCTGCTGCCGCCACGCGATCTCGCCTATGCGGCGATCACCTTCTACTTCGGGCTCAACCTCTTCACCCACCTCGACCCCGACCAGACCCGCACCCAGGCGCTGTTCGGCCTGGCCGAGCGGGTGGCGCCGCGCGCGCGGCTGCTCACCATGCGCTTCCCCCGCCGCCGCGGCAAAGCCCCCGAAACGGACGGGCCCTGATACGACGGGCCCGTCCGTTCACCAGCGCTGATGGACCTGCGGGCGGATCAGGTCGTCGTAGACGGCCCGGACCGTTTCCAGGGTGGCGGCGTCGAGCGGGGGCAGCGCGGCGGCACTGGCGTTGGCCGTGGCCTGGGCCGGGTTGCGGGCGCCGGGGATGACCACCGAGACGCCCTCCTGGTCCAGGATCCAGCGCAGCGCGAACTGGGCCATGCTCTGCCCCTCGGGCACCAGCGGCGCCAGCCGGCGGACGGCTTCGAGGCCCGTGGCGAACTCGACGCCCGAGAACGTCTCGCCGACGTCGAACGCCTCGCCGTGCCGGTTGTAGGTCCGGTGGTCGTCGGGGGCGAAGGTGGTGTGCTCGTCGTACCGGCCTGACAGGAGGCCGCTGGCCAGCGGCACCCGCGCGATGATGCCCACGCCGGCGGCGCGGGCGGCGGGCAGCACCTCCTCCAGCGGCTTGAGCCGGAACGCGTTGAAGATGATCTGCACGCTCGCCACGCCCGGCCTGGCGATCGCGGTCAACGCCTCGTCGCAGGTCTCCACGCTGACCCCGTACGCGGCGATCTTCTCCTCGGCCACCAGCGTGTCCAGGGCGTCGAACACCGCGTCCGCCGAGTAGACCGGGGTGGGCGGGCAGTGGAGCTGGACCAGGTCGATGGTGTCCACGCCGAGGTTCTGGCGGGAGCGCTCGTTCCAGGCGCGGAAGTTGCTCAGCACGTAGTTGGCGGGGACCTGCTCCAGGCGGCGGCCCATCTTGGTGGCCACGGTGAGCTCGGGGCGGCCCTTGGCGAAGCTGCCGACGATCTGCTCGCTGCGGCCGTCACCGTACACGTCGGCGGTGTCGATGAAGGTGACGCCCGCGTCCACGGCGGCGTTCAGCGTGGCGAAGGCCTCGTCCTCGGCGACGTCGCCCCAGTCGGCGCCGAGCTGCCAGGCGCCGAGGCCCACGGCGCCGACCTGCCGTCCGGTACGTCCCAACGTGCGGTGTTCCATCGCTGACCCGCTCTCCTGTCCATCACTGCCTGCTGCTATTCCACCATGAGGGGGTTCGCCCCGGGCATGGCGGGACGGCCCCGCCGGATGACGGCGGGGCCGTCCCGCCCCCCGATCTGGCAGCGGCGTTCCAGGCTCTGTCCGGAGCGGCTATGCGGCGGTGCGGCGCGCCAGGCGATGGTCGTGGAGTGTTCTGGTCATGGCGTGCAGCGCCCTGCGGAGGGTGACGGCGTCCGGGTGGCCGTAGGTGAAGACGATGCCGTTCGCCGGGCCGTTCGCCGGGCCGTTCGCCGGGCCGCCCTGCTGGTAGGAGCGCAGGTCGGCCACGTGGACCTGCCGCCGGCGCAGCAGCCTGATCACCGACTCGGCCGGGACGGACGACGGGAGCAGCAGCGCGGCGGTCGCGCCGGTGTCCGCGCCGAGCAGCCGGGTGTCCGGATAGGCCCGCAGCGCCTGGCGCACGAGCGACCGCTTGACCGTGTAGATGGCCGCCAGCCGCTCCGCGCGGCGGGCCACGGAGCCGGACGCGAGCAGGTCCGTCACCGCGAGCTGGCAGGTGAAGGACGGCTGGCCGTGCCCCGAGGACATGACCTGCTCGATCCCGGCCGCCAGGTGCCGGGGCACCACCGCGAACGACAACCGCAGCGTCGGCGTCAGGATGTCGCAGAAGGACCCCACCATGGCCGTGGACCGGGCCTCGCCCAGGGCCAGCAGGCTGGGCCTGGGGCTGAGGGCGACGTTGAACAGGCCGTCGAAGGCCGGTTCGAGCACCAGGCCGCCGCTCTCGCGTGCCCACGCGGTCAGGGCCTCGCGCCGCTCGGTCGTCATCCGGGCGCCGAGCGCGCCCCGTTCCGGCATGACCGCGACGACGTCGCAGCCGGCCGGGATGAGGTCGGGCCGCGCGCCGGAGGCGTCCGCCCGCAAAGGCAGCACCGTGCCGAACCGGGTCAGCGCGGCACGCAGGTGCGGCGGCGCGGGGTCCTCCAGCGCGATGACCGGGGACCGCCTGCCGTGCGCGCGCAGGATGAGCTCCAGCGCGTCGCCGTACCCCGCCGTGACCACCACGTCGTGGCCGTCGAGCACCAGGCCGCGCGTCTCGCGCAGATGGGCGCCGATCGCCGCGCGCAGCGCCGTCAGGCCGGACGCCGGCGGCTCGTGGACGGGCGGCGCCTGGTGGCCGGCCCGCCGCCAGGCGGCCCGCCACGCCGCCAGGGGGAACCCCTCCGCGCTCGGCCGGTCGAACCGCAGGTCGATGAGCGCCGCCACGCCGGTGGCCGACCCGATCGTCCGGGGCGCCGGAGCGGCGGCGGGCCGCCCCGCCCCGACGGCCACGTGCCGGGAGTCCGGCGGACGCGGCTGCCCCTGGCTCGGCCGGCTCGGCTCGGCCCGGCCCGCCACGGGCCGTCCGGTCCGGACGGACACGTACGTGCCCGAGCCGTGCTGCCCGGAGATGTAGCCGCCGGCCTGCAACCGCTCGTAGGCCGCCAGCGCGACCCCGCGCGAGATGCCCAGCACCCCGGCCAGGGTGCGGGTGGACGGCATCCGCGTCCGCCCCGCGAGCTGCCCCCGGACGATGGCCCGCCGGAGCTGGGCGGCGAGCTGGTCCTGCAGCGGCTCGGGCAGGTCGCGCTCCAGATGGATGGGCACACTGAGTCGTTGTGCGCTGCGCATGAGATGTCTCCCAGGTGAACGGTGCTGTGGGCTCCCCTCCACCTAGGGCGTGACATCCCGTTCCACTTCCGTGCCATGTGCTTACGTAGGCCGGTAGGACGTGCGCCTACGTAGGCCGGTAGGAACAGCGCAGTCCGGTGTGCACGGTGGCGCGCAACTCCGCGCCGATCGCCGGGTCCACGGCCGAGATGCGTGACAGCGCCCGCCTGATCGCCTTGCCGACGGCGATCCGGGCGCGTTCCTCGCTGCCGGTGAACGGCCGGGCCCGCCCGCCGATGCCGGTCGCCGCAGCCAGCTCGGCCATCAGCCACTCGCGCTCCAGCCGCAACGTCGCCGCCCGTTCCAGGTCGTACATCGACTCCAGCTCGTCGATCTCGTCCTCCAGCTGCGCCAGCCGCCGCCGGTAGGTGTCCCTGGCCACGTCGTCGAGCACCGGCTGGGCCGAGGTGCCCTCGCCCTCCTCCGCCCACGTGCCCGCCGCCAGGTCGGCGGCCAGGATGTCGCGGCCGGGATTGGCGATCAGCGTGGCCAGATGCCCCATGCCGACGCTGTGGTCGACCAGCGCGAACCGCCCGCCGAGCTCGATCTGCCACTGCCGCCCGTGCCTGCCCAGGCGGCAGTGGCCGGGCGACCTGGCCGCCCGCCGCACCACGGCGGGCAGCGTCATGCCGAGCTCGCGGGCCTCCTGCGCGGCGGCGCTCAGCTCCCTGCGCGCCGCCTTGTCCTGGGGCCCGTCGCGCAGCGCCAGCGTCTGCCCCAGCCGGCAGCGCGAGAGCGCCGCCGCCGGCCAGTGCCCGAGCGCCAGGTTCGCGTGCACGGCGGCCCGCAGGTGCTCGGCGGCGCTCGTCAGGTCGCCGGTGGTGAGCGCGGCCATGCCCAGGGAGTGCTGGACGGAGCCGAGACAGGTCACGCCCAGGCTGGCGATCACCGGCGACCGCGCGAACGGGCTCAGCAGCGCGTACGCCTCGGCCGCCGTCTCCGCGTCCTGCAGCAGGTGGGCGGTCTCCACGACGCAGTACATCGCGGTCAGCCACGTGCTGGACCTGGGCAGGCCGGCCAGGTCGTGGCCGCGCAGCCGGGCGAGATGGCCGGCCGCCGGCCGGTGGTCGCCCGCGGTCGCCGTGGCCAGCGCCAGGGCCGCCAGGTAGGAGTTGTCGATCGGGCTCAGGGTCGGCGAGTTGACCATGTCCGACAACACGGGCACCAGTTCGGCGGTGCGGCCCTGGTACCAGCGGATGGCGGCGATGTGGCCGCCGTACCAGCCGGTCGCGTCCATGTCGCCGGCCGTGACGCCGAGCTCGTAACATGCGGCCGCGAGCTTCTCCGCCTCGGCGAACCGTCCGGCGCGGATGGTCAGCATGACGTCGATGGAGTTGACCACGTAGCCGACCGCGAGGTGGTCATGGTCGTCCAGCAGGCCGCGCAGCTCCTCCAGGCAGCGCTCCGCGTGCGGATCGGCCGCCAGGTAGAGATCGACCGTCCGCCACAACAGGCCCATGAGCAGGTCGCCCCTGCGCTCGGTGACGGCCGCCTGGCCGATCAGCTCCCTGGCCAGCTCCAGCCTGATCGCCCCGTGCTCGGGGCCGAGCAGGCAGTGGTGGGCCAGGCTCAGCGCCTCCGCCAGCGCCGTCGCGTCACCCGAGCCTCTGGCCTGCGTCAGCAGGCCCAGAGCCGCGCGGTGCTCGCCCGCGCGGTAGTCCTCCTCGCCGCGCATCCGCACACGCAACCGCAGGGCCAAGGACGAGCCCGGGTCGACCAGCGCCAGCGCGTGCCGCTGGCGCGCCCGCACCATCTCCGTCTCGGCGCACGTCCGGTGCTCGTGCATCCACACGCCGCCGAGTCCGAGCGCGGCCAGTGCCAGCGCCGGCGGATCGCCGCAGAGCTCGGCCTGCCGGTAGGCCGTGTCGTACCAGCGCCGTGCGGTCTGCAGGTCACCGTTCACGAACAGCGCGCGCTCGCCCAGCACGAGGGCCAGCTTGAGATCCGGGCACGAGGGCAAGAGCACCCTCAATTGCTGTGCAACGCCCACTTTCCGCTCCCCTGTCGGTCATCTGGGCTGAGGCTGGCAACGGTTCCCCGAATACCGTTCTAGGAGTAGGACGTTTTACACATACGCCGGGGTTCAATCCGGGACGTCATTGTGCCGTGCGAAATCACTCTTACTCATTGTGTGATTCCCCTAACGCGCCGCACATGGGGTGGCTACCGTGACCGGCATGGGCCACCGTGCACACTACGTGATCGTCCAGGACGGGTCCTGGGACCTCTTCTACTCCCATTGGGGAGCCAGCGAGCTGGACCTCGATCTGCTGCCCGGACCGGACTTCGCGCTCCGGTTCATCCGGAGCCAGCATCACCTCACCGGCAGGGACCGGGTGTGGACGAACGAGCTCATGTGCGAGGCGGCGGCGATCGTGGCGCCCGACGAGCGGCGCCTGGGCTTCTACACGATCGCCCACGGCGGCCTGGCCGTCCGGGCGGCCGTGCTGGAGGTGCTCGGGCTCACCTGGCCGGGGTGGCAGGTCGACTGGCTCTACCAGGGCCTGCCCGACATCATCCTGGCGCTCGGCGAGGATCTGTCACAGGTGCACGCCGACCTCCACCCCTGCCGGCAGGCGTTGCAGCCGGTCGGTGACTACCGGAGCTGCCTCGTCACCGTGGCGCAGGGCGGCGGATGCCAGGCGTACGCGCTGGCGAACGTGCCCTTCGAGGTCATCGGCCGGGGCGAGAGCCTGCTGGCGGAGCTGCCCGAGGCGGCCAGGACCGGCGAGGTCGCGCTGACCCCCGACTCCGGCGTGCACTTCGACCTCGACAAGCGCGCGGCGGTGGCGTGGAGCATCGACCCGCTCTACCGCGTCTTCGACTGGCCGACCACGAGCTGGCCGGGCTGGACGTGGCGGTTCCTGGCCGACGACCACACGGTGCAACTCGATCTGGCCGGGGACGCGGTGGCGGTCCCCGCCCTCGACCGGAGCGCCGCGCTCATCAAGCTCCAGGACCGGCTCGGCCGGCACACGCGCGACAACCCGGCGGGCGAGGCGTTCAGGACGCTGCCCAGCCCATACGCTGAATGTCATGATTCGCCCAGCTACGCCCGATGATGTGCCCGCGATCCTCGGCATGATCCAGGAGCTCGCCACGTACGAGAAGGCCGCGCACGAGGTGTCCGCGACCGAGGAGCACCTCCGTACCGCGCTCTTCGGCACGGCCCCCGCCGCCTTCGTGCACATCGCCGAGCACGACGGAGAGGCCGTCGGGTTCACCCTGTGGTTCCTGACCTTCTCCACCTGGAAGGGCGTGCACGGCATCTACCTGGAGGACCTCTACGTACGCCCCGAGCACCGGGGCGGCGGCCACGGGCTGGCTCTGATGGGCGAGCTGGCCGCGATCTGCGCCGAGCGCGGATACCGGCGCCTGGAATGGGTGGTCCTCGACTGGAACGAGCCGAGCATCGCCTTCTACGACAAGCTCGGCGCGGTGCGCCAGAACGAGTGGCTGAAATACCGGCTGACCGACGAGCCGCTCCAGCGCCTGGCCGATCGGCGCCGCTGATCACCCGCCACCGGGACCACGCAGGTCACGTACCGTGACGCGACCTGCGTGACATCCCCGTTAAACGCCGGCGTGCGAGCGCGACCGCGTGGCCCCGGCCTCGTCGTATCTCCCCATCCCCTCCTCTTCGAGGTCGCGATGGGTCTCCTCCATGCGGAGCGCCACCCCGACGGCGAAGAACGTGGGTGCCCACTCGCCGATGAAGATGCCCCAGCGGTCGGCCCGGTCGAGCCCTGCCTTCTCGGCGCTCCTGGACAGGAGCCAGGTCCCGAACGACAGGATGATCGACGCCGCCCCCGCGGTGTACATGTGACTGGACTTGACGCCCATGTCGTGCAGTTTTTTGATCATGTTCCCCCCTCTTACTGTGAATGCAGGTACCCGAGGGGCAGGCAGGTAACCGACCATTACCGGCATGTTTCCACCGTGACACTTGTGCGTGGCTTGTTACGAAGGTGCGTCACCCGTAACCAGCGCACAGCCACGGAACGTCAAAGTGCGTAACGAGCCCTTCCTACCTTGGACATTCCCGGATGCCGAGCGTAGGAGAGGTCGATGGCCCGCTGGATCGCCGAATGGCACCCCGATGAGCCAGCCTTCTGGGAGAACTCAGGCAAGCGTGTGGCACGCCGCAACCTGATCTTCTCGATCGTTGCCGAACACCTCGGCTTCACCGTGTGGACGTTGTGGAGCATCGTGGCGACCAAGATGGGGTCGTACGAGTTCACCACCGACCAGCTCTTCTGGCTGGTCGCGCTGCCGAACCTGATCGGCGCGGTGTTGCGGGTGCCCTACACCTTCGGCCCCGCCCGATTCGGCGGGCGCAACTTCACCGTGGTCAGCGCGTTGTTGTTGCTGATCCCCGCCGTGCTCCTCGGCATCACGGTGAACAACCCTGAGACGCCCTACTGGTTGTTCCTGCTGATCGCGGCGCTGGCCGGGGTCGGCGGCGGGAACTTCGCCTCCAGCATGGCCAACATCACCTACTTCTTCCCCCGCCACAAGCAGGGCGTCGCGCTGGGACTGAACGCCGCCGGCGGCAACGTCGGCGTCAGCTCGGTCCAGCTCGTGATGCCGCTGGTGATCGGCTCGCTGGGGCTGGCCGCCGCGGGCTGGTTCTGGATCCCGTTCATCGTCGTGGCCGCCGGTTGCGCCTGGTTCTTCATGGACAACCTGACCAGCGCCAAGGCCGACCCGCGCGAGCAGCTCGCGGTGGCGGGCAAGGCCCAGACCTGGATCATGTCGTTCCTGTACATCGGCACGTTCGGCTCGTTCATCGGCTACTCCACCGCCTTCCCGCTGCTGAGCAAGAGCCTGTTCCCGGCGGCCCCGTTCGCCGTGGTGGCCTTCGTCGGGCCGCTGGTCGGGTCGCTGATCAGGCCGGTGGGCGGCTGGCTGGCCGACAAGCTCGGCGGCGCCCCCGTCACGCTGTGGAACTTCGCCGCGATGGGCGGCGGCGTGGTGCTGGTCTGGGCGGCCAGCGGCTCGGGCAACTTCTGGCTCTTCTTCCTGTCCTTCCAGGTGCTCTTCCTGACCGCCGGCATCGGCAACGGCTCGACGTACCGGATGATCCCCGCCATCTTCCAGGCCAAGGCCGTGGCGGAGCGCGGCGAGAGCGAGGAGGCCCTGATGTACGGCAAGCGCCAGGCGTCGGCGGCCATCGGCATCATCTCGGCCGTCGGAGCACTCGGCGGCTTCCTCATCAACCGGGCGTTCGGCATGTCGTTCGCCGCGGCCGGCACCCCCGCTCCCGCCTTCCTCACCTTCGCGGTGTTCTACGTGGCCTGCTGCGGGCTCACGTGGGCGTGCTACACGCGCAAGGTCGGCGTCTCCGTCGTGGCGAGCCTCGCCCATGCCCGGGTCTGACGTGACGACGAAGACGCACTGCCCCTACTGCGCCCTGCAGTGCGGCATGACGATCGGTCCCGGGCCGGCCATCAGCCCCAGGACCGACATCCCCGCCAACGCTTCGGGCGCTCTGTGCCAGAAGGGCTGGACGGCGGGCGAGCTGCTCACCAACGGCGCGCGCCTGACCGCTCCGCTCCTGCACGGGGAGCCCGTGGAGTGGGACGTGGCACTCGACTACGTGGCCTACCGGCTGTCCGCCATCCGCGCCGAGCACGGCCCCGACGCCGTGGCCGTGTTCGGCGGGGGCGGGCTGACCAACGAGAAGGCGTACTCCCTGGGCAAGTTCGCCAGGGTCGCGCTCGGGACCAGCCAGATCGACTACAACGGCCGGTTCTGCATGTCCTCGGCCGCCGCCGCCGCCATCAGGGCGTTCGGCATGGACCGGGGCATGCCGTTCCCGATCACCGACCTGGACGACGCCGACGTCGTCCTGCTCGCCGGCGGGAACGTGGCCGAGACCATGCCGCCGTTCGTGCGGCACCTGTCGGGGCCGCGCCTGATCGTCATCGACCCCCGGCGCACCCCGACGGCCAAGCTGGCCTGGCTGCACCTGCAGCCCGCGCCCGGCACCGACCTGGCGCTCGCGCTCGGGATGTTGCACCTGGCGGTCGCGGACGAGCTCGTGGACGAGGCGTACGTCGCGGCCCGCACCACCGGGTTCGAGGACGTGCGCACCTCGTTGTCGGCCTGGTGGCCCGAACGGGTCGAGCGGATCACCGGGGTGCCCGTCTACCGGATGCGGCAGGCGGTCAGAGCCCTGGCCGCGGCCGGCAACGCCTACATCCTGACCGGGCGCGGCGCCGAGCAGCACGCCAAGGGCACCGACACCGTCACCGCCTTCGTCAACCTGGCGCTGGCGCTCGGCCTGCCCGGCACGTACGGCTCCGGCTACGGCTGCGTGACCGGGCAGGGCAACGGGCAGGGTGGCCGCGAGCACGGCCAGAAGGCCGACCAGCTGCCCGGCTACCGCAAGATCGACGATCCGGCGGCCCGCGAGCACGTGGCGGCCGTGTGGGGGGTGCCCGCCGACTCGCTGCCGGGTCCTGGGCGGTCGGCGTACGAGCTGCTCGACGCCCTCGGCACCCCGGACGGGCCGAAGGCGCTGCTGGTGTTCGGCTCCAACCCGGTCATCTCGGCGCCCGCCGCCGAGCACGTCGCCGAGCGCATCGGCGCCCTCGACCTGCTGGTCACCTGCGACTTCGTGATGTCCGAGACCGCCGCGCTGGCCGACGTGGTGTTCCCGGTGACGCAGTGGGCCGAGGAGCGCGGCACCATGACGAACCTCGAAGGCCGCGTCCTGCTCCGCGACCGGGCCGTCGCGCCGCCCGACGGCGTCAGGAGCGACCTCGACGTCATCGCCGGGCTCGCCGAGCGGCTCGGGCACGGCTTCGCCACCGAGCCCGCCGAGGTCTTCGACGAGCTGCGCCGCGCCAGCGCGGGCGGCCCGGCCGACTACTCCGGCATCACCTACGAGCGCATCGTGAACGAGACCGGCGTCTTCTGGCCCTGCCCCGAGCCGGGGCACCCCGGGACGCCGCGGCCGTTCCTCGACGCCTTCGCCACCCCGGACGGCCGCGCCAGATTCGTGCCCGTCCAGCACCGGCCGCCGGCGGAGGAGATCGACGAGGACTACCCCGTCCACCTGAGCACCGGCCGGGTGCTCGCCCACTACCAGAGCGGCGCTCAGACCCGCAGGATCGCGGCGCTGGTCCAGGCCGCCCCCGAGCCGTTCGTCGAGCTGCATCCCGATCTGGCCGAGCAGCTCGGCATCGTCGCGGGAGACATGGTGCGCGTCAGCAGCAGGCGGGGGGAGAGCAAGGCCGTCGCCAGGATCAGTGACGCCATCAGGCGCGACACCGTGTTCATGCCCTTCCACTGGGAGGGCGCCAACCGGCTCACCAACCCGGCTCTCGACCCGACGTCGAAGATGCCGGAGTTCAAGGTCTGCGCGGTCAGGGTGGAGAGGGATTCATGAGGCTCGTCGTCGTGGGCAACGGGATGGCCGGGTCGCGGCTGGTCAGCGAGATACGCGCCAGGGACCCGCACATGAGGATCACCGTGTTCGGCGCGGAGTCCCGCCATCCCTACAACCGGGTGCTGCTGTCGAACGTGCTGGCCGGCAGCTCCCGTCCCGAGCAGGCGCGGCTGGTCGACCCGGCCTGGTACGCCGCGCACAACGTCGAGGCCGTCTTCGGCAGCCCGGTGGCGCACATCGACAGGGAGACCCGGCACGTGGTCACCGAGGACGGCCGGCGCGAGCCGTACGACCTGCTGGTCCTGGCCACCGGCAGCGACGCCATCGTGCCGCCGATCCCGGGGGTGGAGCTGGCCATCCCGTTCCGCACGCTCGACGACTGCGAGGCCATCAGCGCGGCCGCCGGCCAGGCCCGCAGGGCCGTCGTCGTCGGCGGCGGCCTGCTCGGCATCGAGGCGGCCCGCGGCCTGGCCGGGCGCGGCCTGCCCGTCACGCTGCTGCACCTGGCCGGGCACCTGATGGAGCGTCAGCTCGACGTCGAGGCCGGCGAGGTGCTGGGGGAGACGCTGACCGGGCTCGGCGTCGAGATCCGCACCGGCGTGAGCGCCGGGTCCGTCGGCGCCGACGGCGTCCGGCTGGCCGGCGGCGAGCTCGTCGAGGCCGACCTGGTCGTGCTGGCCTGCGGCGTCCGCCCGGTCACCGGGCTCGCCGCCGACGCGGGCCTGGAGGTGCGGCGCGGCGTCGTCGTGGACGACGAGCTGCGCACCGACGACCCGTCGATCTTCGCCATCGGCGAGTGCGCCGAGCACGACGGCACCGTCTACGGCCTGGTCGCCCCCGCCTGGGAGCAGGCCTCCGTGGCCGCCGACGTGATCACCGGCGGCAAGGCCCGCTACCGCGGCTCCAGGCTCGTCACCAGGCTCAAGGCCAAGAGCGTCGAGCTGGCCGCGATGGGCGAGACCCAGCTCTCGGAGGAGCACGCCGAGGTGGTGCGCTTCAGCCACCGGGCCCGGGGCACCTACCGCAAGCTCGTCATCCGCGACGGCCGGCTGGTCGGCGCGATCCTGCTGGGCGAGAGCGACGCCGTCGGCACGCTCACCCAGCTCTTCGACCGGGGCGGGCCGGTGCCGGGAGACCGGGCCGGGCTGCTGTTCCCCGGGCTGTCGTCGGCTCCCGTGGCCGACAGCCCGGTGCTGATGCCCGACGCGGCCAAGGTCTGCCAGTGCAACAACGTGACCAAGGGCCAGATCAGGGCGTGCTGGGAGGCAGGGGCGCGGGACGTGGCCGGAGTGGCGGCCGCGACCAGGGCCACGACCGGATGCGGGACCTGCCACGACGCCGTGGAGGGCATCGTCGGCTGGCTGTGCGAGCAGGAAGGGATCTCCGTATGAACAGGATCGTCGTCGTAGGGTATGGGCCGACGGCCCACCGGCTCGTCGAGACCCTGGCCGGCCAGGGTTTCGAGGGCCGGATCACGGTGATCGGCGAGGAGCCGCGCCCGGCCTACGACCGGGTGGCGCTGACCTCCTATCTGTCGGGCACCACCATCGAGGACCTCACCTACCCGGTGCCCTCGGGGGTCGTGACGAGGCTCAACAGCCGGGTCACCGGCATCGACAGGGACGCGCGCACCGTCACCACCGCCGACGGCCGGCACGAGCCCTATGACGTGCTCGTGCTGGCCACCGGGTCCGCGCCGTTCGTGCCGCCGGTGCCGGGGGCCGAGCACGCCTACGTCTACCGGACCATCGACGACCTGGACGCCATCAGGGTGGCCGCCAAGGACGCCGCCGAGGGCGTCGTCGTCGGCGGCGGGCTGCTCGGCCTGGAGGCCGCCGACGCGCTGCGGGCGCTCGGGCTGAAGGCGCACATCGTCGAGATGAGCCCCTGGCTGATGCCGCGGCAGGTCGACGAGGGCGGCGGCTCGGTGCTGAAATCCCACATCGAGAGCCTCGGGCTGCGCGTGCACGCGGGCTCGGGCGTCCAGGAGATCGTCACCGACTCCGCCGGTCAGGTCACCGGGCTGCTCAAGCCCGACGGGACGCTGCTGGACGCGCAGGTCGTGGTGTTCTCGGCGGGCATCAGGCCGCGCGACGAGCTGGCCAGGTCGTCCGGGCTGGAGGTGGGCCCGCGCGGCGGCATCGTGGTGGACTCCGCGATGCGCACCTCCGATCCCGCCATCTACGCCGTCGGCGAGTGCGCCCTGGCCGGGAACATGGTCTACGGGCTCGTCGGGCCGTGCAACACGATGGCCGAGGTGGCCGCCGACCGCATCATGGGCGGCTCGTCGGTGTTCGAGGGCGCCGACATGTCCACCAAGCTCAAGCTGCTCGGGGTCGAGGTGGCCCAGTTCGGGGCGATGGAGGGGGCGCTCGACGTCACCTACATGGACCCGGTGAGCGGCGTCTACAAGCGGCTGTTCATCAGCGACGACGCGCGGACCCTGCTCGGCGGCATCTGCGTGGGCGACGCCTCGCCGTACACGTCGCTCCGGCCCTTCGTGGGCAAGGAGCTGCCCGCCTCGCCGTCGGACCTGCTCTTCAGCGGGGCCGGGGCCAGTCTCGACCTGCCGGACGACGCGCAGGTGTGCTCGTGCAACAACGTGTGCGCCGGTGACATCCGCACGGCCGTCGCCGACAAGGGCGTCACCGACGTGCCGGGGATCAAGGCGTGCACCCGGGCCGGGACGACCTGCGGAAGCTGCGTGCCGATGCTCAAGCAGCTTCTGGAGAAGTCGGGGGTCGAGGTCAGCAAGGCGCTGTGCGAGCACTTCACGTACTCGCGGGCCGAGTTGTTCGACATCGTCCGCGTCCGCGAGATCAGCACGTTCTCCCAGCTCATCACCGAGCACGGGCAGGGCAGGGGCTGCGACATCTGCAAGCCGGTGGTGGCCTCGATCCTGGCCTCGCTGCACAACGGGCACGTGCTCGAAGGCGAGCGGGCGACGCTGCAGGACACCAACGACGCCTTTCTGGCCAACATCCAGAAGAACGGCACCTACTCGGTCGTCCCGCGCATCCCCGGCGGCGAGATCACGCCGGACAAGCTCATCGTGATCGGCGAGGTGGCCCGCGACTTCGGGTTGTACACGAAGATCACCGGTGGGCAGCGGATCGACCTGTTCGGGGCGCGCGTCGACCAGCTGCCCGAGATCTGGCGGCGGCTGGTGGAGGCCGGGTTCGAGTCCGGGCACGCCTACGGCAAGTCGCTGCGCACGGTGAAGTCGTGCGTGGGCTCGACCTGGTGCCGCTACGGCGTACAGGACTCGGTCGGCATGGCCATCGAGCTGGAGCTGCGCTACCGCGGCCTGCGCTCGCCGCACAAGCTCAAGTCGGCCGTCTCCGGCTGCGCCCGCGAGTGCGCCGAGGCCAGGTCGAAGGACTTCGGCATCATCGCCACCGAGCAGGGCTGGAACCTCTACGTCGGCGGCAACGGCGGCTTCAAGCCCCGCCACGCCGACCTGCTGGCGAAGGACCTGAGCACCGATGAGCTGATCCGGACCATCGACAGGTTCCTCATGTTCTACATCCGCACGGCGGACCGCCTGCAGCGCACCGCCGCCTGGCTCGAGTCGCTCGACGGCGGCCTCGACTACCTCCGCGAGGTGATCATGGAAGACTCGCTCGGCATCTGCGCCGACCTGGACGAGCAGATGCGGCAGCACACCAGCACGTACGCCGACGAGTGGCAGGCCACGCTGGACGACCCGGCGAAGCTGAGCCGTTTCGTCAGCTTCGTCAACGCGCCCGGCGTGCCCGACCCGTCCATCGTGTTCGGCACCGAGCGCGGCCAGATCAAGCCGGTGATGGCGTGATGGCCTGGACCCGGATCTGCGACTTCGACGCCCTGCCGCCGGAGCGCGGCGTCTGCGCCCTGGTGCGGGACGTGCAGGTGGCCGTGTTCCGCACCTACGACGGCACCCTGCACGCGCTGGGCAACCTCGACCCGTTCAGCGGGGCGTACGTGCTCTCGCGCGGCATCGTCGGCACCAGGAGGGGCGAGCCGACCGTGGCCTCGCCGCTGCACAAGCAGGTGTTCTCGCTGGTGTCCGGGCTGTGCCTGGACGAGGACGGGGTCCGGGTGCCGATCTTTCCGGTGCGGGTGGCCGACGGGGGCGTGGAGGTCAGCGTCGTCTAGCGGGGTTCATCGCCGGGCGCTACCTGACGATCTCCGCCGGTGGATAGACGTGTGGGCTCCGATGGGCCGCTGGCAGCACGCACCGCCGTCCGGAATCGAGATCGTCGCAGCGCTCGGCGTCGTCACGCTGGGGGAGGGGTTCGGGATTCGCCAGGATTCGCGGCACTGGACGGACGCTATCCGCGAGTACGTGAATCCTGGTCTCGATGCGGCAACGATCGCGGCACTGA
The DNA here is from genome assembly GCF_053592075.1 of Nonomuraea sp. NPDC002799. Classification (NCBI taxonomy): domain Bacteria; kingdom Bacillati; phylum Actinomycetota; class Actinomycetes; order Streptosporangiales; family Streptosporangiaceae; genus Nonomuraea; species Nonomuraea sp. NPDC002799. The sequence continues at coordinate 72,092 of NZ_JBSFVA010000023.1, forward strand.
ACGGTCTCCCTCATTTCTGTTAAGCGTTACCGTGAGTAATACCGGCACTAATGCCGAAAGCAGGTAAAGGCGTCGTCCGGACTGTATAAACCAGGCATTCGCCCATGTCCGGCGCGGGCATCACAGCGGTCATGAGCAAGATTTCTCAGTGCAGGGCACTCCTGCTGGCCGCGATCGTTCCCGCCGTCCTCATCGCGGGCTGCTCCTCCGGGAGCGACAACACCCAAGCGATGAAGGGGGCGGCGAGCCCGGCCACCCCCACGGACGTCGAGTCCATGTCGCCAGAGGAGACGGGCACGGACACCATGTCGCCGTCCCCGTCCGACACGGGAACGGGCGGGGCCGGCGGCCAGGCGCAGGCGGTCGTCCAGAGCTACTTCAACGCCCTGAAGTCGGGCAACGTGGACCAGGTCGCCAGCTTGTTCACGCCCGACGCCGTGGTCGCGATGGACGGGGAGGCCACGGCGGAGGGCGCCGCGCCGATCAAGACCCTGTTCCAGGAGCAGCTCAAGGGCTCCAACGAGCAGGCGCAGGCCACGCACACCGTCGACGACTCGCAGACGCTCGGCAGCGACAGCTCCATCGTCCGCACGACCAGCAAGATGGGCGAGGACACCTACCGTGAGCTGTTCGTGCTCGCGCGGGAGGGCGGCGAGTGGAAGATCTCGCAGTTCATGAACAACCAGGCGGGCTGACGGCTTTCTCTGGTGAAATACGGTAGGGGGGTATAATGTTGCCGTCGGTGTGGCGAGTGGAAGGACCACGGAGATGGCCGGATACACCGACGACAAACAGGAGCACCTCCGGCGGTTGCGCCGGGTCGAGGGTCAGGCGCGCGGGCTCCAGCGCATGGTCGAGGACGATCAATACTGCATCGACATCCTGACCCAGGTGTCGGCGGCGACGAGCGCGCTGCAGTCGTTCGCGCTCGGCCTGCTGGAGGAGCACATGGCGCACTGCGTGGCGGATGCGGCGCGCAAGGGCGGAGACGAGGCCGACGCCAAGATCAAGGAGGCGGCCGACGCCATCGCCCGGCTCGTCCGATCGTGACGCGTGGTGTCTAGTGCTGCGTGGTGTCGCCGGGGATGCGGGGCGTGATGCGGCGCTGATCGACCAGCGCCAGGTAGACGGCGAAGGCGCCCTGCGTCCACATCTCGGCCTGCGGGGCGGTCAGCCTGATCTCCTCGCCCTCGTGCGAGACGATCAGGTATCCGCTGGGCAACTGTCGCCACGCGATCAATACGTTCTCGTAGACGAGCACGTCCAGCATCGCGGTCAGATATTCGCGTCCGGCGGCGGACACGGCGTCAGCCTCCTCCTTTCGCCCCGAATGGCTCGCCCGGTGCGCGCTTTCCCGGTGCGCGCCTCCATTGTGCGCGCCCTATCGGGAAATGTCGCACTCCGTTCCGGGGAGTGGCCGGCCGGCCGATCCGGTGCGGTCAGAGGTCGCGTTCCTGCTGGTCGAGGATGGCGACCGAGACCGCCACCGCCCCGGCCACGTCCCCCGCCTCGATCGCCCGCATCAGGTCCTCGTGGGAGCTGTCCGGATCCAGGGCCGCCTGCTCCTGATCCCTGACGCTGTCGCGCAGCGCGTCGCTCATGCTGCGGTAGAGGTCGCCGAGCAGCACGTTGTGCGCCGCGTCCGCCACGTGCAGGTGGAAGTCGACGTCCGCGTCGGCGAACCGGTCGAGGTCGCCCGCGCGCCCGGCGGCGTTCCTGCGGGCCAGCGTCTCGCGCATCGCCGCCAGGTCCTCCTCCGTGCGCCGGCCCGCCGCCAGTCTGGCCGCCACGAGGTCGAGCCCGCGGCGTACGTCGATGATGTCCATGGCGGCCGCCGTGTCGAGGCGGCGGCGCAGCGCGACCTTGGACTCGTCCGTGGCGGTGACGTAGGTGCCGTCACCCTGCCGGGTGTGCAGCAGCCCGGCATGGGCCAGGACGCGCACCGCCTCGCGCACGGACAACCGGCTCATGCCCAGGCTCTGGGCGAGCTGGCTCTCGGACGGGATCTTCGTGCCGACCGGCCACACGCCGTCGGCGATCTCCCGGCGGAGTTCGTCGATGGCGGCGTCCACGAGCGAGGTCCGAGCGACGTTTCGCATGCACCCTCTTCTCATCCGGCTGGAGAAGGCAAGCCTAGACGCTGGCGGGACGCCGACCGGAGGTCATGCGGGCAAGCCCGCGGGTAACAATTGCGGCGCTGCCGGTTCTGTGGCCGGACGTCACGATCGCGCCCGGGTCAGCGGGTCGGGTCGGGTCGGGGCGGGGGTCAGGACAGTTCGGCGGCGACGCGTTCGATCGTGGCGCGGCCCTCCAGCGGGCGCAGCCAGGCGGTGGGCAGGGCGGCGGCGCCGTGGAGGGTGCCCAGCAGGTTGCCGCACACCGAGCCGGTCGAGTCGCTGTCGCCCGAGTGGTTGACCGAGAGCAGCAGGGCGCGGTCCACCAAGGGCTCGGCCAGGGCGCAGTACACGCCGATGGCCAGGGCCTCCTCGGCCACCCAGGCGCCGCCCAGCGTCTCCACCCGCTCCGGCGAGGGGTCGCCTTCCGCCGCCAGTGCCACGGCGGCGCGCAGGGCGGCGGTGGTCTCGTCGTGCGCCGGACAGCCGGCCAGCAGGCCCAGGGTGTGGTGGACGGCGGGCTCCAGCGACTGGCCCGCCATCAGGTACGCGGTGATCGCCGCGAACGCGCCGGCGGCCAGGTAGCCGGTCGGGTGACCGTGAGTGATCTGCGCGCACACCGCCGCCAGCTCGAACGCCGCCCGGGGATCGGCCGGCCCGCTCCAGGTCCCGGCGTCCAGGGCGGCTCCGTTCCCGGGCGGTGTTCCGGGGGCGGCGGCCAGGCCGAACGGGGCCGAGCGCATGACCGTGCCGCAGCCCTTCGAGTGCGCGTTCACCGGTCCCGGCTCGCCCAGCGCGGACGGCCCGGGGAACGGCCGGTGCAAACCCGACAGGCAGGTGTTGCCGGGGGCGCGCCGCGCGTACAGCCAGCCCTCCTGCCGCAGCCACCCCGTGCGGTGCGGGAGGTCCTCGGCCGGGGGAGTGTGGTAATTCTGCGTGTCGAACCAGCGCAGGTACGCCGCCCGCACCGACCGGTACGTCGCCGGCCCCGCCTCGCCGGAACGGGCCTCCCGCGCGCCACCCGCATCCTCGCCGAGCCGTCCGCTACCGTGATCGGCGCGGGCGTGGATCAGGCCCTCGGCGGTGAAGAGGGTCATCTGGGTGTCGTCGGTGATAAGGCCGGTTTTACCTTGCCAAGTCGCGACATATCCAGTGATGCCAGCCGCCCCGTGCTCCCTGCGGATCTCCCGCAGCGACTGGAACTCGATGGGCGCTCCCAGCGCGTCACCGATCGCGCCCCCGAGGAGGCAACCCAGAACCCGATCCCGAACATCCATACGCAGGATCTTGCCAGCTTCGGAGCGGTCTGGGAGATTGCGCATTATTTCGCTATAAGTCTCGGAGGACACGCGTGTCACCCTTACGCCCAGCCCTCTTCGCCGTCGCCCTCACCCTGGCGATCGCCACCCCGGCCCAGGCCACGGCCGAACCCAGGGTCAGCATCCAGAACGGCCGCACACAGCCGGTCTTCTCCTACGCGGACGCCGTCCGCGAACACGTCTACGTCGAGTCCACCGTGGACAGCGACCTCGACGGCACGCTCGACAAGGTACGGGTCGACATCATCAGGCCCAAGGAGTCCGGCCCCGGGCTCAAGGTCCCGGTGATCATCGACGAGAGCCCGTACTACGACAATTCGGGCCGCGGCAACGAGGCCGAGCGGAAGGTGTACGACGCCGCCGGAAATGTCACGAAATTTCCGCTCTTCTACGACAACTACTTCGTCCCCCGAGGCTACGCCGTCCTCAACGTCGACATGCTCGGCACCACCCGCTCGGACGGCTGCCCCGACATCGGCGGCAAGGCCGACGTGCTGGGCGGCAAAGCCGTCATCGACTGGCTGAACGGCCGGGCCAAGGCGGTCAAGGCCGACGGCACCCCGGCGGTGGCCGACTGGACGACCGGCAAGTCCGCGATGATCGGCAAGTCGTACGACGGCACCCTGGCCAACGCCGTCGCCGCCACCGGCGTCGAGGGCCTCAAGACCATCGTGCCGATCTCGGCCATCAGCTCCTGGTACAAGTACCAGCGCTCCAACGGCGTGATCTACAACTACGACTACGCCTCCTGGCTGGCCAACTACGTCGACACCGACCCCGAGGCCAAGTGCCAGCCCGTACGGGACAAGATGGACGCCGAGGACGGCGACGACACGGGTAACCACAACCCGTTCTGGGCCGAACGCGACTACATCAAGGGCCTGCTCGGCGACGCCTCCAAGGTCAAGGCCAGCGTGTTCGTCGTGCACACGGTCAACGACCTCAATGTCCGGCCCGACAACTTCTCCGCCTGGTGGAAGGCCCTGGCCGACCGGAACGTGGCGCGGAAGATCTGGGTCGGCCAGACCCAGCACGTGGACCCGTTCGACTTCGAGGGCCGCCGTGACCTGTGGGTCGACACCCTGCACCGCTGGTTCGACCACTACCTGCACGGCGTGCGGAACGGGATCACGCAGGAGCCCCGCGCCGACGTCGAGATCGGCCCGGCCCGCTGGATCACCCAGCGCGACTGGCCGGCCCCGTTCGCGCTCAAGGCGGCGCTGCGCCCGGCGGCCGACGGCTCGCTCGGCCTCAAGCCCGCCGCCAGGAACGCCACCGCGACGTTCACCGACGTCGCCCTGTCGGAGACCGACATGACGGCGGACGTCGGCACGGCCAACCCGGGACGGGTGGCGTTCACCACGGGCGCCCTCCCGCTCGACCTGCGGCTGTCCGGCACGCCCACCGCGGACCTGCGGGTCAAGCTGGACAAGCCCACCGCCAACCTGACCGCCCTGCTCGTCGACTTCGGCGACGACACCCGCGTCGACTGGCGGCGCGGCCAGGGCATCACCACGCTCGCCGAGGAGGACTGCCACGGCGAGAGCACCGCGGCCGACGACGCCTGCTACCGCAAGGTGGTCACCAACACGGCCACCCGCCCGCTGGAGATCGTCGCCCGCGGCTGGATCGACGTGCAGAACCGCGACTCGCTCAGCCAGGCCAAGCCGCTGCCCGCCGGCACGTACGGCACGGTGAAGTGGCTGACGCTGCCGCAGGACTACACGTTCAAGAAGGGCCACCGGATCGGTCTCGTGGTCGCGGGCACCGACACCACCTACACCGGCGAGACCGGCACCGGCGCGAACGTCACCATAGACCTGGCCAGGAGCAGCATCGTCGTCCCGTTCGTCCTGGGCACGCCGCTGACCGAGGTGCCGCAGGACACCGCGCGGTTCAACGGACCGGCGGAGGTGACCCTGCCGCAGCCCGAGCCCGAGTTCACCTTCTTCTAGCCGGATGACCGCCTTGGGCCCGGTCCGGGCCCAAGGCCCTCACTCGCAGACGCGGCGCGCGTCCCGGTCGTCCGCGACCGTCGTCCAGGCCACGGCCAGGGTCAGGGTGCCCGTCCCGGCGGTGCTGCCGCCGGTGCGGGTGCCGTCGCCGGTGGTCCGGCCGGCCCACCGCACGGTGATCCGGCCGCGCTCCACGCCTTCCCGCTCCGAACAGCCGGACCGCGTGACCGGCGCCCGCACCCTGAAGGACGTGCCGGACACCGCGATGCCGTCCGTGCCGGTGGCCGAGGTGACCTCGCAGCTCCCCGTGCACGACAACGCGAACGATCCGGTACGCCCCGAGCCCAGCCACACCGACGACGGCGACAACCTGGCCACCGGCGCCGCCGGCCTGGGCAGCTCGGCCTTCCTGGCCACGCTCGTCAGCCGCGATTCGGCGGACGCGGTCGGCACGGTGGCCGCGGCCACCCGGCGGGCCGGCTCCTCCAGCAGCACGCTCGTCTGCGCGGCGGCCTTGGTGAGCGTGGCGGGGTGCTGGCGGGCGTTCAGGACGGCCCAGACCAGCCCGGCCGCCAGCAGCCCCACCCCGAGGATCAGCGCGAGCCTGGACACGGCCCTGATCGGCGCGCCGGCCTCGGGATCGTCGTCCTCGTCCGGCCGGTCCCGCCAGAACTCCTGCAACTGCGGCCCGGCACCGCGCAGCTCGGCCAGCTCGCCGTTGAGGGTGATGCCGCCGTAGCGGACGATCGCCCCGCTGTTGTGCGTCCCGTTGCTCTCGCCCTTGGTGACGGCGCTGAAGACCAGCTTGTCGCCGTACGCGCCGCCGCGGAAGGCCCGCGTACGGCTGGGCGGCGTGAACGGATGCCGCCCGCGAGCCGCGGCGGCGGGCGGATGGGCCGGCGGGGGCTCCTGGTCGGCGGCAGCCGCGCCCGCCGCCGACCAGGGCTTTCCCGGGGTCGCCGTCGTGGGGCCGGCGACCGGGGGGGAGGGCGTGGCGTCGGCGTCCGGCGAAGGCGGGGAAGAGCCCGCCTCCACCAGTGTGCGGGCCTGCACAGGAAAGCCGTCCGCCCGCCAGAGTGGTCCTTCGCCGGGCAGCGGCTGCGCAGACGCCAGCCGGCCCGGCAGTGTGCCGGGCAGGGTGGTGATCGGCAGGCGGCGCAGCAGCGCGCCCGCCGTCATGGTCCTGGGCGCGGCCCGGCAGGTCGCACAGGACTGGATGTGCCGGCCGATCCTGGCCCTGGCCCGGCGGCCGGGGGCGGTGACCCACTCCGCCATCTTGGCCGTCAGTTCGGAGCACCCGTCGCGGCCGCGCGCGGCGATGATCGCGGCGAACCACTCCTCCAGGCCGGCGGCGGCCTCGGTGACGAGGACGCGGACCTCGTCCTCGCCCAGCTCGAAGAGCGCGGCCAGCTCCGGGTCGGCGAGCCCGTGGCGGACGGACAGGTCGAGCAGCTCCCGCTGCGGGCGCTGCAGGGACAGCAGGGCCTCGGGCAGCAGCTCCGACATGCGTCCTGGGCGGGACCAGGAGCCGATGCTCGCGGGCTTGGCGACGACCGCGCGGTGCGCGCGGGCCACGGCGTACAACCAGGGCCGGCGCAGGGCCGGGTCCACGACCCGGTCACCGTACAGGTGCGCCGTCAGCACGGCGCCGGCCACCGCCTGCTCGGCGTCGCCGGCGGCGAGCTCGGTGCGGCAATAGTCGTAGAGGCGGGCTCCGTGCTTGTCGCACAGGTCACGAATGGCTTGGCGAGCGTCGTCGGACAGGGTTCGCCACATCCGTCTCACCTCCTCGATCGACTACGGATCTGTCAGCCCTTGCCAGGAACGGTGTCCAGCAGGGACGCCTGCGCCAGGTAGGCGCGGGTCGCCTCGGGATCCCCGGCGATGGCCCGCAGACCGGCCATGGCCGCCGCGAGCCGGGCGTTGTCACGTTCGCGGACGCCCGCCAGCCGGGTCTCACCGCGCGGGATCACCCGGTGCAGCAGCACCGAACGCCGCCGCCAGGCCCACGCCTCCAGCGCCGCGGGCGGGGCGAAGCCGCCGAGCACGGCCGCGAGCACCTGGCCGGCCTCGGCCGCGTCGTGGATGCCCGCGTTCATGTTGAGCCCGCCGACCGTCGAGGTCAGATGCGCCGCGTCGCCCACGAACAGCACCCGGCCGCACCGGTAGGACGTCAGCACGCCCCTGGACAACCCGAACCGGTCGGCGCCCGTCACGTGGATCGGCTCGCTGGCCCCCGGCAGGGTCCGGCGGATCAGCAGGGACAGGTTCGACGGGGACAGCGGCTCGTTCGCGTCGCAGGGGATCTTGAAGATGATCCGCCAGTGGTCGGGCAGCCCGAGCAGCGTGCACGACTGCTGCACATCCCGTACGTACGTCAGCGGCGCCATGCTCGGCAGCAGCCGGTCGAGCGGCGAGTCGGTGAACACCCGCAGCGCCTGTGTCGGATAGGCCGACCGGGGGAACGGCAGCCCCAGCGAGCCCCGTACCGTGCTGTGCGCGCCGTCGGCGGCGATCATGTACCGGGCCCGCGTCCAGGTGTGGCCGACGCGGACCCGGATCCCTGTGCCGCCTTCCGCCACGCCGTCCACGTGCGTGCCGAACCGTACGTCGACGTCCGGGTAGACGTTCAAGGCCGACAGGAGCAGCGGGGTGAGCGCGGTCTGGTCCGCGTGGATCCTGAACGGATGCTTGGTCAGGCCGTCCAGCCGGTTCATGCCCATCTCGGCCAGCACGATCCCCGACCGGTCGCGCCACTGCACCCGGTCCACCACGCGGCCCTCGGCGACGAGCCGGGAGGCCACGCCGAGGTCGTCGAGCAGGTCGAGCGTGGCCGGATGGAACGTGCAGGCCCGCGACTGGCGGTTGAGCTCGCTGTCGCGCTCCAGCACCGTGACGGGGACCCCCGCCCTGGCGAGCGAGAGCGCCGCGGTCAGCCCGGCGGGTCCCGCTCCGACGACGATGACGCCGTTCATGCCGGGCGCCTCCCTTGGGCGGCCATGGGGCGGCGGTAGGGCACGCGGCTGAGCGTCACGTGCTCCCCGACGGCCCGCGACAGGGCCCACCAGGCCGTGCAGAGGTTCGAGGTCAGCAACATCCGGTCGGTGCCGGTGCTGAGAGGGCCGAGCACGGGGAGGGTGGCCATGCCGGTGCCGGTGAACAGCAGCACCGCGTCGTCGGGCGGCTCCGCCAGCTCGACCTGGTGGATCAGCTCGGCCGGGGTGACCTGGTAGGACGAGTAGCCCTCCTTGGCCCTGACCTGCACCACCTGGGTGACGTTCAGGCCGGCCGTCTTCCAGAACCGCTCGGCCAGCTCCGTCAGCCACGGCTGGTACGGCGAGATGAGCACGAGATCGCCCACGCCCACGTGCTCCAGCGCCTCGCGGGTGGCCTGGGTGGCCGAGGCGAACGGCACCCCGGTCGCGGAGGTCAGCTCGGCGCACTGGCCGCGGTCCTCGTCGGGGCCGAGCAGGTAGCGGGGCTCACTGCAGGCCATGACCATCGCGCGCAACGGCAGGCCGTCGAACGCGCGGAGCATCGCGGGCAGCGCCCTGTTGTAGCTCTCCAGCCGTTCGGACAGGGGGAGCCCATGGGGTACGGGGAAACGGGTGACGTGCATGTCGGCGCGTGAGCCGAACAGCCGGGTCAGTTCGGGCTCCGCCGACGGGTTCGCGGGGGCCACGATCACGCCCACCCTGCCGCGGCTCATGGCGCACCCCCGTGACGAGCGGGTGCGGTGACGGTGCGCATGGGTCTCCTCCAGCGAGGGAAGGCGGGGTTCACGAGGCGGGATGCCGCAGCGCCTGGTCGATGTCGGGGATGGCCCGCACGGACACCTGCCTGATCCGGCGCAACCGGTGCACGGTCCGCGCCGGCTCTGCCACCGGTGGCGGCACGTCGTCCCGGTCCTCGCCCCAGGACGGCGCCGGCGCACCGGGCCGCACGCCGCGCGTGGGCACTTCGTGCGGGTCGGACCTGCGCACTTCGTCGGTCAGCATGATCACTCCTCTTCATCACAGGCCGGCGACTCGGAAGCCGGGCCGGTCAAGTCGGGCGAAACGGCCCGCGGCATCAAGGCGGGCGAAACGGCCCGCGGCATCAAGGCGGGCGAAACGGCCCGCGGCATGGAGGCGGGCTCGGACGCCGGCTCAGCGGGCATCCGTGGAAGTCCGCTACGTCGCCGGACCGGCGGAACGCTCGCGCGACGCGGACGTGAGATCGCGAGCGATCCCGTCAGCGCCACGGCGAACGCGGCCGCGCGGCCCGGCGAACGCGAGTTGAGCCGACCCCAGACGCAACCCCTTGAGATGGCCAGCACGCCAGCCGCTACCGCGCTGGCCAGCAGCACCGAGCCGACTATGTCGGGCACGTGCCGAACGGTGCCGGGGGGGTTGGGAAGCGCCGGGGCCAGCGCCAACAGCGCCGCCACCAGTCCCGCGCAGGGGACGGACAGGCCGCGCCGGCCGTACTCGGCCGGCCGCCGCCCGCCATCTGATGGCAACGCCGGCATGAGGGCCTGCCAGGACGCGGTCGTGATGACCGTCGCCGCGCCCAGGCAGGCGAAGGCAAGCCCGAGCGTGCGCCCGCTCGGCCTGCCGGGTGGATCCGCCCCGATCACGCGCACCACCACCGCGCCGCCGCCGGCGACGGGCCGTGGCCCGGCCGCCGGGGCCGGTGCGGCCCGGTGTTCGCGAAGGGGCGTCAGGGTCATCGCGAAGTCCCCGCGCTCATCGCCATGTTGGGGACGCTGACGCAGACCATGCGCTCCGTCAGCCCGGTCCCCTGCGCGGAGACCCGCGTCCCTGACACGCGTGCATCGGCCGGCACCGCACCACCGGCCACCGTACGCGCGACTTTGGAGGCGAGTGCGAGGTGCTCGCCGCAGCGACGGCTCACCTTGGCCTCGAGCCCGGCCACCTGGGCCAGTCTGAGCCGCAGTGGCTCCAGCGACGACCTGCGTTCGAAGCCGTCGAGATCGGCCAGCCGGGCGGGCCAGCGCAGCGCGTCGCCGCAGCGAGCTTCCACCTCGGCCGGAAGTTCCTCGTCCGGGAACCCCTCGTGACACAACCGGGTGGCGATCATGACGGCCATGAACGCCGTCCTGTCGACGTCGGCCAGCCGTCCCGCCAGGGCCGCGCTCAGCATCCTGGCACGGTGGCTCAGGCAGACCGCACTCCACCCGAGCAACAGCAGCCGATCAGGTCCCGTCTCCGTGTGCCAGCCGGCCAGCCGCAACTCGCGGGCCATCCGGTGGTGGAAACGCCAGCGGTGACGAGGGGTGTCGAGCCAGACCTGGAGACCGCCGAGCGGCAGGCCCGCGACGTGCACGCCGGCGCCGGCGATCGGCCCGGCGACCCGTGCGCAGATGCGCTGGACCACCTGCTCCTGCCCGCAGGAAGCGGGCTCGTCGGAGAACCAGGAACTGCCCGAGGAATCCATGGTCACGTCCGGCCACCTCCTTGCGGGAACTCTCCAGAACCGGAAGCGCGGAGCGCGCCCCTGTGGCGGGACCGCCGGCTGCGGCCACATCATCCGGCTGTTAAGCCTCAGTTACCACACACGTCGATAGTCCGCTTATGGAGAGGGCTATGTCAACTGACAGTTTGCGCATAAGTTGTTACCTGCCTGCGCGGCAGAGGTTGCCCGCATGGCAGGGACAGTGCGGGCTCGCGTCCCTTACGCTGGAAACGTTCATGGTCCGTAGGAGGTGTGCCGTGGCGAACTTCGCCGAACGGCTCGATCTCGCGCTCAGCAAGCGCGGCTTCACCGGCGCGCAGGTCGCCTCCGCGCTGACGGAGGCCGGCATCCCGATCACCCGTGCCTACGTCAGCCAGTTGCGCACCGGCAAGCAGACCAACCCGACGCTCCAGGTGCTCCGCGCGCTGGCCTCCTGCCTGCAGGTGAGCGTCGGCTGGCTGGTCGGCGACGACTTCCTGGAGTCGGGCGCGGTCGAGGACCTCCAGTTGCGGGCGGCCACGATCGGCCTGTCCGCCTCGGGCCTGTCCGAGGGCTCGCTGGCCGTCCTGCGCGGCGTGATGGAGCTCGCCCGCCGGGCCGAGGGCCTGCCCGACGAGCCCGAGCCCACCTCCGGCATCCCGGACGCGGCCACGCCGCTGAGCGGCCCGCAGCGCAGGGCGCTCGGCAAGCGGCTGCACGGCCTGCGGCTGGGCGCCCAGTTCTCCGTCGAGCAGGTGGAGACGGCGGTCGGCAAGGGGGCCGCCGCGATCCCCGCCATCGAGGAGGGCCGCCTGGCGCCCGCGCCCATCACCGTCGAGCGGCTGCTCACCGTCTACGGCGTCGCCGCCCCGCCCATCCGCGAATACGTGTTGTCGCTGGCCAGGGGCGAGCGCGAGGCCGCCTGGTACGACGCGAGCTCGGTGCCCGTCTGGCTGGCCACCGCCTACGCGCTCGAACAGCGGGCCACCGTGATCCGCACCTTCCACACCCAGTTCGTCCCGCCGCTGCTGCAGACCGAGGAATACGCCAGGGCCGCCCTCACCGTGGCCGGGCCCGCGATCCTCGGCCAGCAGACGGTCGACGAGGCGCTCGCCCTCGTCCTGGCCCGCCAGGAGGCCGTGGCCGGCGACGGCGGGGTCGTGGTGTGGGCGGTGATCGACGAGAGCGTGCTGACCCGCTCGATCGTGGGCGCGCACGTCCAGCTCCGCCAGCTCGACCGGCTCCTTGAGCACGCCAAGCGGCCCAACGTCTCGCTGCACGTGCTGCCGATGGACGACCCCGCCTACGTGCCGCGCACCGGCCCCTTCACCCTCTGGCGCTTCGCCGAGGCGTTCGAGCCCGACATCGCCTGCGCCCACGGCATCGAGTCCGACGAGCTGGTCACCGACTCGGCCGCGGTGGAGGTCTACCACCAGGCGTTCACGAAGTTGTCGGTGACGACGTCCACCCGCGAAGAGACCTTCGAGGTGTTGAATTCCCATCGCGAAAGGCTTTCGCGTTCCCTCGGAAAATGATCTCTTTCCCCTATGGGATGATCGTTATTCCTATCGGGCGGTTACCCACATATACCTAAAACTGATGGCTTTTCGTGTTGTCATCCCCTGCCCAGCGAGGATCATAAGGTCTGGGTCATCGAGTGGGGTCCGAAAGGACAGCTTTTCCCGAGATAGTGGGCGAGGGGAAAGGGGTAACACTCAATGCGTCAGCGTGCCATCCGAAACTTGGCGAAGCTGGACATGACCCAAGCGAGGATCACCCGTGTTCTCGATGCCGCCGCGGGTGGGAAGAACAACTTCGTGGCGGACAGAGATGTCGTGCGCCGCTATGACCTGACCGCTCCCTTGGCGACGACGGCCGCGCGGGCCGTGCTCCATTATTTGTGCCGTGTGGTCCGTCATCTGGCGGCCGAGGGCGTGGACCAGTTCGTGATCGTCGGGAGTGGTGTGCCCAGCGGCCTGCCGGCCGGCAGGCAGTTGCACGACATCGCCCGCGACGCCCTGGCCTCGGCTCCCCGTGTGGTGTACGTGGAGAACGACCCGATGGTGCTCGCCGGTGCGCGGGCGACCATCGAGCCCGTCAACGACCTCGTACGCGTCGTAGAGGGCGACGTACGCGAGATCGACGACCTCCTCGACGGCCGGGTGCTGCAGACGTTCCTGGACTGGGACCGGCCCATGGCCGTGCTGCTGCTGTCCACCCACAGCCTGAACGACGACGAGTACTTCCACTACGTGATCAAACGCATCCGGCAGGCGGTGCCAGAACGCAGCTACCTGTCGCTGCTGCAGACCACGTTCGACGCGATCCCCCCGGAGTTGTCGCCGGCCGTTCACGACCTGCTGGCGATGACGCTGCCGGGGCACGCGATTCGCACCCGGGAGGAGGTTGAGGCGTTGCTCGACGGCCTGGTGCTGGTGGAGCCGGGGCTGGTGTGGGTTCCGGACTGGCAGCCGAACGGCCATGACATCGCCTGCAGCGATCTGCCCAGCTCATCGGGCAATTACGGCGCCGTGGCCTGCATCCCTTGAAACGGTCACGCCCCGGCGCGAGCGCGGGTCCGGCCGGTCCGCCGGCCGGGTCCCCTGCGGGCCCTAGTCCCACCAGAACGACCAGGCGTGCCCGCCGATGATCTGCTCGGCGTAGGCCTGGAGGTCACCGGGCCCCTGGACGACGTTGTCCGGGCAGAACGCCCAGTGCTCGGCCGCCACGTGCAACGCGTGCTCGGGATCGACCGGCGGCGCCGCCACGCTCAGGTCCAGCGTGTTGAAGCCGACGCTCACCACCCTGACCCCGAACCGGTCCTCCCAGCTGCGCACCACGGCCGCCATGGGCACCATCCAGTCGTTGTGGTGCAGCGCGCCCTGCCAGCCCATGACCGCCAGCGCGTCCGCGCCCCGGGCGGCGGCGACCAGGCCCAGCGGCATCCCTTTGCCGGCCAGCTCGCCCGCGAGCCAGTCGGCGACGGCCTCAGGCGCGGCCTTGAGCGCTCCGGGCGCGGCCGGCCCCGGGCAGATCGCCCCGTACGGCTCCAGCTCGTCCAGCGCCTCCTGGGGCATCTGCCCCACCCACTCCTGCCACACCTCGGTCATGAACCCCTCGGCCGAGAAGTGATCGATCTGGCGGGGTTCGTCCGGAATCACCTGCCCGATCGCCCAGGGCTGCGCCGACTCGTCCAGCAACACCGGCCACAGGCCGCTGCGCGGATGGCAGGCGCGCAGCACCGCCCAGTCCGCGCCGGAGACCGGCTCGTCGCTCATCCAGAAGGCCGGCCTGACCGCCTCGCCCTGCTGGGTGTAGCTGGGATCAGGCCAGATCACCTCGCCCGCGGGCAGGCTCACGGGCAGCGTGCGCCCCCGGCCGCCATCGGCGAACAGCCGAGACAGCGCGGGTGGCAGCCGGTCCTCGTTCATGCCCTACCGTTCCGATGCCGAATCCTGTCTCGGAGATGGTAGTGCCGCCACCTGCCCCCGCACCTGGAGCGGCCCGGGAAAACCGGCAGTGCTGCGACAATGAGGGGCTGTGATCCCCTTTGACGCGGTTCTGACGGACCTCGACGGTGTGCTCCGGCACTTCGACCACGCCGCCCAGGCCGAGATCGAGGCCCGCTTCGGCCTGCCTCTGATGAAGACGGCCCTCGACCCCGGCCTGATCATGCCGCCCACGCTCGGCCACGTCACCGAGGCGCAGTGGGCGGAGTCGATCATCGCCGCCCTGGGCGGGAGCGAGCGCGCGAGCCAGGCCGTCGCTGAGTTCATGCGCATCGAATTCTGGGTGGACGAGGACGTCAGAGCGCTGCTGGCCCGGGCGCAGCAGCACGTTCCGGTGATCATCGTGACGAACGCCATGGACACCCTGGAAGAGCACCTCGACCGGCTTGGGCTGACCTACTTCGCCGACGACGTGGTCAGCAGCGCCCGGGTGGGCGTGGCCAAGCCGGACCGGCGCATCTACGAGATCGCCGCCGAACGCGCCGGGGCCGCGCCCGAGCGCTGCCTGTTCGTCGACGATCGGCTGCAGAACGTGGAGGCCGCCAGGGAGCTCGGCATGACCGGCGTCCACTACCGGACCTATGACGATCTGGCGGCCGTGCTCGGATAGCCGACGGAGCGGGCCCGGCGGTCGTGCTCGGATAGCCGACCGGACTGGGCCCGGCGGTCGTGCCCGTCAGCCGGCCGGAGTGGGCCCGGTGGTCATGCTCGTCAGTCGACCGGGGTGGGGGCCGCGGTGGCCGACGCGCCCGCGGCCATGTCGAAGAAGGCCAGCTCCAGCTCGATCGCCCGGCGGAAGACGGCCAGCACCTGGAGCCGCCGCCCCTCGTCGAGCTCCGCGCCCAGCCGGTCGAGCTCACCTCGCAGGAACGCCACCCAGGCCCGGAACTCCGGGCCCTCGTGCAGCTCGATCCACTCCCGGTGCACGAACCCGGCCGGCAGCGGCTCGGTGGCGCGCGAGGCCCAGCCCAGGTAGCACCACTCGGCCGCGCAGAGCACAGTGGCGATCGGCAGGTAGTCCTGTGCCGTGCGGACCTCGTCCATGAGCTGCTTGAACGCCGCGGTCACCGGCTCCGGCGCCACCTCGGTGCGCCCGCCCAGCTCGGCGAGCGCCCGGTGGAAGTAGGTCTTCTCCTCGGTGGTGGCCGTCTGCCCGAGGAACCTCCCGTACGGCACCCGCGCCTCGAAGGTGTCGGCACTCGCCACGGCCGCCCCGAGCAGCGCCGTGAAGGAGTCGACGAACTGGAAGTCCTGCTCCAGGTAGCGCCGCATGTCGTCGCCGGCCACCGTGCCCGTCGTGACGGCCATGGCGAACGGGTGGGTCACCACGGCCGTCCACTGCGGTTCGGACTGCTCTCTGAGCCATTCGCTGAAAGATTGTGCACTCACCGTCCGACCGTACCGGTGCCGGGCGAACGGGATGTTTCCGGCGCGACTCGCGCCAGCCGCGCCGGAAACGTCACATGACCGCCGCCCCCCTCGCCTACGGTCGGCGAGCTGCGCTTCTCGCCCGGGCCAAGAGGACGGCGGCGAGAGGGCGCCCTGGCTAATACCCGCCGTAGGGGTTCTTCGTGGCGGGGGCGCTGCTGCTTGACGGCTGGTGCGTCTGGTGGCCGGACGGGTGGTTCGTCGACGGTGCGGCGGACGACGTCGGTTTCGTACCCTGCGGGGCGATCACACCGATGAGGCCGTGTTTGGTGCCGTCGATGCCCGCGGAGAACCACAGCGCGTTCTCGCCGCCGGTGGCGGCGGTCCCGGGCTCCAGGTCCCAGAGTCCGGGCAGGACCACGGGCCTGCCGTTGGCCGTCCGCAGGGAGCCGAGGTGCCGGCCGTTCCGGTAGGCGTGCACGGTGCCGTCGCCGAAGTTGCCGACCAGCAGGGCGCCGGCGTACTGCTGCCAGCCCTTGGGCGCTGCGGTCAGCCCCCACGGGGCGTTGAGCCCGGTCCTGGAGATGCGGCCGGTGAGACGGCCCTCGCCGTTGAAACGGCTCACGAAACCCTTGCCGGCGCCGAAGACGGGCTTGCCGGTGGCCTTGTCACGCAGGGCGTAGGCCACCCAGACGTTGCCGTTGGCGACCGCGACGTTGTAGGCGTTGTAGCCGTCGGGGAGCGCGGTGTCCCGGAACTGCCAGCGTGCCAGGCGGATCCGCCGGAAGTCGTCGTCGAAGGCGTGGATGCGCCCGCTCGCGAAGTCCGCGGCGAGCAGGAATTCACCGTCCTCGGTCTCGGCCAGTTCGAGCCCCTTGTAGTCGGCGCCGCGGGTGAACGCTCCGATGATCGCGTTGGCCGGATCGACCTCCGCGTTCCATCCGGAGATGGCGCCGCTCGGGCTGGAGAAGATGAACGTGGCGGGCTTGCCCTTCACGGTGAAGCCGTCGCCGCCGTTGAACACCTGCCCGGTCGGGGCTCCGCCCGGGATGGCGACCTCGGTCTGCTCCTTCTTGCCCGTGCCGGAGTAGACGGTGGCGCTGCCGGTGCCCGTGTTCGAGACCCACAGTGTCTTGCCCATGGCCAGGCCCCACGGGTTGACGACCTTGGGGTCGGTGACCGGGGCTTTGCCCCTGATATCCGACACAAGGTTGATGACGTCGAAACGAGTCCTGGTGGTGGCGTGTGCGGGAGTGGTGAGAGTCGCTCCCAGAACAACCGCAACAGCGCAGAGTGTGATGATGCGTGGCCGCATCCGTTGCCTCCTAGTTAGCGCTTGTGACGCGAGATACGCGGAGGGTCGGGAACGGGTTCAGTCGGGTCCGGAAATATCCGGAACGGGCTTCTGGCCGGGACGTCGGCCCGCGCCGCCTCCAGCTACCGCCCGACCAGCGCCTGCCTGGTCACGAACGCCCCGCGCCGGCGCCGGGATCGCCGGGGATATTAGGATGCGGGGAAGCGACGCGGTCAGGCAGCATGGACCGTTGGCTCCGGGGACGCGGAGCTCAAATATCCTGAAAGCAGTATGGGAACGCCTTCGTTGTCCTCTCCACTGGCCGAGCTCCACTCACGCCTGCCCGAGCTCATGCCGCGCGACCAGCGGCGGCTGCAGCGCAGGCTCGACGGCATGCGCCGGGTCCGCTCCCGCGATGCCCGAGACAAGATCGTCGCCGAGCTGCTCGCCGACGTGGAACGTGCCGAGCAGCGCCTGACACGCCGCCGCGAAGCCGTGCCGCAGATCGCCTATCCGGAAAACCTGCCGGTCGCCCAGCGGAAGGACGACATCCTCGCCGCCATCCGCGACCACCAGGTCGTGATCATCGCGGGTGAGACGGGCTCCGGCAAGACCACCCAGATCCCCAAGATCTGCCTGGAGCTGGGGCGCGGGGTGCGCGGGCTGATCGGCCACACCCAGCCCCGCCGGATCGCCGCCCGCACCGTCGCCGAGCGCATCGCCGAGGAGCTCGGCACCGACCTCGGCGAGACGGTGGGCTACAAGGTCCGCTTCACCGACCAGGGCAGCGACCGCACCCTGGTCAAGCTGATGACCGACGGCATCCTGCTGGCCGAGCTGCAGAACGACCGCATGCTCGACCAGTACGACACGCTGATCATCGACGAGGCCCACGAGCGCAGCCTCAACATCGACTTCATCCTGGGCTATCTGAAACAGCTTCTGCCTCAGCGTCCCGACCTCAAGCTCATCATCACCAGCGCCACCATCGACCCCGAGCGGTTCTCGCGCCACTTCGACGACGCGCCGATCATCGAGGTCTCCGGCCGCACCTACCCCGTGGAGGTGCGCTACCGGCCGCTGGACGAGGACGACGACCAGACGCAGGGCATCGTCGACGCCTGCCGGGAGTTGCTCGGCGAGGGGCCCGGCGACATCCTGGTCTTCCTGTCGGGCGAGCGGGAGATCCGCGACGCCGCCGACGCCCTGGCCAAGGCCGAGTTCCGGGGCACCGAGATTCTGCCGCTCTACGCCCGGCTGAGCGCCGCCGAGCAGCACCGCGTCTTCCAGCGCCACACCGGCCGCCGCGTCGTGCTGGCCACCAACGTGGCCGAGACCTCGCTCACCGTTCCCGGCATCAAATACGTCGTCGACCCCGGTTTCGCCCGCATCTCCCGCTACAGTCACCGCACCAAGGTGCAGCGCCTGCCGATCGAGCCCGTCTCGCAGGCCAGCGCCAACCAGCGCAAGGGCCGCTCGGGGCGCACCTCCGACGGCATCTGCGTCCGGCTCTACGAAGAGGACGACTTCCTCACCAGGCCGGAGTTCACCGACCCCGAGATCCTGCGCACCAACCTGGCCTCCGTCATCCTGCAGATGACCTCGATCGGGCTGGGCGACATCGAGGCGTTCCCGTTCGTGGAGCCACCGGACCGCCGCCAGGTCAAGGACGGCGTGAGCCTGCTGCACGAGCTGGGCGCCTTCGACGGCCAGAGCAGGCTGACCGCCGTCGGCCGCAAGCTGGCCTCCCTGCCCGTCGACCCGCGCCTGGGCCGCATGGTGCTGGAGGCCGAGAAGAACGGCTGCCTGCGAGAGGTCATGGTGATCGCCGCCGCCCTGTCCATCCAGGACCCGCGCGAGCGGCCGTCGGAGAAACAGCAGCAGGCCGACGAGAAACACCGCCGCTTCGCCGACCCCGAGTCCGACTTCATGGCCTACCTCAACCTGTGGGACTACCTGCGCGACAAGCAGAAGGAGTTGTCCTCCAGCGCCTTCAGGCGGTTGTGCAAGACGGAGTTCCTCAACTACCTGCGCGTACGCGAGTGGCAGGACATCTACAGCCAGCTACGCCAGTCGCTGGGCGTCCAGCCCAACAGCCAGACGGCGCAGCCGTACAGCGTGCATGTGTCGCTGCTCGTCGGCCTCCTGTCGCACATCGGCGTCAAGGACGTCGTGGAGAAGCGCGGCCAGGACGGCCGCAGGCCGATGCAGGAGTACATCGGCGCCCGCAACGCCCGCTTCGCCGTCTTCCCCGGCTCCACGCTGGCCAAGAAGCAGCCGCAGTGGGTCATGTCGGCCGAGCTGGTCGAGACCTCCCGCCTCTGGGCGCGGGTCAACGCCAAGATCGAGCCCGACTGGGTCGAGCCGCTGGCCCAGCACCTAGTCAAGCGCACCTACTCCGAGCCGCACTGGGAGAAGAACCAGGGCGCCGTGATCGCCCTGGAGAAGGTCACCCTGTACGGCGTGCCGCTCGTGGTCGGCCGTAAGGTCAACTACGGCCGCGTCGATCCCGACCTGTCGCGCGAGCTGTTCATCCGGCACGCGCTGGTCGAGGGTGACTGGGAAACCCATCACCGCTTCCTCAAGGACAACCGCAAGCTGCTCGAAGAGGTCGAGGAGCTGGAGAACCGCGCCAGGCGCCGCGACATCATGGTGGACGACGAGGCGCTGTTCGACTTCTACGACCAGCGGGTGCCCGCCGACGTGGTCTCGGCCCGCCACTTCGACTCCTGGTGGAAGCAGATCAGGCAGGAGCAGCCCGAGCTGCTCACGTTCTCGCCGGAGATGCTGGTCAACGAGGGCGCCGACGTCAGCACCCGCGACTACCCCGACGCCTGGAAGCAGCTCGGCCAGCGGATGAAGCTGACCTACCAGTTCGAGCCGGGCGCGGACGCCGACGGGGTGACCGTGCACGTGCCGCTCCAGGTGCTCAACCAGGTCAACTCCGACGGCTTCGACTGGCAGATCCCCGGCCTGCGCGAGGACCTGATCACCGCGCTGATCAGGTCGTTGCCGAAGCACGTGCGCCGCAACTTCGTCCCCGCGCCCAACTACGCCAAGCAGGTGCTGGCCGGGGTCAAGCAGGGCGGCGAGCCGCTGCTGGAGGCCGTGGAGCGGGAGTTGCTGCGGCTCACCGGCATCCGGGTGCCGCGTGACGCCTGGCAGCTCGACCAGGTGCCCGACCACCTGCGCATCACCTACCGGGTGATCGACGAGCGCCGGCGCACGGTGGCCGAGGACAAGGACCTCGACGCGCTCAAGCGCCGCCTGGCCCCGCGCCTGCGCCAGACGCTCTCCCAGGCCGGCGACGACCTCGAACGCACCGGGCTGCACACCTGGAGCTTCGCCACCCTGCCCAAGGTCTTCGAGCAGGGCCGCATGAAGGGCTACCCGGCGCTGGTCGACGCCAAGGACTCGGTCTCCATCAAGATCTTCGAGACGGAGGCCGAGCAGCGCCGCTCCCACTGGCCCGGCGTGCGCCGCCTGCTGCTGCTCAACGTCACCAACCCGGCAAAGTCGCTGCTCGGCGGCCTGTCCAACCAGGCCAAGCTGGCGCTCTCACGCAGCCCGCACGGCGGGGCGGTGGCGCTCTTCGACGACGTGGTGAACGCGGCCATCGACAAGCTCATGCTCGACGCCGGCGGCCCGGTCTGGGACCCGGTCGGGTTCGACCGCCTCTACCAGCACGTACGCGCTCACCTCCACGACACGTCGGCCGACGTGCTGGCGAGGGTGGAGCAGATCCTGAGCGTGTGGCACGAGGCCGGGGCCCGGCTCGACGCGCTGCGTCCCAGCGCCTCGGCCGATGACATCCGCGACCAGCTCGGCAAGCTGATCTACCCGGGTTTCGTCACGGCCGGCGGCTACCGGCGCCTGTCCGACATCTTGCGCTACATCCGGGCAATCGACCGCCGCCTCGCCAAGCTCCCCGAGGAGCCCTGGCGGGATCAGGAGTGGATGGACCGGGTGCACGCGATCGAGGACGCCTATCACGACCTGCTGGAGAAGCTGCATCCGGCGCGGCGCGGAGATCCCGACGTGGGGGACATCCGGTGGATGATCGAGGAGCTGCGGGTGAGCTTCTTCGCGCAGACGCTGGGGACGCCCACGCCGGTGTCGGAGAAGCGGATCACGAAGGCGATGGAGAAGCTCGCCCCCTGAGAAGCTCGCCTCTTGAAGGCGATGGAGCAGCTCACCGTCCCTGGCGGCGCCCGCTGAGCGCAGGGCAAAATTCCCTTTGCGGCTTGCTGAGCGTTTGATCTGGTACGGCGTGAAACGAATGGTTCGACTAGGGGTATTGATGATCAAAGCTGTGGTGTTCGATGTGGGCGAGACGCTCATCGACGAGACGCGCATCTGGGGCCGCTGGGCCGACCGGCTCGGGGTGACCAGGTTCGTGCTGATGGGCGCGCTCGGCGGCATGGCCGCGCTCGACCGGCCCCACGGCGACGCCTTCCAGCTCGTACGGCCCGGCTTCGACCTGCGGTCGGAGACGGCCGCCTGGGAGCGCGACGAGCCCGGCAGCCTGCGCAACCACTTCGACGCCGACGACCTCTACCCCGACGTGCGCCCGGCCCTGGCCGCGCTACGCGAGGCCGGCTACCAGGTCATCATCGCCGGCAACCAGCCGGAGCGGGCCTACGGCGCGCTCGTCGCCATGGACCTGCCCGCCGACTCCGTGCACACCTCCGACGGGTGGGGCGTGTCCAAGCCGGACCCGGCGTTCTTCGCCAAGGTCGCCGCGGTCGCCGGGCGGGAGCCCGCCGAGATCCTCTACGTGGGCGACCGGCTCGACAACGACGTGCTTCCCGCGGCCGCGGCGGGCATGCGCACCGCGCTGGTGCGCCGCGGCCCGTGGGGCTACCTGCACGCCGAGCGCCCGCAAGCAGAGGTCGCCGACGCTGTCGTCGACGACCTGGGTGCTCTGTTGCCCGCCCTGCGGCGGCTTACGTGACATTCTCGTCGGGATCGATGCGGACGGCCCGCTCCTCTGCGGGCAGATCGTCCGCCTCGCCCCAGTCTTCCCCGATCTCCTCGCCTTCCGTGTCGGGCTGCAGCCCTTCGTCCGGTTGAGTCAACTGATGCGCGGGACGTGACTGGTGAAGCCGTTCCGGGGCCTCCTGTCGTAGCCGTTCGTCGAGGCTGTCCCTGTGCTGGGGGTCGTCCTCGGTGACCTCATGACGCATGCCGAGATCGTCGGTCCACTCTCTGACCTCGATCTCCTGCTCATCGCTGAAGCCGTGCCGGTTCGGAGGTTGTTCGGTCATACGCGCTCCCTACCCAGGCTACGGCCCGGAATCCTCCTACTTGGCGCGCCTTAGGGCGTTCACCAACTGCTTCTTGTCCATTGAGGACCGGCCCGGGATGTCGGCCTTCTGCGCGCGCTCGTACAGCTCCGCCTTGGTGGCGTCCATGAGCGAAGCCTTCGCGGAGCTGGACATCTTCGCCGAGGTCCCGGTCGAACGCTTCGCCGCGCCGGTGGTCGAGCGCCTTGTGGCGGTGGTGCTGGTCTTCGGGCGTTTCGTGGCGGTGGCGCTGGTGGTCGAGCGCCTTGTGGCGGTGGTGCTGGTCTTCGGGCGTTTCGTGGCGGTGGCGCTGGTGGTTGAGCGCTTGGTGGCGGTGGTGCTGGTCTTCGGGCGTTTCGTGGCGGTGGCGCTGGTGGTCGAGCGCTTGGTGGTGCTCGCGCTGGTCTTCGGGCGTTTCGTGGCGGTGGCGCTCGTGGTTGAGCGCTTGGTGGCGGTGGTGCTGGTCTTCGGCCGTTTCGTAGCGCTCGCGCTGGTGGTCGAGCGCTTGGTGGCGCTCGCGCTGGTCGTCGAGCGCTTCGTGGTGCCGGCGGCCGTGCGCTTCGTCGTCGAGCTGGACGGACGCTTCGTGGCGCTCGTGCTGCTGGACGGGCGCTTCTTGGCGGTGCTCGTGCTGCTGGACGGGCGTTTCGTGGCGGTGGCGCTGGTCGTCGAGCGCCTGCCGCTGCCGGCCGCCGCGCGCGTCGTGCTGGTCCCGGTGGAGCGCTTCATGGTGCCGGTGGTCCCGGTGGAGCGCTTCATGGTGCCGGTGGTGCCGGTCGACCGCTTCATGGTGCCGGTGGACCGCTTCGCCGAGCTGCTGACGCCGGTCGAGCGCTTCGCCGAACTGGTGGCGCCGATCGCGCGCTTCGTGGTGCTGGTGGAACGCTTCATGATGGTGGCTCCGTTCGTGCGCTTCGTAGCGGTGGCGGTGGTGGCGGCCGGACGCGTCATGGCGCCGGTGGCCGTGCGGGTTGCGGACATGGCGGACGGCCGCTTCGCGGCGGTGGCGGTGGTGGCCGGGCGCCTCACGGCGGTGGTGGCGGCCGGACGCCTGGCGGTGGGTGTGGTGGTGGCCGGGCGCCGCGCGGTGGGCTTGGCGGTGGCCGGGCGTCTCGCGGCCATGGACGGAGTCGTGGCCAGGCGCTTCGCGAGGCCGTTGGGCGAGGCCAACGGAGACCTGAGCGCGACCATCTCGGCGTCCCGGCGCTCCTTGAACGCCTGCCCCAGCTCCATCAGCCCTTTGTCGCCGACCTTCTGGGCCAGCGCAGGAAGGAGCTGCGTCTCCTCTTCGCGCACGTGCTCGTTGACCGACTTGATGAGCCTGGCCAGCGTCCTGGTGAACATCAGCGTGCCGGGCTGCGCCCGGACGAGTGAGTCCAGCAGGATCTCGGCCTCTTTGTGCTCCTCGACCGAGTGGTGCGCGTCGAGACGCGGATATACGCGGTCCTCCTCGGCGCGCGCGTGCGCGACCAGGAGGACGCGGAGCTCCTTCACGGTGGCCGTCGGATCGCCCCGCTGCTGTTTCAGCCGCTCGAACAGAGCCTCGACGGCCCGGTGGTCACGGGTGATAAGAGTTATGACGTCAGTTGCCATAGTGGCCACCGCTACCCCGCAGGTCAGAGTCCAATCGCGGCCCCAACGGCGGAGCGCGGATCGGCCGCTCCGGCGAGCATTCCGCCGGCGCGCACATCGATGAGATGCGCGTGCCCGAACGAGCTCCCGTACGGCAGCGCCGCCACCCGGTGCCCGAGCGCCGCCAGTCCGTCGGCCCAGCCCGCGCCCTCCTCCAGATCGACGACCGCGTCGTCGGGCGCCTCCCAGGTGTCGAAACCGGTGCCGCCGGAGCCCAGCCGCCAGCGTGGCGCCGAGATGGCCTCTCCCGGCTCCTGCCCGTACTTGAGCAGCCGGGTGATGACCTGCAGCAGGATCTGCGGCTGCGCGTCGCCGCCCATGGTGCCGACCACGGACCTGAGCGTGCCGTCGGGCCGGGTGATGAGCGCCGGCGTGAGCGTGTGCGGCGGCCTGCGGCCCGGCCCGTACTCGGCGGGGTGGCCGGGCTTGAGGGAGAAGCCGATGCCCCGGTTGTGGAGGTTGATCCCGGTACGCGGCTCGAACAGCATGCTGCCGAACCCGGACGCGTTCGACTGGATGAGCGAGACGCCCATGCCGTCGCCGTCGACCGCGCACAGGTACGTCGTGTCGCCCTGCTCGGTCAGGCCGCGCAACCGCAGCCGGGACTGGGGATCGACCAGCGCCCGCCGCCGCGCGATCTCGGCCGGGTCGAGCAGGTCCTTGGCGTCCTCGTGCAGCACGTCCAGCCGGTCGTACCCGGCGACCCTGGCGGCCTCGGCGAGCAGGTGGGCCCAGGCCGAATGGTTCGGCGAGGCGGGCAGGGTGAGGCCGTCCACGATGCCGAGGGACATCAGCAGCAGGTAACCCTGGGAGTTGGGCGGCATCGACCAGACGTCGTGGCCGAACGCGCGCACCTTGAGCGGCTCGGCCCAGTCGGCGCCGGGCGTGGCCAGGTCGGCCTCGGTGTATTCGCCGGCGCCCAGCTCGATCAGGCCCTGGCCGAACTCTCCCCGGTAGAAGGCGTCCCTGCCGCCCGCGGCCACGGACTGGAGCGCGCGGGCCACACCGGGCCTGGTCATGCGGTCGCCGGCGGCGTTCACCCCCGCGAAGTCACCGCCGCCGGGCCGCCGGGCCGCGACCCGCGCGCCGGCCACCATGAGCGGCGAGGCGGGGAACCCGTCGCGGGCCAGCCTGATCGCGGGCGCGAGCAGGTCCTCCATGGGCAGGCGGCCGTGCCTGGCGTGCAGCGCGTGCCAGCCGTCCACGCAGCCCGGCACCGGCACGGACCTGATGTCGTGCAGGTGCGGCATGCGGGTGTGGCCCTCCCCGCGCAGCCTGGCGGGGTCGGCGCCGGATCCGGCCCGGCCCGAGGCGTTCAGCGCGGTGACCGTGCCGTCGTGGACCAGGGCGAACAGGTCGCCGCCCAGACCGCACAGGTGAGGGGCGACGACGGAGAGCACGGCGTTGGTGGCGATGGCCGCGTCCGCGGCGGATCCGCCTTGGTGCAGCATCGCCAGCCCGGCGGCGGAGGCCAGGTGATCGACGCTGCACACCATGCCGGAGGGAGCGTATCTCGTGTTGTGCACGTGCCAGAGCGTACGCGGCCCGGCGGTCAGACCAGTTCGAGAGGCTCGTCGCGGCTGGCGAGCATGGCGTAGTGGCCCCCGCGGGCCATCAGCTCGTCGTGGGTGCCGCGCTCGACGATCCTGCCGTGGTCCAGCACGACGATCTGGTCCGCGTCGCGGACGGTGGACAGGCGATGGGCGATCGTGATCGTCGTACGGCCCCGCGCCAGCGTGTCGAGCGCCTCCTGCACGGCCCGTTCCGTCTGGGTGTCCAGGGAACTGGTGGCCTCGTCGAGGATCAGCACCGGCGGGTCGCGCAGCAGCGTGCGCGCGATGGCCAGGCGCTGCTTCTCGCCGCCGGAGAAGCGGTAGCCGCGCTCGCCCACGAGGGTCTCGTAGCCGTCGGTCAGCCCGGCGATGTGGTCGTGGATGCGCGCGGCCCGCGCCGCCTCCCGCAGTTCCTCGTCCGTGGCCGACGGCTTGGCGAAGCGCAGGTTGTCGGCGATCGTGGCGTGGAACAGGTAGGTCTCCTGCGACACCACGCCGACCGTGTCGCTCAGTGTCTCGAACGTCAGCTCCCGCACGTCGACCCCGTCGATCGTCACCCGGCCGCCGCTGACGTCGTAGAGCCGGGGCGGCAGGTAGCTGAGCGTGGTCTTGCCCGACCCCGTCTCGCCGACGACGGCCAGGCTTCCGCCCGGGGGCACGGTGACGTCGACGCCGGTGAGCGTGGGGGCCTCGCCGTAGGAGAAGTCGACGTTCTCGAAGCGCACCTCGCCGCGTACGCGGTCGAGCGTGCGCGTGCCGGGATGGATGTCCACCGGCAGGTCCAGATATTCGAAGATACGGCCGAACAGCGCCAGCGAGACCTGCGCCTCCACGCCGAGGCGCAGCAGCGAGACCGCGGGCCTGAACAGACTGGTCTGCAACGTCGTGAACGCCACCAGCGTCCCGACGGAGATCGAGCCGGTGTGGCCGACGGACCAGTAGATCAGCGCGGGCATCGCCGCCATGACGATCTGGATCGACGACTGCCGCCAGCGCCCGGCCATGCTCGTCCGCACGCCGAGGTCGGCCAGCTCGTCGGAGGCCTTGCCGAAGCGCTGCGTCAGCTCGGTGGAGCGGCCCATGGTGCGGCCCAGCAGGATGCCGCTGATCGACAACGACTCCTGGACCATCGCGGAGATCGTCGCCAGCTTGCGCTGCCGCTCGGAGGTGATGCGCTTGCGCTCGGTGCCGACCTTGCGGCTGATCCAGACGAACAGCGGCAGCGACACGAGCGAGATCGCGGTCAGCCGCCAGTCGAGTGCGGCCATGGCCACGATCGTGGCGATCACGGTGGTGAGGTTGGAGACGAAGGAGGAGGCCGTCGAGGTCAGGACCGACTGCATGCCGCCGATGTCGTTGGCGATGCGCGACTGGACCTCGCCGGTCTTGGTGCGGGTGAAGAAGGCCAGCGACATGCGCTGCAGATGGCTGTAGACGGTGACGCGCAGATCGTGCATGACCCGCTGGCCCATCGTGGTCGAGACCAGGGTCTGGAGCACGTCGAACACGCTGGTGGTGACGGCCACCAGGATCATGCCCAGCGCCAGTAAGGTCAGCAGCCCGGCGTCCCTGGCCGGGATCGCCACGTCCAGCACCTCGCGCAGCAGGAACGGCGAGGCCAGCGAGACCAGCGACGACAACAGGATGAACACCGCCACCAGCGCCAGCCGGCCGCGGTAGGGGGTGAACAGGGTGAGGATGCGCCGGAGCGGCGCGCGTGGTTCGTCTTCCAAGTGGGGTCTCCTTTGAGATGTTCGCTCAAACAGAGGTTAGCTCATATTTGTTCCGGTAAGCTATGCCGTATGGACGACAAGGAGCTCGCCGAGCTCTTGCACCTGGTCGGCAAGCGTTACCGGCATGGTTACGTCCGGCGGCTGGGGCCGCTCGGGCTGAACCCCGGGCAGGCGCGGGCGCTGCGCGCGCTCGCCGACGCCGGGCAGCCGCTGCGGATGGTGCAGCTCGCCGACGAGCTGCGGATCGTGCCGCGCTCCCTCACCCCCGTCGTGGACGCGCTGGAGGCGGCCGGGCTCGCGCGCAGGGAGGTCGATCCGGCCAACCGCCGCTCCACGCTGGTCGTGATCACCCCTGACGGGCGTGCGCTGCTGGACCAGGTGCGGGGGGCGCGCAGGGAGGCGGGCGAGCAACTGTTCGCGGTGTTGTCGGAGGAGCAGCGCGAGCAGCTCAGAGATCTGCTGAAGCTGGTGGACGGCCAGTTCCGCTGACCGCTCCAGGGGTGGGCTCAGTGGTGGCCCGGGTGGTCACCGTGGGTCCGCTGAGCACCCCGCCGACGACCGTGGCGACGCAGGGCGGCCGGGCCAGCAGCGCCGCGTACGGATAGCGCCCCCGCGCGTCGAAGACCGCGAAGTCGGCGCGGCTCCCGCGAGCCAGCATCCCGATCCGGCCCGGGCCCCGGTCCATGCCCAGCGCCCGTGCCCCGCCCAGCGTCGCCGCCCGCACCAGCCGCCCGTCGAGCCCCCGGATGCGCAGCCCCAGCTCGCGCGCGCTCCGCCTGATCGCCGCGGCCACGTCGAGCAGACCACCAAAACCCGCGCCACCGGCCCAGGGCAGACCACCAGGACCCGCGCCACCGGCCCAGGGCGGGCCAGAACCCGCGCCACCGGTCCCGGGTGGGACGCCGGTGCCGAGGGCGATGAGGTTGCCCTCCTCCAGCAGCGCCAGCACCTCGGCCGCGGGTGAGCCCCCGGACGGGCAGACGGCCACCGCGGTCGCGCGCAGCCGGAGCAGCTTGCGCTCGCCCGGGTCCAGCGGCCGGGCGCAGGCCACGTGACACAGCCGCCCCAGCACCCCGGCCTCGTCCAGCGCCGCGGGCGAGTGCCTGTCCAGATCCACCAGCAGCCGCAGGCCGAACGTCCTGGCCAGCATCGCCACGTCCTCCAGCACCAGCGGATCCCGGGCGTGCGCCGCGATCCCGACCGCGCACGGCCGATCGACCTCGCGAATCGCCGTGATCACCGCGTCGCGCTCGCGTTCCTCCCAGTCCGCCTCAGTGGCGCCGGTCACCTCGACGTACGAGATGCCGGGCCCCGCGGCGGGCTCGGTGAGGTCGGTGACGACGCCGGCCCGCGCGGTCACCCCGGGGGAGGGGGCGGCGGCGCGGGCGTCGACCAGGCCGGCCACGATCATCCCCGTCCACCGCAGCTCCCGCGCGCCGCCGCAGGACGCGAGCACCTCGGCCCGCGGCCCCACGTCGAGCACCCGCTCGCCCCTGGTCGCCACGGCCCCGTCGCGGATCGGCTCGGCGCAGACGGGCAGCACGAGCGGAGCGGAGTGGATCACGACGGGCGGCACGAGCGGGGCGGGCCGGAGCATGACGAGCGGGCTCGCCTTCGGCCCGGCACGCTTCGCAGACGGCATCGGCGGAACTCCCGTCGGATCTTCCCTTCCCGGCATTAAACGTGAGCCGGGACAAGTCCGCAATCAGGACGAACTATGCGAATCCCTAGGTAAATACCGGCCGGACAGCCGGGCCAGCTTCAGGCTCAGATGCAGGGCGAGCCGCTCGCCGCCGTCCTTCAGGTCGGTACGCGCGAGCTCCTCCACCCGCTGGAGCCGGTAGTACAGCGAGGTCCTGTGCAGCCGCAGCGCCCGCGACGTGGCCACCGCGCTGCCCGCCAGGTCCAGGTACGTCTCCAGCGTCTCCAGCAGCGGCAGATACTGCGGGTCCGCCAGCAGCCCGTCGAGCCCGGGATGCAGCTCCTGGTCGGGCAGGTGGGTGAGCATCCGGTAGACGCCGAGGCGCGCCCACTCCGCCGTCCGCCCGAGCCCCGGCACCCGCACGGCCACCTCGGCGGCGTGCCTGGCCTCGCGGTAGGAGTCCGCCGCCTCCGCCAGCGCCGGCCTGGTCCCCCCGATCCCCACCGCCACCGGCACCGGCATGGCCGCGTGCAGCTCGTCGGGGGAGATCGGCGGGCCGGCGGTGAGCAGCACGGCGTGGTCGTAGCGGATCAGGTGCAGCGGATGGTGCCCGCTCAGCCTCCGCCGTACCGCCAGCAGGCCCTGCTCCAGCGCCAGCCGGAGCGGCTCGTCGGGCTCGGCGGCCGACGGCCGGGCCACCAGGACGGTCACCGGCTGCGCCTGCGGGTACGCGCCCGCCTCGATGAGCTGCCTGGCCGCGTCCCGCTCGCCGAGCAGCAGCCCGGTGACCGCCTCCAGCTCCCGGTGCGAGGCGAGACCGCTGGCCAGGCTCTCGTGGAACAGGGCCAGCGCGAGCGCCGGAGCGGCGGCCACGGCGTCGGCGACCTGCGTCTCGGCCATGGCCGGGTCGGCGTCGATGAACCACAGGAAGCCCAGCAGCCCGTCGGAGTGGCGCACGGGGACGCACACGCGCGGCAGCAGACCCAGGTGCGGAGCGCCCGGAATGCGCAGCGGGCCCGGCGCGTCGTGCACGCCGGAGCCGCGCAGCCACTGGCGTACCTCGGGGGTGGTGCGCCGGCGCAGGATGGAGTCGCGGCGGATGTCGTCCATGGCGCCGCTCTGCTCGCTGTAGGCCACGACGCGTTGCACGCGGTCCTCAAGCAGAAGGGGGCGGCCGAGACGGGCGGCGAGCTCGTCAACGGTCCGCTGGAGATCCACCACAGATGCACCTTTAACTGGAATTTTCGACAAATGTCGGAAAGCTAGCTATACGTCTTCCCTACAACTGATCGGTGATCTCCGTCAATAACGTCTATACCGTCAATTCGTGATAGACCCGAAGAAGCTGCTGAAGGGTTTGCTGGCGGCCATCGTGCTGATCCCGGTGAGCCTGATGGCGACCCCTGCTTCCGCAGCACCCCCCGATGATCCCGAGTATCCCTGGCGGCAGAACCACTGGCCGCAGACGCAGCCCTGGCAGCTCGACGCACCCGCCGACGCCCAGGCTCTGCGTACCCCCCGCCCAGCCGGCGGCATCGCGCCCCTCGATCCGCAGAACTGGGAGAACCCCGACAACATGACGTGGGCGGACTACAAGAAGCCGCCCGGCACCCGGTGGAACGACCCGGCCGTCAAGGGTTCGCAGCGCACCTTCAAGGGCGCGCTCGTGCTGCTCGACTATCCCAACCAGGCGTTCGTGGTCACCCAGCCCAAGGGCTCGACGATCTACGCGAACCCGAGCGCCGAGGCCCACGACATTCCGCGTGACCAGGTGGCGACGTTCTACCAGGACTTCCTCAACACGCCGAACGACCTCAACAAGGGCCACACCATCCACGAGTACTGGATGGAGGACTCGGGCGGCCGGCTCGGCGTGGACCTCACCGGCTTCGGGCCTTACACGGTGCCGGGCAAGGACCACGAGTACGCCATGGAGTACCAGCGGGAGGCCTGCCCGGCGGGCGACACCTGCACGAAGAACCTGCGTACCGACGGCAACGCGGCCTGGATCGCCGCCGTCGGCGAGGAGACGGCGGCCCAGTACGACTTCGTCTTCTACCTGAGCGCCGGCCAGGACGAATCGTCCACCTGGCAGGAGTTCGGGATGATGAAGTTCCCGACGAAGGAGGACGTGACCGACGAGTGGGGCCCGCCCGACCCCGCGCTGCCCAACTGGTCCAGGACCCGCTACGTCGAATGGAGCTCCTGGCAGGCCGGCTCCAACTTCTGGCCGAACGCCCGCTTCGGCGTCGACTCGGTGCAGGCCGAGAGCTCGGGCATGGCGGTCTACGCCCACGAGCTGAGTCACATCATGGGCATCGCCGACAACTACAACAACCCGTACGCGGTGCCGGTGCGCCGGGCGTACACCGGCATCTGGGAGATGCTCAGCCGCGGCAGCTTCAACGGCCCGGGCGGCCCGCACTCGCGCTGGCTGATCCCGCCCACCTCCGGCGCGTCCATGGGCGCCCAGCACATGCTCCGCAACAAGCTCAAGCTCCAGATGGTCGACGAGCAGAACGTGTTGCGCCTGTCCCGCGAGGCGCTCGACGAGTCCGGCCTGGTGACCGCCAAGGTCCTGGCCCGGGTGGCCCAGCCCGGCAAGAACGAGCTCTCCGGCGTCAACATCGCCTTCGACACCGGCGACAAGAGCCCGGCCTGCGACACGACCGCCGACCCGCTCTGCGACGGCGGCGGCTACGAGAACTACACGGTCGAGGTCGTGGACCGCATGGGCAGCGACTCCTTCACCCCCGACTCCGGCGTGCTGCTGGCCAAGACCAAGAACGAGGACCGGGCCCCGTTCGAGTGGGTGATCGACGCCAACCCGCAGGACATCGGCATGACCGACTACGTTCTGCCCGACGGCACCAAGGTCCCGATCACGATCGGCGACTACCGCCAGCTCTCCGATGCCCTCTTCCACGCCGGCACCGACTCCGGCAGCGAGTACGAGTTCGCCGACCAGGCCAACCGCCTGCACTTCTACGTCACCGACGTCAAGCGGGATCGCGACGGTGAGCTGTCCTACACGGTCTCGATCCGCTCGCTCGACGGCGCGGGCCCGCAGAAGCGCGGCGTCAAGGTGCTCCCCGCGGCCGGCATCCCGACCGGCAAGGGCACGTCCACCTGCAAGTTCCCGCTGTTCAACACCGGCAGGGCGGCCCCGGCCCAGGGGCAGCACCCGGAGGACGTCAGCGCCTACCTCAACTCCGACGTCTACCGCCTCCGGGCGGAGGTCCAGGGCAAGGGCTGGACCGCCCAGCTCCCGAACGCGCTGGCCTCCGTCGCGTTCGGCAAGCAGGAGCTCGTGAGCGTCAACGCGGTCCGCGCGTCCGGCGGCGACCGGCTGGCCAGGGTGAAGCTCACCGCCACCTCGGAGAGCGATCCGAGCAAGACGGTGACGGCCACCTGTCACGTGATCGGCCTGTAAGCAAACGATGGGGTACGGCTGGCGCAGGCCGTACCCCATCCGTTTGAATCACCCCGAAGGGGGTGTTCGTTGACAGGGGATCTGCCCGACAAACAGCGACAAAGACGGAGAAGGGTGTCCTGGGCCGCGCCCCTCTCAGCGGGCCTGGCCGCCGCGGCGGCGAGCGTGCTGACGGCCTCCATGGAGTGGGAGATCCCGCCCATCGCCAAGGTCGGCGTGACCATGGCGGCGGCCGCCCTCGTCGGCCTGACCACCTGGGCCACCACCGAGACGACGCGCCCCAAGCGCCTGGCGGCGGCCGATCCCGGCACGATCGCGCCCGACCAGTGGCCGCCCGTCCCCGAGCACTTCACCGGGCGCGCCGAGGCGCTCGCCGAACTCCGCGAGGTCTTCTCGGCCCGCCGGAAGTCCGCCGACCTCTCGCCGCCGCTCGTCGTCTCCACCTACGGCCGGGGCGGCGTCGGCAAGTCGGCGCTGATGGCCAGGTTCGGGCAGGAGGTCGCCGAGTGGTTCCCCGACGGCCGGCTCTACGCCGACCTGCGCGGCGGCGTCGACGCCCCCGTCCGCCCTGAAGAGGTGCTCACCGGGTTCCTGCGCGCGCTCGACGTCCGCCTGACCACCGACCCCGGCGGGCTGGAGGAGTTGCGCAAGCTCTGGCTGACCTGGACCAAGGGCCGGCGCATCCTCATCGGCCTCGACAACGCCCACGACGCCGCCCAGGTCAAACCGCTGATCCCGGCCGAGCAGGGCTGCGCGGTGCTGGTCACCTCGCGCGCGCCGCTGTTCCTGGACGGCCGGCACGACACGCGGCTCGGCGTGTTCACCGCGGCGCACGGCGTGGAGCTGCTGGCCAGGCTGGCCGGCGGCGCCCGGGTCGTCGACGACCTGGAGGCCGCCAAGGAGATCGTCCGGCTCTGCGACTACCTGCCGCTGGCGATCAACATCTGCGGCGGCCGGCTCGCCACCCGCGAGCAGTGGACGCTGCGCGAGATGGCCGGGCGGCTGGCCGACACCCGCCGCCGCCTCGACCAGCTCGAAGTGGCCCCGACCGTCGACAAGAGCGTGCGCGCCTCCGTGCAGCTCAGCTACGACGACTGCACCGGCATGCAGCGGCGCCTGTTGCGCCTGCTCAGCGCGCTGCCCTCGCCCGACGTGCCCGGCTGGGTGGCCGGCGAGCTGCTGGACATCTCCGGCCTCGACGGGGCCGACCAGCTCGAAGCCCTCATCGACGCCCAGCTCGCCGAGTGCTCGGGCACCGACCAGACCGGCACGATGCGCTACCGCCTGCACGACCTGGTCAGGGTGTTCGCCACGGAGCTGGCCGAGCACGACGAGGCCGGGCGCCGCCGGGCCGCCATCGAGCGCGTGCTGCACGGCTATCGCCGCCGCGCCGAGGACGCGGCCCAGAACCGCTGGCCGCAGGACTGGAGCAGGGGCGGGCGCCGCTCCAGCGCCGACGGGCAGCTCAGGGCCGGCGACTGGCTCAACGCGGAACGGCTCTCCCTGATCGCCATGATCCACCTGGCCCGTCAGCTCCGGTTGTGGGAGCTGACATGGGGGCTGGCCAGGGCGTTCTGCTCGTTGTGCCACTCACTGCGCGCCTACTGGTCCGACTGGGTGGCCGTCGCCGAGATCGGCCGCGAGGCCGCCGAGCGCAGCGGCGACCGGCGGGCCCTGGCCATCGCGCTGCTCGACTGCGCCTCCGTGCACGGCGGTCTGGGGCTGCGCGCGCGGGCGCTGACGGAGGCCGAGCAGGCGCTGGAGATCTTCACCGAGCTGGGCGAGTCGTGGTGGGCGGCCAAGGCCATGCGCACGATCGGGATGACGCTGTTCAGCGACGGCAACCTCGACCGGGCGCAGGATTTCCTGATCGGGGCCATCACCGCGTTCAAGGGCGAGGACGACCTGTGGTGGATGGCCCGCACCCAGCGCAACCTGGGGGAGATGCGCATGGCGGAGCGGCGTCCCGAGGAGGCCAGGGAGCTGCTGGAGACCGCGCTGGAGGTCTTCAAGCGCGACGGCAACCGCTATTCCGAGGCCCAGACCCTGCGCGTCTACGGGGAGGTGCTGGCGGCGCAGGCCAGAGGCGAGCACCGGGCGGGCGACCACCGGCTCGCCGCGAACCTCTTCACCAGGGCGGGCTTCAGCCTCGACCGGGCCTCGGAGATGTTCAAGCAGCGGGGGGAGTTGTGGGAGGAGGCGCGCTGCCTGCGGGCCGCCGGAGAGGTCGGCGATCCCGACAACGGGCTGCGCGAGCTGGACTTCGTCCGGCGGGCCGAGGAGATCCTGGTGGCGCTGGGGGACTCCTGGGGGGTGGCCCGCACCGCCGTGTCGGCCGGTCGGGCGCTGGCGCGGCTGGGACGGACCGAGGAGTCGGAGCGGGCGCTGCGGCGGGCGGTGGCGGCGTTCGAGGAGCTGGAGGACCGGTGGTGGATGGCGCTGAGCCTGCGCTACCTCGGGGAGGCGCACCTGGAGGGGGGTGGGCGCGGAGCCGCGGTGGAGCCGCTGGAGCAGGCCAGGGAGATCTATCGCAGCCTCGGCAACGAGGCCGGCATGCGCAGGACCCTGGAGCTCCTCAGACGGGCGGCGTCCTGACCGGGGGCGGGCTCACGTCAGCGGGGTCCTGATCAGCTCTCCGGCCGCCTTCCTGGCCTGCAGGATGCTCTCCTCGAACAACTTGCGCACGTGCGCCGCCTGGTCGGCCAGCTCTCTCATGCGCTGGTGGGCCAGCTCGTCCCGGACGGTCTCGGCGAGCAACTGCTGATACTCGGGCGTCTTGGCGGCCAGCGCCTCCAGCCGTTGGTGCGCGTGGTAGACCTTGTCCGCCTTGAGCACCTGCTTGGCGTACTTCTCCAGGTGCCGCACCCGCTGCGACAACGACATCCAGGCCGTGTCCAGCGCGCTCGTGTACGGCTTGAACGCGTCCTCCAGACCGGCCGGCAGCTCCCGGGGGATGAGCTTGCCGTGCTCCGCGTGCATGCCCGACAGCCGCCGCAACCGCTGGGCGATCTGCCAGACCTCCTCGGGCAGGGAGACCTGGTTCTCGATGGTGTCGATCAGCCCGGCCCGGTGGACGGCGGAGCCCAGGATGGCCTGGACCGCGTTCTGGCTCCGGCGCAACAACATCTGGCAGGGATGGTCCAGGTCCTCGGGAAGGACGTAGCGGTCGGCGTGTGCGGTGGCCAGGCGGAGTCGTCGTCTGACCGTCCGATATGAGCTGTCCAGCGCCATCCAGCGGAGCAAGATGATCATGCCGATCATCACGCTCACCACCAGCAGGCTTCCGGCGTCGGTCAGCCAGGCGAGCACCGCGGGGAACAGCGGGAGAAGGAAGAGCAGGGATGGGTTGCGCGTGGTGTCCATGCGCCGACCGGATCGAGCCATCCGGAGAATGTGCGGATTCGACCGCAGCTCGACCGAGACTTCCGGGGGCAGCGATGGATCGATCACCAGCCGTGGAGGCAGAGCTCGTGGATCCATACGTTCATGCTGCGTTATGAAACTCGCATTCGCTCATCTTTGGCGGACATATAGGGTCGAGATAATGAAAGAGATGACGAGGTGGATCGATCTGGAAGGCGCGGTCAACGCGCGTGACCTGGGCGGACTGCCCACCCGTGACGGCGGGCGCACCCGTCACGGACGTGTCTTCCGCGCCGACAATCTGCAGGGTCTCACCCCTGCGGACGTGGATCTGCTGGTCGGTCGGCTGAACCTGCGGCACGTCGTGGACCTGCGCTCGCACGCCGAGGTGACGCTGGAGGGTCCGGGGCCGCTGAGCCACGCGCCCGAGGTGCGGCATCACCACCTGACGTTGTTCGCCGAAGGGGGCCGGCACACCGACGTCGAGGCCGACACCATCGACGGGGACCGGGTGCTGCCCTGGGCGGAGCGGGTGCTGGACGAGGAGCTCCGGGTGACCGGCTTCTACTTCGGCTACCTGCGCGACCGGCCCGACGCGGTGGTGGCGGCGCTGCGGGTGATGGCGCTGGACGACGGGGCCTCGCTGGTGCACTGCGCGGCGGGCAAGGACCGCACCGGGGTGTTGTCGGCGCTGACGCTGGAGCTGGCCGGGGTGACCCGGGAGGCGATCGTCGAGGACTACGTGGCCACGGGGGAGCGGCTGGAGCTGATTCTCAAGAGGCTGCGGGAGAGCCGGACGTACCGGGGCGACCTGGACGCGCGGCCCGCCGACGATCACCGGCCGCAAGCGCGTTACATCGAGCAGTTCCTCGGCGTCCTGGACGAGCGCTTCGGCGGGCCGCTGGGCTGGCTCGTCCAGCACGGCTGGACGGACGCGGACACCGCCGCCGTGCACGCCCGCCTGCGCGACTGAACCCAAGCCGCGACCGGCCTGCCCGCCTGGGACCGGGCGGCTGGGCCGGGGTCAGGCGAGGTGGACGACGATGCGCTGGGTCGCCGACAGGTGGGCGGCCTCGATGACGGCCAGCACGTCGATCGCGCTCTCCGGATCCACGGGCGGCGGCGCGCCCTCCCGCAGCGCCGCCACCACGCCCCGGTAGAAGTCCAGGTAGGCGCCGGGCTCGGTCGGCACGAGGCGTCGCACGTCCCCCGTGCCGAGCACCCCCCAGCGCTCCTCCTCATCGTCCCCGAACCCGGGCGCGTCCGGCGTCATCCCGGCCCGCAGCCGCTCCTCCTGCACGTCCATCCCGTCCTTCACGTAGGCGGCCGACGACCCCAGGACCCGGAACCTCGGCCCCGGCAGGGCGGCCATCGAGCCGGCCCACAGGTGTGAGCGCGCCCCGCCGGCATGGGTCAGCGCGATGAACGTGTCATCGTCCGAGATCACCCCCGCCCGCCGGACGTCGCTCTCGCAGAAGACCTCGCGCACCGGCCCCAGCAGTTGCAGAGCCTGGTCGACCAGGTGGCTGCCGAGGTCGTAGAGCAGGCCGCCGACCTCCTCGGCGCCTCCGGTCTCCCGCCAGCCGCCCTTGGGCACCGGCCGCCACCGCTCGAAGCGCGACTCCAGCCGCAGGACGTCACCGAGCAGCCCGTCGCCGGTCAGCCGCCGCAGGGTGCGGAAGTCGCCGTCCCAGCGCCGGTTGTGGAAGACGGTGAGCATGAGCCCCCGCTCCTTGGCCAGCCGCGCCAGCTCGCGGCCCTCATCGGCGGTCCTGGCCAAGGGTTTGTCCACGACGACGGGCAGCCCCTGGGTGAGGGCCGCGGCGGCCGTGCTGACGTGCGTCTTGTTCGGCGTGGCGATGATCACGAGGTCGCAGCGGTCCCAGAGCTCCCGCACGTCGGACAGGCCGGCCGCGCCGTATTTCGCGGCCACCTCGGCCTGCCGCCCGGCATCGCGGGTGACGACGGCGGTCAGCGTCAGGCCCGGGGTGGCGTGGACGAGTGGGGCGTGGAAGTAGGCCCCGGCGGTGCCGTAGCCGACCAGGCCAACCCGGATGTCGCTCATCCGCCCAGGTTATCCCGGCCGGGTCTAGCGGGCCGGGAAGGCGAGGTGTCGCGGGCCGGGAAGGCGCCCACGCCATCCCGGCCCGAGCCGTACCGGGATGGGTGGTCGCCGGCGGGTGATCGCCTACTCGTCGTCGCGTTCGGCGAGGAAGCGTTCGAACTGGGCGGCCAGTTCGTCGCCGGTGGGCATCTGGGTGGTCTCCGCCATCAGGTTCTCGCGGTCGGCGCCGCCCGCGAACGCGTCGTACTGCTGCTCCAGCCCGCTGATCGCGGTGGACAGCTCGGTCGAGGCCTGGATCTGCTCCTCGATCTCCGTGGTCGTGCGCCGGGCGGCGTCACGCAGCGCGTCCATCGGGAAGACCAGCCCCGTCTCCCTCGTCACGGCCTCCAAGGCGGTCACGGCGGCCGTCGGGTACTCGGCCTGCGAGAGGTAGTGCGGCACGTGCACCGCGTACCCCAGCGCGTCGTGCCCCGTGGCGCCGAGCCGGAGCTCCAGCAGCGCGGCCACACTCCCCGGCACCTGGACGCGCCCGAACGCACTCGTCTGCGAATTGATCAACTCTGGCCTGCTGGCGTGCATCGTCATGCCGAGCGGGCGGGTGTGCGGGACCGCCATCGGGATGCCGTGCAACGTCACCAGCTTGCTCACCCGCAGCCGTTCCACCAGCGCCTCCACCGCCTTGGTGAACAACTCCCACTCCCGGTCGGGCTCGGGCCCGCTCAGCATCAGGAACTGTGTGCCCGTGGAGTCCTTGGCGGCGTAAACGGCCAGCTCGGGGCTCTCGCACTCCACCCATCGGTCAGTGTCGAAGGTCATGATGGGCCGCCGCGACCGGTAGTCGAGCAGCCGGTCCACGTCGAACGTCGCCACGACCCGGTGCTCCAGCTCGGCCAGCAGATGGCCCAGCGCGAGGCGTCCGGCGCCGCCCGCGTCGACGAAACCGTCGAAGTGGTACAGCAGCACCGGATCGGTCAGCTCGGACGCGTCGTCCGCGAGCTTGTAGAGATCCTTCGGGTCGATCACGGTTGGACAGCCTTTCCCTAGGTACTCTTCACCAGAACCTACGGCGGGTCGGAACGATTCCGTGCAGGGCACCCTATCGAGGCACAACGCACCACATGGACGCGGACCCTGGACCGGCGGCGTCGGCCACGAGGATGTTCGGCCTGGCCAGGGCGGGCGGCGTCGAGGCGCTGGGGGCGGGCGCCGAGGCTGGGCGCGGGCCGGCCCGGCCAACGGCAAAGGTGACACTTTGCTCATGCCGACGGCTTATTACGGTCACGCTGGGACTCTAAGCATGCTTGTAACAAGGGGCGCCGGCCCCCACCGGGCCAACGGCCGCGGGCAGACGCCGCCGCTTTTCGGGCGTCATCTTCAGAAGGGGATCCCCCGTGGTCAGGGCATCGCCGCACGGCGGCGCCGATCCGGGCTCCGGGACACTCTCCGCACCGGACACAGCGCGAATGTTCGTGAATGACCAGTTTATCCAATGGTTTACGCAAAATGCTTCATAATATGAAATAAGCGCTTAAGGGCTCGAAGTTGTCGAGTGTGGCCTTTCGGACGGTCCATTGTCATGCTGGATGAGTGGCTACTTCTGCGCACTCCTTCAGTAGGCGACCACTTCGTATCCCCCCGCTGCCCTGCCCGTTCCCGAATGAGATCAACGTGCACGCCGCGGAGATCGACACGGAGAGCCACGCATGGCTGGCCGCCTCGAACATGCTCAACGGCGCCGGAACGATCGACCACTTCCGGCGCTCAAAGATCGGCCTGCTCGCGGCACGCACCAACCCCAGCGTGCCACGTGACAGCCTCCGGCTGATCAACGACTGGTACAACTGGCTCTTCGCGTTCGACGACGCGTTCTGCGAGGGCGAGCTCATGGCGCACCGGGCCTCGGCACTGGCCCGCGCCCTGCCGCCGCTCCTTGAGATCCTCGACGGCCGCAGGGTGCCGGCGGATGCCGACGACCCGTTCGGGCTCGCCCTCAACGAGCTCCTGCACCGGATCTCCGAGGCCGCCACCCCCGCACAGGTGGACCGGTGGCGGATCACGGTGAAGGAGTACCTGTTCGCCCAGATCTGGGAGGCCGCGAACCGGGAGGTGGACCTGATCCCCACCCCCGACGACTACGTCCTGATGCGCCGCATCACCGGCGCCACCTATACCTGCTTCGCGCTCATCGACGCCTGCGGAGGCTACCGGCTAGAGGCGGAGGAATGGCATCACCCCGATGTCCGTGCGCTCTCCGATCTGGCGTGCGACCTCATCGGCTGGGACAACGACCTCTTCTCCTACGCCAAGGAGCGCGGCAACGACAAAGCCCGGCACAACCTCGTCACGGTGCTGGCCACCCACAAGGGCCTCTCCCTGCAAAGAGTCCTGCACGAGGTCGCGCAGATGCACAACGCGGCGATCGACGCGTTCCTCGACCGGCGCGCCTCGCTCGACCGCTGGGCCACCCTGCCGGTCCGCAGATATGTCCGCGGACTCGAACACTGGGTGCGCGGGCACATCGAGTTCTCCCTGGGCAGCGCGCGCTACGTGGGCGCGTGGCCCGACGACACCCGCTGGCCGCAGGCGGTCTGAGGTCAGCTCTCACCAGGGGCGTCCAGCTCGCCGAGCGCGAGCGCGGACGCCTCGTCGAGGTCGAGCCGGGCACCCTCCTCGAACGCGCTCTTGTAGGCCAGCTCACCCATCTGGCGCTTGCAGTCGCGCACGCACGCGTCGTGATCCTCGGTCATCCACGGCGCGCCCAACTGCGGCAGGCCGGCCGTCCGCCAGTTCTGCTGCAGCGCCCCGAGCAGCCGGGTGGCCAGCGGCAACTCACCCATCGCGGCGAAGATCCGCGCCAACGTCTCCAGCACCAGCAGCGTGCCCAGCGTGTCGTGGAAGTGCCGCTTGATCCGCAGCCCCTCCCGGGCGCTCTGCAGCGCGTCGTCGGCCCGGCCGGTCGCCAGCTTGGTCAGCGACATCGCCCACTGCGCGTACGAGCTGACCCACAACTCGCCGCGCTCCCTGCACACCTGCAGGCAGTCCTGCAGCAGCGACTCCGCCTCATAGAGCTCGCCCTGCGCCGAGAGCACCAGCGACAACTCGACGATGGCGGGCAGCAGGCCGGGGTTGAGCTCCTTGTTGTCGGTGTTGAACTCGATCGCCACGCCCAGCAGCGCGCTGGCCTTCTGCAGGTCGCCCTGGAGCAGCGCCGCCGTGCCCTGCATCTTGGAGGCCAGGATCACCGCCCGCGAGTCGCCCACCTTGATCGCCTCGGCGCTGCACGTCTCGGCCATCACCTGCGCTCCGCCGCTGTCGCCCTGGGCGCTGCGCACGTAGGAGAGCACCCACAGCGCCTTGCACCGTTCCTTGCTCTGGTGCGGGTTGGCGTCCAGCGCGCGTTCGAGATAGAGGCGGCCCTCACGGACGAACCCGCAGCACACCCACATGAACCACAACGACGACAACAACGTCAGCGCCAGCACTTCCTTGCCCGGCGACTTGAGCGCGTGCTCCAGCGCGACGCGCACGTTGTCGTGCTCCTGGCGCATGCGCACGAACCAGTAGATCTGGCGGGGTCCCGACCAGGCGTCCTCGCTGCGCTGGGCGAGGCTCAGGTAGTACTCCAGATGGCGCTGGCGCATCTGCGCCGACTGCCCCAGCTTGTCCAGCCACTCCTCGCCGTACTCCGCGAGGGTGTCGATCAGCTTGTAGCGGACGCCGGCGTGGTCGCTCCTGATCAGCAGGATGGACTTCTCCACCAGCCCGGTCACCAGGTCGGTGATGTCCTCCGACGGCAGCCGCCCGTCCGAGCAGACGAACCTGGCCGCGTCCAGCTCGAAGTCCCTGGCGAAGACCGACAACCTGGCCCACAACAACCGCTCGGCGGGCTCGCACAGCTCGTGGCTCCAGCCAATGGCCGCCCGCAGCGTCTGGTGCCGCGGCAGCGCCGTACGGCTGGCGCCGGCCAGCAGGCTGAACCGGTCGGCCAGCAGCCCGAGGATCTGCTCCACCGACAGGGCCCGCAGCCGCACCGCCGCCAGCTCGATCGCCAGCGGGATGCCGTCGAGCCGGCGGCACAACTCGGCGACGGGCGCGATGTTCTGCTCGTCGAGCACGAAGTCGGGCAGGCTGGCCCCGGCGCGGGCCGCGAAGAGCTGCACGGACTCGTTGGTGAACAGGTTCTCCGCCGGGTCGTCGCCCGGGATCTGCAGCGGCGGCACCGGGATGACGTGCTCGTACGGCAGGTGCAGCGACTGCCGTGAGGTGGCGAGCACCTTCAGGTTGGGCGCCGCCTCCAGCAGCTCGTGCACCAGCTCGGCGCAGCCCTGCACCAGGTGCTCGCACGTGTCGATGATGAGCAGCATGTCGCGCTCGCCCACCCACTCCGACAACGACTCGGACTCGGCGCGCGAGGACTGGTCGGCGATGCCGAGCGCGGAGGCGATGGTGTGCTTGACCATGCCCGCGTCCTGCAACCGGGCCAGGTCGGCGAACCAGACCCCGTCGGGATACTGCGAACGCACCTGATGCGCCAGCCGCAGCACGGTGCGGGACTTGCCCACGCCGCCGATCCCGGTGACGGTCACCAGGCGGGACTCGCTGAGGTGCCGTTTGAGGTTGGCGAGCAGCCGGGTCCTGCCGACGAAGCTGGTCAGCTCCGCCGGCAGATTGCCTTCTCGCCGCCAGCCTGTCGGGGTGGCCATGCGCAGCCTCACGGGGGATAGGCGACACCTGCTCGGACATCGTACCGCCGAGCATCATGCCTGTCCTTGGACCTGCGGAGAGGCTGGGTAGGGGTTTCTATGCCCGGGTAGCATGTTGAGCGTGAAAGATTTCTCCTCCGAGCAGACGTCGGACGACACGGACCAGGGCTGGGGCGACTGGCGTGAAGACGACCAGGACGCCTTCTATCTGGAGAACAAGCCGCCGCACTGGGCCTGACGTTTTTTACCCGGCCCGGCGCGCCGCGCACGGGCCCCATGACGACGTCTCGCCGGCCGGAGCGTTCTTCGCATGACCCACACCCTGCGCACCGCCATGCCCGCCGACTACGACCCCATAGCCGAGGTGGTCGACGACTGGTGGGGCCGGGCGGTGCTGCCGTCCCTGCCCAGGCTCTTCCTGGACCACTTCCACCACACCAGCCTCATCGCCGAAGACCCCGCCGGGGCGATGGCCGGTTTTCTGATCGGCTTCCTGTCACCCTCCGCGCCCGGTGAGGTCTACGTGCACTTCGCCGGCGTCGCACCGGAGGCCAGGGCGGCGGGTCTGGGGCGCACCATGTACGAGCACTTCTTCGACCTGGCCCGCCGGCATGAGCGGACGATCGTGAAGGCCGTCACCTCCTCGCTCAACACACCGTCGATGGCCTTCCACCGCCGCATGGGCTTCGAGGTGAGCGATCCCGTCCCCGGCTACAACGGCCCGGGGACGAGCCTGGTCACCTTCACCCGCGAGCTCTAGCATCCGGCGTTCACCCGCGAGCTCTAGCACCCGGCGTTCACCCGCGAGCTCCAGCATCCGGCGTTCACCCGCGAGCTCCGGCACCGGCGTGCGGCCGGAGCTCCAGGACCCGGCCGTGCGGCCGGGTCCTCAGACGGCGGCGGCGTTCTGGCGGGACGTCCTGGCTTCGGCGAGGGCGGCGCGTTCGGCCTCCACCAGGCTCCGGCAGCACGCGATCTCCCGCTCCATCCGCCGCTCGTCCCACCCGAGCAGGTCGGCCATGAGCCCCGCGATCAGCGGCGCCGCCTGGTCGGCGAGGTCGCTGGACTCGATGAGCATCCGGGTCCTGCGCGAGACGATGTCCTCGGCGTGCAGCGCGCCCTCGTGGGTGACGGCGTAGCAGACCTCGGCCTTCAGCCAGGGGCCGGTCTCGACCAGGGGCTCGCCGAGTGACGGGTCCTGGCGGACGAGGTCGAGGACCTCCAGCGCGAGGCTGCCGTAGCGCCTGATGAGATAGTCCACGGTGTCGTGGTCGAGGTCGTGGTCCTCGGCGATGCGGCCGACGGAGAGCTGGAGCGCCGGGAGCCCGTCGGCGCCGATCAGGGGCAGCCGGTCGGTGACGGAGTCGGGCACGTCATAACCTTCGAGCGCGGCGTCGATCACGTCCTTGGCCATGATCCGGTAGGTCGTGTACTTCCCGCCCGCGATGGTGGCCATCCCGGAGATGGGCACGTCCACCACGTGCTCGCGGGAGAGCTTGGTCGTGGGCGAGGTCCTGTCGGCGGCCACCAGCGGGCGCAGCCCGACGAACAGCCCGACGACGTCATCGCGGGTGAGCGGCCTGGCCAGCACCGAGTTGGCGTGTTCCAGCAGGTAGTCGACGTCCTCGCCGGTGGCCCTGGGCTCGGCGCGGTCGCCGTCCCAGTCGGTGTCGGTGGTGCCGATGATCCACCGGCGAGCGGTCCACGGGATGATGAAGAGCACGCTCTTCTCCGTACGGATGATCATGCCGGTCCGCGAGTCGACGGCCTCGCCCGGCACCACGATGTGCACGCCCTTCGACATCCTGACCTTGAAACTCGGCTCCACCGCGCCGGGCAGCTCGGTCACCGGGTCGGTCCACACGCCCGCGCACACCA
This sequence comes from Nonomuraea sp. NPDC002799, assembly GCF_053592075.1. Classification (NCBI taxonomy): domain Bacteria; kingdom Bacillati; phylum Actinomycetota; class Actinomycetes; order Streptosporangiales; family Streptosporangiaceae; genus Nonomuraea; species Nonomuraea sp. NPDC002799. The sequence goes on from NZ_JBSFVA010000023.1 coordinate 116,374, forward strand.
CCACCGTGTCGGCCCTGACGTCGACCTCGCGGCCGGTCTCCTCGTCACGGACCCGGGCTCCGGCGATCCGCTCGCCGCGCTCGTCGCGCAACATCGCCACGGCACTGGCCCTGGTCACGATCGCGGCGCCGTGCGCGGCGGCCGTGCGGGCCAGGGCGAGGGTGAAGCGGGCGTCGTCGACCTGGGCGTCGTAGTAGATCATGCCGCCGGACAACACGTCGGTACGGAGGCCCGGCACGAGGCGGCGGGCCTCCTTGAGCGACAGGTTCCGGTGCCGGGGCATCGGGCGGCGCATGCCCTCCAGCGCGTCGTACAGCGTGAGCCCCGCCGCCACGTACGGCTGCTCGACGACCTTGCGGCGCAGCGGGTACAGGAAGGTGACCGGTTTGACCAGGTGCGGGGCCAGGCGGGAGACGAGCAGGTCACGCTCCTTGAGCGCCTCGCGGACCAGCTTGAAGTCGAACTGCTCCAGATAGCGCAGCCCGCCGTGGATCAGCTTGCTGGACCGGCTCGACGTACCGGACGCCAGATCGCGGCTCTCCACGAGCGCGACGCGCAGCCCGCGCGAGGCGGCGTCCAGCGCGGCGCCCGCGCCCGTCACGCCCCCGCCGATGGCCAGCACGTCGAAGCTCTGCTCCTGGAGCCGGTCGATGCTCTCCTGCCGGTTCCTCGCGTCGAGCGCACCGGTCATCCCCATGGCCTGCTTCTCGCTTTCGGTAACCATTTGACTACGGATCGTATGCATTCCCTCGTTCGGGGAATGGCACACAACACTCAGGTGCGAGCGGAGGGGGTGGGCGGTGCGTCTCAACCGGATGGGGCTGACCGGAGAGCTGATCGCCGAGTTCGCCGGGACGATGGTGCTCATCTTGTTCGGCGCGGGCGTGGTCGCGCAGGTGGTCGCCGCCGAGCTCGGCGACCACGACAGCATCGCGTGGGCGTGGGGCATCGGCGTCGCGCTCGGCGTCTACGTCGCGGGCCGCACCACAGGGGCGCACCTCAATCCGGCGGTGACGCTGGGGTTCGCCGTCTTCCGCGGGTTCGAGTGGAACAAGGTCCTCCCGTACGTCCTGGCGCAGACGGCCGGCGCCTTCGTGGGCGCGCTGATCGTCCGCTGGAACTACACCGAGATCCTGGCCATGGCCGACCCCGGGCACACGCTGAAGACCCAGATCGTCTTCTCGACGCTGCCCGGCAACGGCACCCTGCCGGTGGGTCTGTGGGGCGGGCTGCGCGACCAGATCATCGGCACCGCCGTCCTGCTCTTCGTCATCTTCGCCCTGTCCGACACCAGGAACATGGCCCCCAGCGCGAACATGGGGCCCGTCGTCATCGGCCTGCTCATCGTCGCGATCGGCATGTCCTTCGGCGCCGACGCAGGCTACGCGATCAACCCCGCGCGCGACTTCGGGCCGCGCCTGGCGAGCTTCCTCACCGGCTACCGCGGCGCGTGGCGGGACCAGTACGGCGACCTCTACTTCTGGGTGCCGATCGTCGGCCCGCTGATCGGCGGGTTCATCGGCGCGGGCCTCTACCAGGCGTGCATCGCCCGCTACCTGCCGCAGGACGAGAACCGCGACGCCGTGAAGCCGTCCGACTGAGGAGAACGTCATGCCTGACTTCGTGGGCGCCGTCGACCAGGGCACCACGAGCACCCGCTTCATGATCTTCGATCACGAGGGTGCCGAGGTCGCCAAGTTCCAGCTCGAACACGAGCAGATCCTGCCGCGCGCGGGCTGGGTGGAGCACAACCCGATCGAGATCTGGACCAGGACCGCCGCCGTGATCCAGACCACGCTCCAGCGCGCCGGGCTGCACGACAGCGACCTGGCCGCCCTGGGCGTCACCAACCAGCGCGAGACCACGGTCGTGTGGGACCCGCGCACCGGGCGCCCCTACTACAACGCGATCGTGTGGCAGGACACCCGCACCGACCGGATCGCCGCCGCGCTGGAACGGGACGGCCGGGGGCAGGTCATCCGCGACAGGACCGGGCTGCGGCCGGAGGCGTACTTCTCCGGCGGCAAGATCCAGTGGATCCTGGAGAACGTGGACGGCGTCCGCGAGGCGGCCGAAAAAGGCGAGGCCGTCTTCGGCAACACCGACACCTGGACCGTGTGGAACCTCACCGGCGGCACCAGGGGCGGGGTGCACGTCACCGACGTGACCAACGCCAGCCGGACGATGCTGATGGACCTGGACACACTCGACTGGGACGACGAGCTGCTGTCCTTCTTCGGCATCCCGCGCCAGATGCTGCCCGAGATCCGGCCGTCGTCCGAGCCCGCCGGATACGGCCCCACGGTCCGCTACGGGCCGGTCGGCGGTGAGGTGCCGATCACCGGCATCCTCGGCGACCAGCAGGCGGCCACCGTCGGCCAGGTCTGCTTCTCGCCCGGCGAGGCCAAGAACACCTACGGCACCGGCAACTTCCTGCTGCTCAACACCGGCACCGACCGCGTTCGCTCGGAGAGCGGGCTGCTCACCACGGTCGCCTACAAGTTCGGCGACCAGCCGGCGGTGTTCGCGCTCGAAGGCTCGATCGCGGTGACCGGGTCGGCCGTGCAGTGGCTGCGCGACCAGCTCCACATCATCACCTCCGCGGCCCAGAGCGAGACGCTGGCGCGGCAGGTGAGCGACAACGGCGGCATGTACTTCGTGCCCGCCTTCTCCGGCCTGTTCGCGCCGTACTGGCGGGCCGACGCCCGGGGCGCCATCGTGGGCCTGTCGCGCTACAACACCGACGCCCACCTCGCCCGCGCCACGCTGGAGGCCATCTGCTACCAGAGCCGCGACGTCGTCGAGGCCATGCAGCAGGACTCCGGGGTGATCCTGGACGTGCTGCGGGTGGACGGCGGTGTCACCACGAACAACCTGTGCATGCAACTCCAGTCCGACATCCTCGGGGTGCCGGTCAGCCGGCCGGTCGTCTCCGAGACCACCGCGCTCGGCGCCGCGTACGCCGCCGGGCTGGCCGTGGGCTACTGGCGGGACGTCGATGAGCTGCGGGCCCACTGGGCGGAGGACCGGCGGTGGCAGCCGGAGTGGAGCGTGGAGCAGCGGGAAGAGGGGTACGCGGGCTGGAAGAAGGCGGTGACCAAGTCGCTGGACTGGGGCGCGACCGACTGACCCGCCGACGCCACCCCGGGCCCTTGTCCGCCACCCCGGGCCCTTACGCGTCACCCTGGGCCCTCGTCCCAGGCGCCGGCCAGTATCCGGGTCACGGTGGTGCTCAGCACCCGCACCCCCCGGGTGGAGCCCGGATCGATCCCGACCAGTTCCCGTACCCTGCGCAGGCGGTAGTCCAGGGTGCGCGGATGGATGTGCAGCGTGGCCGACGTGTTCAGCCGGTTCATGTCGTGGCGGTAGTACGCGTCGAGCGTGATGACGAGGTCCGGCCCGTCGGACAACCGCCGCGCCAGCTCGCGCAACCACTCGTCCACCTGCGGAAGCTGCGCCGCCCCCAGCTCGGCGAACACATCGGCCACACTGTACGGCCGCACCGGCGCCCGCTCCACGGGCGCCACCCGGCTGACCTTCCGCGCCAGCACGGCCGCCTCGCTCAGGGCGCCGACGCGGCCCAGGGCCGTCCCCACGGAGCACGGCCTGCCGATCGCCTCGGTGAAGTCACTGAGCCGCCGCTCCGCGGCGTCCCCATGATCGACGCCCCCGTTCGGCGCCAGGGCGTTCGCGATCAGCGCCTTCGACGCCGGGACGTCCGGCATCAGCGGGTACGGCACCAGCGCCACGAACTCCTCCGGCTCCCACCAGGCGAGCGGCATCCGGTGCAGCTCCAGCAGCGCCTTGACGACCTCCTCCCGGTACGCCTTCGACATCCGGCCCTTCGGGGACGCGGGCCGGATCACCGTCACCAGGTAGTGTCCCGTCTCCGGCATCCCCAGGCTCCGGGCCAGCTCCGGCCCCATCGGGTCGTCCCGGAGCAGCATGGCCGCGAGCTGCCGGACGCGGCCCACCATGGACAGGAACCGTTCCTGCCCTCTGAGGTAGCCGCGGGTGTGCGCCGCCTGGGCCGCCGCACCGTGCCTGGCCAGCCAGTCGAGCATGCGCATCGTGTCGTCGAGGTCGTCCGGCCCGGCCGCCTCGGAGATCTCGCGCAGCGTGAGGCTCGCGTGCAGGGCGAGCGCGCTGCGCTGACCGGCCGCCGACACGCCCTGCGCGCCGCGCTGCTCGCCGACCGTCTCGATGTAGGTCAGATCCGCCGCCTGAAGCGGCTCGTCGGCGGCGACCAGGTCGGCGGTGCGGCGCCGTATGATCACGGCGAAGTCCAGCATCGAGGTCCGCGCCTGCGATGCGATCACCTGGTAATCAGAAATTTCCGCTTCGCACGCCTCCACGACCCGTTTCGCGTTGACGTCGCTCCTGCGTTTCAGCGTGCCGAAAAGATCCCCCATGCTGAGCCCCCATACGGCCGATGTCCGCGCCCCGTCACATCACGCGCACCCGCCTATTCGTCGCGGCCAGCACTATGGATCAGTAGAACATGTGTCCGCCACCGCCACGTCCCCGGCACCCACGAGAGAACCCCTCCACCACCTTGAGCCGCGCGACCCCGGATCCTTCCTGTCGATGTGCGCAGGCTCGCCCCCAGCCCGATGCGGAAGTCACCCTCAGCAGTTTTTCTTTCCCGCGCGGACGGGGTGTGGTCGATTACCTACCAGCTCATGGAGCCAGCAAGGTCGCCGATCAGAGTCTGCTTAAACGCTTTTGCGTTTTAAAGCGATGTCCTAGCATGACACCGTTTAAGGCTCCGCAGGGGAGTGTGTGGGCAGTTCTCGTCGCCACAGCGAACGTGATCTCCTGGCAGACTGCTGCGATCACTCTGGTGGCCTTGGTTGTTCCTAGCGTGCTGCGGCTGTTCGCGGAGTGGCAACGGCGCCAAACTTTCGTGGAGCTCACCAAGGACGCGCCGGCAGGCACCGTGGTAGTGCAGCAGGACGGTCCGGGAGGGCAGTCGATGAGCGTGACCGTGGGTCCGGCATCATCCCGACAGCCGACTGCGAAGACGTGACATGCGTAGTCGAATTTCTCCGCAGACGGCCGAAGCAGTGGCCGAGTTTTTCCAAGCGGAAGCGTCAGGGTTATTCGGCTACGCCCTTACTTTTCCGCATATTGGCCGGGCCGATGCTGAGGATCTCATCCAAGTAGCTTTCCAAGCTGCGGCCATGGAGTGGGGCAGGCAGCTCTGTCAACTCGATCAGGAGAACAAGAGGAAGTGGCTCTACCGGGTCCTGCGAAACAAGGCGGTAGACCAGTGGCGGAGTCAGCTATCCATGCGATTGCCCTCTCATCCGATCGAGGCCGATCCGAGGTCGATACAGGAGCCGGCTCACAGCGCCCTGTCCTCGATCGCTATCCAGCGATGCTGGGAAGTAATCAAGAAAATGCCCGCGGCCCGGCAGCGCGTGGCTATCCTCAAATGGTTTGAGGAATGGTCCTCTGCAGAGATCGCCAGTCAACTGGGGATCAGCCAGGCCACAGTGCGGGCACACTTGAAGCTAGCCCGCGACGAACTTCTCACCTCCGTGGGTCCGCAGGTCACGTTCATTGACTTCGAAGACGAAAAGGAGGGTGGAAACGATGACCAGTGAACCTGAGAAGACCGACCAGCCGGATGTGAGTAAGCCAAGCATCCGTGATGTCGCCGCGCTGGCTGGGGTGCCCGAACTGCTTGTGCCGCTGGTCATGCGTAGAGCGCCGAACGTCAGCGAGCGTCATAGGCATGCCGTGCTGAAAGCAGCTCGTGAACTTGGGTACCAGCCCCGCGAGCTTAGCCAGCACCCTGCCGAGGACCGTACGACAGACACGGCCGCTGCGGCCGAGCTCCATCAACGAGCACAAGATCAGTCGGCAGCTCAAGCTGACTATGACCTTGAAGCCGGCTTGAATCGGCTCAGGCAATGGATGTCAGAAGAGGTCGATCAACCAGACGCCGGCGAGGGGGTAACGAGAAGATCGGAACAGTATCAGGCCGCCGACGGGATCGGACCGTCAGCGCCACTGGACGGGCGGCGAGTCCTGCTGGGATCGCGACTCGTCGCCGAACGCGCTGTCCTGGAAAGAGTGTTTCCCGATTTCCAATTCCATGGCCCGCTTGACCAGACTTATGTGGCAGGTGCCTGGACGAGCCATGGAGGCAACGCCTATACGATCCGAGTCGATATACCTCCTGGGTATCCGGACGAGTGTCCGAACACCTACATCACGCAGCCCAGCCCGCTTCAGAGTTATTCTCGGAAGTCGCTGGAGTCGTACGGCACCAGCGATGGGATGCGTACCTTCCAAACCGATCGCCCCGGGTGGGTGAAGATCGACATCCATCGGCCGGCATGGTCCGCAAACATATCTCTGGTGAAGGTTATTCACGGGGCGATGTTGTGGCTGACTGCCTATGAGGCGCATCTGCAGGAGGGTAGCTCGATTTCCCGATTCCTCATGCAAGGATGAAGATGGCTGGCGCCACACCCGGCCCCCTTTGAGTGCAGAGTCGACTGTTCTTGCCGGCATGATGGAGCCGGCAGGTAGCCGAACTCGTAAAACGCTTCGTGCTCGTCGCTTCTCTGGAGCAGAATGTGCAAGTGAGGAACACCCTGCCCGACAACTGGTCCCCAGCTGATAACCCCTATGCGATCGCCGTCTCTGAGGCGCAGTGGTGGATGCACACGGTGGACCTGGCCATCCTGCGGATGCGGGAGGGCGATGGACGCTGGACCTCTCCTTTCACCTCCGAGCAGATCGATTCACGACAGCTTGTCGCCCTGCGCCAGATCCTCACGGCGGCGGAGCTCGAGCAAGCCGCGCTGGCTGACCTTGGTATGAACCAGTCGGTTGCTGCCGCACTTGCGCAGGTTGAACTGCGTGCGTACGAATGGTGCGTCAACCCCGCCGGCACCTCGAAGTGATGAGCGTCTGGCGTGACAGCGGCTTGTTCAGCGAGGCGCACATCGATGAACAAGCGTGGGGTCGGTCGCAGGAGTTCTGGTAGACACGCGTTCATGAACTCACCTACGGCTCAACGCCTGCGCATCGTTTCCCCAGTGTTCGTCGTCGAGCAACTGCCGCGTGCGGCGTCGCCCGGAGACGACTGGGTCGTGCTTGTCCGCGGGCCGGAAGGGCTGACCGTCGTCCGTGCGGCCCGGCCGCTGGACTCAGGGGAACGGTGGATCGGTTTCTACGGTGGCGCCACGGCCCATGATCTGGACGTTCCCGGAATGCTGGCGGCGATTGTCAAGCCGCTGGCCGAGGCGGCCATACCGGTGTTCGTCGCCTCGACTTTCCACGCCGACCTGGTTCTGGTTCCCCAGCAGAGAGAGCAGCAGGCCGTCATCGTCCTGAAGGAAGCGGGACACCAGGTGGAAAGCGGGGACGGTGCACCTTTCTACTCATAGCAGTGGCAGTACTGGGTGAACCAGCCGGAGGCGGACGCCTCCGCCTCCGGCTCTTCTCCCAGGCCCGTTCTTGATCGCCACAAACCGTCGGCCGCTTGGCTCTCCCATCGCGCACCTGCCAGCGAGGTGAGACACCAGCTCAGCTCCGGTATGCGATCACGATCGGTCAGTGAAGCGGACTAACTCACCACGTCCTTGCGGCGGAACCGGCGGAAGGCCACGGCGATCAGGATGGCCGCATACGTGATCGACACCGAGGCGCCCTTGGCCATGCCACTCCAGTCCAGCTCAGGCGCCAGGGCATCCAGCCAGGCGTTGTTCCAGAACGTGGGCAGGAACTCGCGCAGCACGCCCAGAGCCTCCACGGCCTGCAGGATGTTGCAGACGATCCAGAGGCCGACCGCTCCGCCCACCGCGCCCAGCGGGGAGTCGGTCATGGTGGAGACGAGGAACGCCAGCGCGGCGACGACGAGCTGGCTGACCATGGCGTACACGATCACGATGCCGAAGCGTGGGAGCACGTCCAGGGCCGGGATCGTCTCGCCCGTGCCGGGCACCTGGATGTCGTCCCACCCGAACGCCAGCGTGCCGGCCAGCAGCGCCATCAGCGGCAGGCAGATCACGGCCGCCGCGGAGTAGCCGAGCGCCACGATCAGCTTCTGCCGAAGCAGCCGGTCGCGGGGGACCGGCGCCGCCAGCAGGTAGCGCAGCGACGACCAGTTGGCCTCGCTGGCCACGGTGTCGCCGCAGAACAGGGCGACCGCCACCACCAGCAGGAAGCTGGCGGAGACCGACAGGGCGAAGGCGGCGAAGTTGAGGCCGCTCGCGGTCGCCAGGTCGGAGATGCGCAGCGCCTGCCCCTGATTGCTGGACTGCGGCCCGAACTGGAACGCGATCACCAGGATCCACGGCAGCGCCAGCAGCAGCCCGAACATGACCAGCGTCCGCCGGCGCTTGAACTGCCTGACGATCTCCACGCGCAGCGGCAGCGTACGGCGGGGCGCATAGCCCGGCGCGGCGGTCATGACTTGTCTCCGATGAGGTCGAGGAACACGTCTTCCAGCCGGGCCCCGTGCCCGTTGCCGGCGGCGGCCGAGCTGAGCAACTGTGACACCGGACCGGCCGAGACCAGACGTCCCCGGTGCATGACCACGACGTGGCTGCACGTCTGCTCCACCTCGGCCAGCATGTGACTGGAGACGATCACGGTACGGCCGTCGCGCGCGTAGCGCTTGAGCACTTCGCGCATCTCCCTGATCTGGGGTGGGTCGAGACCGTTCGTGGGCTCGTCCAGCACGAGCAGGTCCGGCAGCCCGAGCATGGCCTGCGCGATGGCGAGTCGCTGGCGCATGCCCTGGGAGTATGTGCGAACGGCACGTTCCAGCGCCTTGCCCAGGCCCGCGATCTCCAGCGCCTCGTCGAAGTGGGCGTCCTCGGCCGGTCGGCCGGTGGCGGCCCAGTAGAGCTGGATGTTGTCCCGCCCGGACAGGTGCGGCAGGAAGCCGGGCCCTTCGACGAACGACCCGAGCCGGGACAGCACGGGTGCTCCCGGGGTCACCCGGTCGCCGAAGATACGGATCTCCCCGCCGTCCGGCTGGATGAGGCCCATCATCATCCGCATCGTGGTCGTCTTGCCGGCGCCGTTCGGCCCCAGCAGACCCAGCACCTGGCCCTGATCCACGCGGAACGACAGCCCGTCGACGGCCGGCTCCCCGTTCCGGTAAGCCTTCGTCAGCCCGCTGATGTCCAACGGCACCTGCTGGGCGCCTTCCCCCGCCGCGGCCCGCTCGACCGAGGCAGCGGCGAAGGTGTCGTGTGGCTTGTTGTTCGGCTCCGAGACGGGTACGGCTCTGCTGCGGAGTTTCGTGCCCGCCAGGGCGCGGGCCGGGGTACGGCCCGTGGCCACGATGCCGGCGGCGAGCAGGATGGCGGCCAACGGCATCGCCCACACCCACCAGACGATCCCGGTCGGCGGCGCGGCCAGCGTCCGGACCGTCGGGACGGAGAGCGCGGAGGAGGCCAGGGAGACCTGATACGTGGCGGGCTCGGCGGGAGTCGCGAAGCCCATGTCGGTCGTGGCCAGCACCAGGCGCAGCCGGTGGCCCGCGGCGAAGTTGTGGTCGACGGCCGGCAGCGTGATCGTGGCCTCGGCGCTGCTCGCGCCCTCAGGGATCGTCACCCGGAACGGCGACACGAGGCCGGCGGGCAAGGCAGGCGGCTGCACGGTGTCGCCCACGTCGTACAGCTTCGCGAACAGCGTCGCCTCGCCCTTGCCCGAGACCTTCACCTTGACGGTGGAGCTGCCGGTGAGCTGGAGCGGGGTGGTGAGCGGCCGGGACTCGAACGCGGCAGCCTGGCCCGGCATGTCGATCGACACGCCGGCGGTGCTCTGGCCGCCCAGCAGGCCGCCGATGCCGGGCACCGTCGAGATCGAGGCGGGCGCGCCGCCGGGCGGGTTGACGATGTTCTGCTCGGGGCCGCTCAACTCCACCGTGGTGGTGCCGGTGCCCTGGAGACCAGGGTATGACGCGGCCTCCGGGTGGAGGCGGATGCGCTGGCGGGTGCCAGGGTCGCGACCGCCGTCGCGTGTCACGGTGAACGCGCTGACCGGCGGCGCCGTCTGAGCCGTCCCGTCACCCTTCAGGTAGCGGGCGAACCAGGCCGAGGACTGCTCGAACACCCAGTCGGCCTCGCCGTTGCCGCCATCGTGACCGCCGTCGAACCACGAGAGGCTGACCGGAGTGCCCGTGGCGGCGATCGCCTTGGCGTTGGCGTCGGCGTGGCTGAGCGGGAACAGTGAGTCGCGCTGGCCCTGGATGAGCAGCGTGGGGGCCTTGATCTGGCCGGCGACGGTGATCGGGCTCGACTTGCGCAGCAGCGCGATGGTCTCCGGCGTGGCCCTGCCGTCCTTGGCGGACTGCTGGTAGAGCTCGCAGATCGCGGGCAGGAACCTGCCGCACCGCGCCTGCTCGGCGCTCAGCGGAGCGGCGGACTGCCGCTGTCCGCCCTGCATCGCGAAGCTGTCCAGTGAGACGCCCTGGCCGAAGAAGATGCCTGCCCACATGCGCTTGAAGACGCCGCCGGCACCGGCGCTGCTGCCAGTGCTGTCGGTGCTGGCGCTCGCGCTGCTGTCGGTACTTGTGTCGGCCGTGCTCTTGCCCGTGGGGGTGGAACTGCTCGGCGGCTGCGTGCTCTGGGTGGCCGTGTTGGGGAAGAGCGCGTCGGCGAGGTCGGACCAGGTGATCTGGGGAACGATGGCGTCGACCCGCTGGTCATGGGCGGCCGTCATCAGCGCGATGGCGCCGCCGTACGAGCCGCCCGCGATGCCGACGCGTGGGTCGCCTGAGGCGTCGAGCTGGACCTCTGGCCGCTTGGCGAGCCAGTCGATCAGCTGCTTGACGTCCTTGACCTCGTAGTCGGGCGAGTTGAGCGCGATCTGGCCGGTCGAGCGGCCGAAACCGCGCGCGGACCAGGTCAGCACGGCGTAGCCGTCCTGGGCGATGCGCATCGCCTGCTCCCGCATACTCTGCTTGCTGCCGCCGAAACCATGAGCGAGCAGGACGACCGGCGCCTTCCCGCCATCCGGCGGTGGGAAGAACGTCGCATCGAGATCGACCCGTTGGTCGTCGGCGGGTCCGTCGACGACGGTTATTCTCTGGTCCTGGCCTCGCACCTCGGGAGCCGACGGCCACACCAGCCACGTCGTTGCCCCGATGAGGGCGAGGGCCGCTACCAGCGCGGCCACACGCTTCATGACGGTGAGCCTACTTTCCACACCTGAGAGATCCCTGAGACGGCGTTCACGCCCAGGTCGCTCGTATGGTGCTCGGTGTTCGATCGGCAGAATCGCCCGTCCGGCGTCATCGCGCGCGCGGCCGGAAGTGCTGAACGGCAGGCAGGCAGGCTGGGATGGTGGTGGGCCGGGGTCAGGCCAGGATGGCGTAGACCGTCGTGGCCTGGGCTGCGATCTCGTTGCTGCCCTCGGCGGTGAGGGCGATCTCGGAGAAGGCCAGCGTCCGCCCCAGCTTGGTGATCCGTACGTCGATCAGCACGTCCTTGCCGCTCACCGGGCGCTGGAACGTCGTGGACTGCTGCACCGTGGTCATCGGCACGAACCCGCCGCGCGCCGAGGAGATGGCGACGACCGTGGCCGTGTCGGCGGCGGCCATCATCGCCTGGCCCGACAGGCCGCCGCCGTCTCTGGCCAGGGCGTCGGACCAGGGCAGCCGGACGATGGCGTGACGCTCACCCACCTCCTCCACCCGAAGGCCCAGCTCTTGGATCCAGGGGGCGAAGTATTCCTGGAGAATCGCCTCTGCGTCTTCTGGAGTCACGCGCTCATCATGCACGCTGGACTGCGTGGGTGAGGCGGTGAGCGAGGGTGCTGTGGATAAGGAGACACAGTGGGGTCTGCCTGTGGATGACGCGACGTCGAGCCTCGGACGCGCGCGGGACGAGAAGGGCGGCACGCGGGTGATGGCAGGCGACGGCACGGAGCGCTTCGGTGACGGTCCCGGGCGTCCGGATGGCGGGCACGGTGGTCCGGGGCGGGCGGTGGTGGAGGTGTTCCTGCCGTCCACCTATGAGAGAGACGTGCCGTACGACCTGTTCGCCGACCTCAGGGCCGAATCTCCCGTCTGGTGGGTTCCGGAGCCACCCGTCGGGCCGTGGCGGGAGGGTCCCGGCTACTGGGCGGTGTTCGCGTACCGTGACGTGAAACGGGTCCTGCGCAGCCCCGAGGACTTCTCCTCGCACCTCGGCGCCACTCAGATCCGCGACCCCGACACCCCGTCCGACCTCGCCTTCGTGCAGGTCCAGATGCTGAACATGGACCCGCCCGACCATTCCAGGCTGCGCAGGATCGTGGCGGCGGCGTTCACGCCGCGTGCGGTGCGTGCCCTGGAGCGGACGATCGCCGGGCGGGCGGCGGCGCTGTTCGCCGAGGGGGAGTGCGACTTCGTGGAGGTGGCCGCCGAGCTGCCCGTATGGACGCTCGCCCACGTCATGGGCGTGCCGGCGCGGGACAAGCGGCTGCTGTACGACTGGGCCTCGCGCGTCATCGGCTACCAGGACGCCGACTACGCGGGCTTGTCCACGGCCGACGTCGAGTCCCTGAGCCCCATGGGACGTCTCGCCCTTGAGTCGAAGCCCGAGCTCAAGCCCGGTACGAATCCGCGATCAAGGGCGGCGCTGAGCGACATGTTCGCGTACGCGCATGCGCTCGCCGAGACCCCCGTGGACGGCGAGTCGGTCATGTCCGCCATGCGGAAGGGCGGGTTGACGGAGGCGGAGTTCGAGAACATGTTCTTTCTCTTCGCCGTCGCCGGCAACGAGACCCTGCGCAACGGCATCCCCGGCGGTCTGCTCACCCTGCTCCAGCACCCCGGCGAGCTGGCCCGCCTGCGCGCCGACCCCTCACTCCTCGACTCCGCCGTCGAGGAGATGCTCCGCTTCTGGCCGCCCGTCATGCACTTCCGCCGTACGGCCACGCGCGACCTCACCCTCGGCGGCCGGCGCATCCACGCGGGTGACAAGGTCGTCGTCTACCACGCCTCCGCGAACCGGGACCCGTCCGTCTTTCCCGATCCCGACCGCTTCGACATCACCCGCGCCCCGAACGACCACGTCAGCTTCGGTTTCGGCCCGCACTTCTGCTTGGGCGCCCACTTGGCCCGCGCGCAGTTCCGCTCGCTCTTCAAGGAGCTGCTGTCCTGGGACGTGGAGCTCGCGGGACGGCCTCAGCGGCTCACGTCCAACTTCCAGAACGGCCTCAAACACCTCCCCATCCACCTCACACCGGCCAGGGCCGCATAAAACGCCGAGACCCATGGGCCGCACGGCGAGCCCTCGCGCGTGACGCCGCGCCGAGCCCCTGCCCGTGACGCCGGACCGCTGCCGAGCGGCCCGTTAATGGAAGGCGCCGGGACAAGGGTCTCGCCTAGGCTCCGACGCCATGGACTACCTGCAGGTCAACAAGGCCAACTGGAACGCGCGGGTCCCCATCCACGTCAGCAGCGCCTTCTACGACGTCGAAGGCTTCAAGGCCGGCCGGATCCCGCTGCGGCCGTTCGAGCGTGCGGAGGTCGGCGACGTGACCGGCCGCAGGCTGGTGCACCTGCAGTGCCACTTCGGCCTCGACACCCTCTCCTGGGCCAGGCTCGGAGCCGAGGTGACCGGCCTCGACTTCTCGGACGCCGCCGTCGACCAGGCAGGCGCCATCGCCCGCGCGTGCGGCATCCCGGCCAGGTTCGTCACCGCCGACGTCTACGACGCGCCCCAGGCGCTCGGTGAGACGTACGACATCGTCTACACCGGCCTCGGCGCACTGGTCTGGCTGCCGGACCTGACCCGCTGGGCCGAAACGGCCGCCGCACTGCTCAAGCCCGGCGGCTTCCTCTATGTCGCCGAATTTCATCCGTTCGCCGACCTCCTGGATGACGAGACAGGCACCACCATCTCCCACGACTACTTCCACCAAGGCCCCCAGGTCTGGGAATATCCGCACACCTACACCGGCAATGAGGTCCTGGAGCACCAGACCTCGGTGCAGTTCCAGCACGGCCTCGGCGAGGTCGTCAGCGCGGTGGCGGCGGCGGGCCTGCGGGTGGAGTTCGTGCGCGAGCACGACCACACCCTCTTCCCGCGCTTCGCCACGCTGGTCTCCGACGGCGCGGCGTACCGCCTGCCGGAAGGTGCACCCAGGATCCCGCTCATGTACTCGCTGCGCGCCTCAGCCGGCGGCGAACCTGCTCCGGCGCCGGAGCGGCCGGCACGAGCAGACGCCGAACGGCATGGACGGAATTCTCGCGGTACGTATCCACCCCGATCGTAGGAATCGACGCGAAAGGCCGGTCAAGCGGAGCCGTGTCGCGGAGGACCGTAAGATTCACTTTCGTGAAGTCTCCAGCATCGATAAAGAAGGCCGCCGAGTGGGCCTTGCCGCACTGGACCAGAGGCCAGGCGGGGCGCGAGACGCCGCAAGACCTGTTCAGGGTGCTCTACTTCGGCTGGCTGCTGGCGTTCACGCTCAAGGTGCTCGGCTCGGCGTGGGACGTTTCGTGGCACTTCAAGTGGTTGCGCGATGATCTCGCCCCACCCCACCTGCTCAACTCCGCCGGCACGGCCCTCGCCCTCGCCCTGACCATCATCCACGGCTACACCGGCTACGGCGTCGACAAGATGGCGCTCAGGCTGATCCAGTGGGGCACCGGGATCTTCCTCGTCGCGGTGCCGCTCGACCTGATCAACCACCGCGTCAACGGGCTCGACATCACCTCGTGGAGCCCGTCGCACATCATGCTCTACCTCGGGACGTTCTTCATGATCGCGGGCGTGATCCGCGGCTGGTTCATGGGCGCGCCGCCTGGCAGGGAGCGGACGGTGGTGCTGGGCGCGTTCTTCGTGTTCTTCCTGGAGAACGTGCACTTCCCCGAGCAGCACCAGGAGTACGGCATCCTGTCCCTCGGCGCCTGGGACAACGGGACCGCCTACGCCGAGCCGATTCTGCTGCGCTTCGCGGCCGACCAGATGGGGCGGCCGATCGACCGGGCGATGATCACCGCGTTCTCGCTGCCGGTGCCGGACTACCTCTATCCGGTGTACGCGGCCATCGCCGGGCTGGCGGTGCTGGTGGTGGCGCGGCTGCTGATCGGCAGGTTCGGCGCCGCCACGCTCGTGGCCGCCGTCTACGTGGCCTTCAGGACGCTGATCTGGCCGCTGCTGACCCTCACCGGGTTCCCGCCGTCGGCGGTGCCGTTCTTCCTGGTGGTCGCCGGGCTCGCGGTGGACGCGGCGTTCCTGCTGCGGACGCCCGTGGCACGCGCCGTGCTGGGGTCGGTGGCCGGTACGGCCGTCGTCTACGGGGCACTGGTGGCGCAGAGCGCGATCATGGGGTCGGTGTACGGCGCGCTCAGGGGCCAGGAGGGCCTGGTCGGCGCGCCTCCGCTGGTCACGTCGTCGGCGGTCTGGGCCGGGCTGGGACTGATGGCCGCCTGGCTGGCGGTGGAGTGGATCGCGACCAAGCGCAGGCCGCAGCCGATCGAAGCCCCGGTGATCGTCGCCGCGACGCCATGACGGTAGCCCCTTAGCCGATCGAAGCCCCCGTGATCGTCGCCGCGCCGCCATGACCGCAGGCTCTTAGCCGATCGAAGCCCCGGTGATGTCACCGGGGCTTCTTGGTCGGGTGGCGAAGGCGGCCGATCAGGCGATCGTGGCCCTGGTGATGGCCACCGCCACGCCGTAGGCCAGGCCCATCACGCAGAGCTCGGCCATCGCCCAGCCCACCAGGGTGGTGGCCCGGCCCTGGCGTACGGCGGGCAGCAGGCGCCAGCGGATGTGCGCGGCCAGCGGCACCAGCGCCGCCACCAGCACCGTCTTGACCACCACCAGCAGCCCGTAATGGCTGGTCACGATCGCGTCGGGCAGCGTCACGCCCGGCGTGAGCGCCATCGTGCCGAGCCCCGTGATCAGGCCGGACAGCGCGACCATGAGCAGGCACACCGTGGCGATCCTGGAGAACCTGGGCAGCACCACGGCCAGCAGACCTCGGTGCGGCGCCACGAACACGACCGTCGCCACCAGCCCGCCCGCCCACGCCGCCGCGCCCATCACGTGGATCTCCATCGAGATCATGATGGGGTCGTGCCAGACCGAGTTCACGGCGTGGCCGGTGACCGGGATGGGCAGCAGCCCGAACAGGGCCACGATCACCCGCAGCTCGGCCGGCACCTTCTCGCCGAAGCGCACCGCCATCAGCCCGATGCCCGCCGCGGCCAGCGCGCACGCGGCGCTGAACAGCAGGCCCTGGCCGGTGCCGACGTTTCCCACATATTCGGCGATCATGCTGAACGTCGGCACGCTGCCGGGGTTCAGCTCGGCCGTCTGGAACACGATGGTGAGCAGCGCGCAGATCGCCCACACCCAGGCGGCGAGCACGGCCACGGGCCGCACCCGGAGCAGCACGGGCTCGGTACGCTCGGGGTCGTCGAAGCCGAGCAGCTTGGGCACCAGGCTGAGCCCGACGACCGCCACGGCGGCCAGGTCGAGCAGCACCCGCACGAGGGGCAGGCCGTAGGAGACCAGCGGGCCCGGCATGGGGATGCCGGGCACGGACGGCTGCGCGGTGAACGAGCTGGCGGCCACGGCGGAGACGATCGCGCACACCACGAACGCGCCGGCCACGAGCCGTCCGCCGACGCGCTGCCGGGGGAGCGGAGGGGCGGGGGGAGCGGTGAGGGTCACGCGCGCGTCCCCTCAGCCCGAGCCGCCCCGTCCCCCGAAGCGCCGGCACCCTCGCCAGAGGCCGACGCGGCGGGAGCGCCTGAGCGGCGCAGGGCGACGGCCGTGCCCGCGGCCAGCAGGAGCAGCGCGCCCACGATCCACACCACGGCCATCCCGGCCCCGCCGTTCGCCGCAGCCTCCGCGGCCCCGGCGGTGTCAGCGGCGGTGTCAGCGGCGGTGCCGGTGTCAGCGGTGTCAACCGTGGCAGCGGAGCCGGACGTGGCCCCGGCGGCCAGGCTGAAGCTGATCCGGCCGGTGACCGGGTGCCCGTCGGCCGACAGGATCCGGTAGCCCACCACGTACGAGCCGCCGGCCGGCAACGGCTTGACCTTCACCGACACCCGCTCCGCCGCCACCACGGCCGCCCCGTCGGCCCACGCGGCCCCGTCCGCCCCGGTCACGCCCACCTGCGCGTACCCCTGCCGCACCGCCTGGTCGAACAGCAGCGTCACCCGCGCGGGCGAGGCCGTCAGGGTGGCCCCGTCCTTCGGGTCGCTGCCGATCAGCACGTTGTGCGCCTGAGCCGGCAACGGGGCGATCACCACCGTGGCGCAGGCGAGCAGCAGGAGCGTGAGTAGCCGCCTCAAGGATCAGAACCTTCCGTGGAACCGGTGTCGAACTTGTATATGGTCCCATCCATGAGAGACCTGTTCGGCGGCGCGGCGCCCTACTACGCGAAATACCGCGCCGATCATGGAGACGCGGCGATCGAGCATCTGGCGAGCACGTTCGGCCGTGACAGCAGCGTTCTCGACCTGGGCAGCGGCCCGGGCACGGTGGCGATTCCGCTGGCCCGCCGGGTGCGCGAGGTGACGGCCGTCGATCCGGACGAGGAGATGCTGGCCGAGGGCGGGCGGCTGGCGGCCGGGCTGCCGAACCTGCGATGGGTGCGCGGCGACTCCACGACGCTGCGCGAGCTTCCGCCGTTCGATCACATCGTCATGGGCCGCTCGTTCCACTGGATGGACCGCCGTACGGTGCTGGCCGAGCTCGATGAGCTGCTGCCCCCCGGCGGCGTCGTCGCGCTCATCGGCCCCACCCGCGACGACGTGCAGCAGCCCTGGGAGCCGGCCATGCGGCGGGTGCGCGACGAGTTCGGCGTCAACACCTTCACCGCCTCCAACTCCTACCAGGCCACCGGCGAGCACCACCACGACGTCCTGATCACCTCGCCGTTCAGCGCCCTGGACTCGGCCAGGTACGAGCACCGGATGACCTACGACCTGACCGCCGTGCTCGGCCTGCAGCTCTCCTACTCCTACACCGCCCCGGCCCGCCTGGGCGACCGGGTGCCGGCCTTCATCGAGGCGGCCAGGAAGGCGCTGCTCGCGCTCAACCCCACAGGCAGGTGGGTGCAGGTCACGGTGACCGAGGTGCTGATCGGCCGCCGGCCGGGGGACTGACCGGGACGTCAGCCGTCCCAGATGCCGAAGAATCTCCAGATCCGCCGGGTCAGCGCGTTGATCAGCCCGATCTCGGCGCAGAGCTCCCGCGTCCTGCTCACCGAGTCCTTGATCTCCTGATGGGCGGCGGGGTTGCGCAGGTAGACCTCGGCGACCACGTTCGCGGGGATCCGGAAGCGCCTGATCATCGCCCCCGGGGGCGCCAGCATGATGCGGGCCATCACCCCGAGGACGATCGGCGAGGCGACGCCGAGCAGCAGCCGCCGGTGGGCCGGCATCCTCGGCACCCGGTTACGCAGATAGTGCCGGGCGAACGAGATGTGCCGCGCCTCCTCGGCGATGTGGATCCGCATGATGGCCGCTTCGAGCGGATGGTGCGCCCGGCCTTCCTTGAGCACCTTGCGCTGCACGTGGTCGATCGGATCCTCGCCGCCCAGCACGAACACGAAGAACAGCTCGGTCGAGATCAGCGGGATCCACGGCGCCACCTGCGCCATGGCCGACAGCGGTCCGGGCATGCCGCGGATGGGGAGCTTCGTGCGGTTCACGAACTCCTGGAACATCATCCCGTGATGTCCCTCTTCGATGGTCTCGTGGTAGACGTAACGGAACTCGGGCGATCCGTTCGGCAGCCGGTAGGCGTAGTTGAGCAGGCCGCGCTTGAGCAGGTTCTCGAACTGCAGCCCGATCTTCATCGCGGTGGCCACCCGCCACAACCCGATCGCCGCGCGCACCTCGGGAGAGCGGCTGCGATACCACGGATGACTGCCCAGCTTGTCGAAGCCGGGCAGTTCCCAGCGCGGATCCGTCTGCTCCACCAGGAACTCCGGGTCCTCCCACGGGATGTCGCGGTACGGCTCCCAGTGCTTGTCCACCGACGCCTTCGACAGGCGTTCGATGACCGCCTCGTAGGCGCTCCTGCTCGCCACCCGCTCGTCGTGTTCCCTGGCGGCGCTAGAGCTTGGTGCGGCTGTCATGGCATGCGCCCCTCTCCTCATCGATGAGTCGATAAGCCGAGCCCCGCCAGTATTGTACGAAGAATCCAATAGCGAGGAAAGGGTCAGGGTCGCAGGTTTTCGACGGCCACTCCGAGCTCGGTGGCGGCGGCCGTGCGGATGAGAGCGTTGACCCGGCGCCGTGACAACACCCGGGGATGCACGTGCATCTGGATCGCGAGCCCGTCGATGAGCCCCAGGATCCGCCACGTCGCCGCGTCGGGGTCGCCGCACTCGAAGTCGCCCGCCGTCACCCCGGCCTCGATGATCCCGCGCAGCAGCTCCCGGCCCTGCAGGTCGATCCTGCGGGAGATCTCCTCCAGCTCCGAGCTGCGCATCGCCTCCGACCACGCGTCGATCCACAGGCGCCAGCCCTCGGAGGTGATGGCCGGCGAGCAGAGCCTGAGCAGGGTACGCAGCCGGTCGAGCGGGTTGGCGGAGGACTGCTCGATCTCGTTGAGCGCGTTGAGATGCAGGCGGGCCGCGTAACTGAAGGCCTGGGCGAACAGGCGTTCCTTGGTCTCGAAGTGGTAGAAGAGCAGCGCCTGGCTGACGCCGGCGGCTCGGGCGATGTCAACCGTCCTGGTATGCCCGAATCCCTGCTCCGCGATCACCTCGCAGGCCGTCTTCAGGAGATCCTGGCGCCGTAATTCGCGGAAACCTGTTGTCACAGCGGGCAGCTCTAACTTCTCATTAAACGTTTTTGTCGGATAAATCGGGCGGGCCATTCTGTTATGAGGACGGAACGGATACGGACTGGCTGGTTCGTTGACGGTCTGTCATGTTGATCATGGTAACCACAGGGCCTTCCACGCTCGCCGAGGGGGGTCGAAAAGGTTTCAGTACCCCGTCTCAGCGCTCGCGTACCGGGATTCGCACCACGAAGCGCGCACCGGTCTCGGAGTCCTCGACGGTGAGCGTGCCGCCCATGGCGCGGGCGAGCGCGCGCGACGACCGGCCCGGCAGTGCGAACGCAGTGATCAGATGACTACGTGACGTGCTCGCACTCCGCATCATGGGAGTTTCCTTGGCAAAACCACTGGAAAGACCCCCAGAGCAATGCTCTATGCGTCCTGGGGCGCCCTGACTAGAGTAAGTGGGCACTGATGCCAAGGAGACGACGTGAACCTTGCTGAGTATCGGAGTGCCGCCGCGGCCTGGCTGCGGGAGAACACCGCGGCGGACGACGGCCCGGAGACCGACCCGGTCGTCCGCGCCAAGGAATTCATGGCCAAGCTCTACGACGCCGGATACTCCGGCATCACCTGGCCGAAACAGTGGGGCGGTCAGGGGCTGACGCAGGCGGAGGAGCGCGAGTTCGCCGCCGCGGCCCGCGACCACTCCCTGCCCACCTACGTCTTCTCGATCGGCCTCGGCATGACCGGGCCGACGCTCGTCGACCGCGGCACCGACGAGCAGCGCGAGCGGTTCGTCAGGCCGCTGCTGCGCGGCGAGGAGATCTGGTGCCAGCTCTTCTCCGAGCCCGGCGCCGGCAGCGACGTGGCCAGCCTGCAGACCAAGGCCGAACGCGACGGTGACCACTGGATCGTCAACGGGCAGAAGGTGTGGACCTCGGTCGCCCACCACGCCGACTGGGGCCTGCTGCTGACCCGCACCGACGTGGACGTGCCCAAGCACAAGGGGCTGACCATGTTCGTGGTGGACATGCGCCATCCCGGGGTGACGGTCAGACCGCTGCGGGACATGTCCGGCAGGGCCAACTTCAACGAGATCTTCTTCGACAACGTCCCCATTCCCGACGAGCACCGCGTGGGCGAGGTCAACGACGGCTGGGGCGTGGCCGTCACGACGCTCCTGCACGAGCGGTTGTCGATCTCGGCGGGCGTCGGCATGGGCGGCCAGCGCGACAACCCCACCTCGATCGAGGCGCTGCGCAAGGTCGTCGACACCGGCGACCCGCTGGTCCGTGACCAGCTCGTCGAGCTGCACATCCGCACCCGCGCGCTGGCGCTGTTCAACCAGCGCCTGGCCCAGGAGACCAAGGCCGGGATCTTCCCCGGCGCCCGGGGCAGCGCCGCCAAGCTGCTGCTGGCCGAGCTGACGCTGTTCCAGGCCGACCTGGCCACGCAGCTCGTCGGCCCCGAGGCGGCGCTGGCCGATCATCCCCTGGCCCAGTCGATCTCGCTGGCCCCCGGCATGGCGCTGGGCGGCGGCACCAACGAGATCATGCGCAACATCGTCGGCGACCGCGTGCTCGGCCTGCCGCCGGAACCGCGCGTGGACAAGACCGTGCCGTTCAAGGACCTGAAAGTGGGGACGCAGGCGTGAAGCTCGTACTCAGCGAGGAGCAGCAGCAGTTGCGCGCGGCCGCGCGGGCGTTCCTGCGCACGGCCTCGCCCCTGCCCAAGGTCCGCGACGGATACGACCCACAGGTGTACGCCCGGCTGAACGGCGAGCTCGGCCTCTCGGGGCTGATCGTCCCCGAGGAGTACGCCGGAGCCGGCGCCGGCCTGGCCGAGCTGGCGGTCGCGCTGGAGGAGACGGGCGCGGCCCTGCTCCCTGGGCCGTTCCTGGCCACCGCGTTCGCCGCCATCGCGCTCACCAAGGCCCCCGACAAGGAACTGCTCACCGGCATCGCCGAAGGCAGGATCACGGCCACGCTGGCCCGCTCCCCCCTCGACCTCGACGGCACGACCGTGAGCGGCACCCTCGCCCAGGTGCTCAACGGCATGGAGGCCGACGTCTTGGTGGCGCCCGCCAGGAGCGGCGACGGCGAGGTCCTCGTCGCCGTCGAGCTGGCCGCGCCCGGCGTCACCAGGACGGCGCTGGAGACGCTCGACCTCACCCGCGGCCAGGCGAAGGTCGTCGTGGCGGGCGCGCCCTGCCGGGCGCTGGGGACGTGGCCCGAGATCGACGACCTGCTGTCCGTGGCGCTGGCGGCCGAGCAGCTCGGCGTCATGCGGGCCGCTCTGGACGCCATCGTCGCCTACGCCAAGATCCGGGTGGCCTTCGGCCGCTACATCGGCTCCTACCAGGGCGTCAAGCACAAGCTGGCCGACATGCACGGCAAGCTCGAACAGGCCGAGTCCATCGTGAGATACGCCGCCTGGGCCGCCGACGAGGCCCCGGACGAGCTCCCCGGGGCCGCCGCGCTCGCCCAGGCGTACGTCGGCCGCGTCTGCTTCGAGGTGGCCCGCGACCACCTGCTGCTGCACGGCGGCATCGGCTTCACCTGGGAGCACGACGCGCACCTGTACTACAAGAGGGCCAAGGCGGACGAGGTGCTGCTGGGCCCGCCCCGTATCCACCGTGCCCGCCTCGCACACCTGCTGGAGCTGTAAATGGACGTCAGCCAGCTACCCGGCTTCTACGCCATCGCCGCCGCGGACCCGGACCGCCTCGCGGTCATCGACACCGACGGCACGCACACGACCTACGGCGACCTGCTCGCCCGGGTCAACCAGGTCTCGCACGGGCTGCGGGCCCGTGGGCTCGGCACCGGCGACGTGGTGGCGGGCGTGCTGCCCAACGGCATCGACGCGGTCGTCATGCTCATGGCGACCGGCCAGATCGGGCTCTACTACGTGCCGATCAACTGGCATCTGACCGCGGCCGAGGTGGCCTACATCCTGACGGACTGCGACGCCAAGGTCGTCGTCACCGGGCCCGGCTTCGCCGTACCCGGGGCCGAGATCGGGACGGACGGGCTGGCCGGCGGGCAGCCCGCCGACGCGCCCGGCGACCGGACGTCCGGAGCGGTCATGTGGTACACCTCCGGCACCACCGGCTTCCCCAAGGGCGTGCAGCGGCCCTTGCCCGGCGCCCCGCCCGAGGACATCGCGCCGCTGTACCGGTGGTTCTTCGGCGAGGTCGTGGACCTGACGCCGGGCGACGCGGTGCACCTGGTGACCTCGCCGATGTACCACTCCGCCCCGTGCGCGCACACGCAGTTCGCGCTGCACTTCGGGCACACCGTGGTGATCACGCCCCGGTTCGACCCGGTCGACATCCTGGAGCTCGTCGAACGCCACCGGGTGTCCAACGCGATGATGGTGCCGACCATGTTCCACCGGATGCTCCAGCTTCCCGAGGACGTCCGGAGCAAGTACGACGTGTCGAGCCTGCGCCAGGTCATCCACACCGCCGCCGCCTGCCCCGTCGCGGTCAAGCAGCAGATCATGGAGTGGTGGGGGCCGGTGCTGTACGAGTACTACGGCTCGACCGAGTCCACCATCGCCTTCGCCGTCAAGCCGCACGACTGGCTGGCCAGGCCGGGCACGGTGGGCCGGCCGGCGCCGACGTTCGAGGCCAAGATCGTCGATGAGAGCGGCGCGGAGCTGCCCCCCGGCGAGCCCGGCCTGATCTACGTCAAGTCGAGCATGGGCACGTTCGAGTACCGCAAGGATCCGGCGAAGACCGCGGCCAGCATGCTGGGCGAGTGGTACACGCCGGGGGACATCGGTTACCTGGACGAGGACGGGTTCCTGTTCCTGTGCGACCGCCGTACCGACCTGATCGTCTCCGGCGGCGTGAACATCTACCCCGCCGAGATCGAGGCCGCCCTGCTGGAGCATCCCGCCGTGGCCGACGTGGCGGTCATCGGGGTGCCCGACGAGGAGTGGGGGCACAACGTCGTCGCCCTCGTCCAGCCCGTGGAGGGCGTCGAGCCGGGGCCCGCCCTGACCGCCGAGCTGATCGAGCACTGCGGGCCCCGCATCGCCAGGTTCAAGCAGCCGAAGGTGATCGAATACCGGGCCAAGCTGCCGCGTACCCCCACGGGCAAGTTGTCGCGCTCGAAGGTACGCGCCGACTACCTGGAGGCGTGAAAGACCAGCTCTTCGGTGTACCGCCGGCCGTCGCCCAGGTAGAAGCGGGTGGACAGGGTGCGGTCGGCGGTGTCGAAGACGGTGCTCCACAACGTGCGGAACGGCACGTCCGCGTCCTCGGCCTGCTGGACCGCCAGCAGGCTGTCGCGCACGTCCTGCGCGGACATGGTGGCGCCCTTGCTGCGCTCGTGCAGCGTGCGCAGCCGCCCGAAGCTGCCGAAACTGTGCGGGCCGTCCTGGGGCAGGCTCATCGGGTCGGGGTTGCGGTGCAGCAAGTGGTTGGTGACGCAGAGCGGTCCGTCGCCGAGGTCGACGATGTGCTCGCTGCCGTTCCGGCCGCGCTCCCACACGAACGCCTGCCCGTACGCGTCCGCCACCAGGTAGTGCAGCGCCGTCCCGTAGTCGTAGTGCTTGGCGCCCAGCAGCGCCTGCTTGGCCTGGGCCACGTTCTCGCAGGTGTCGACGAGGAACCGGGGCAGTTGCACGCCGGCCAGGCCGACCTGCGGCGTGAGGTCGCCCTCCGGCGGCGCGGCGTTCTCGAAGTCGGCCACCAGCAGCATGACCGCCAGTCCCGCGGAGTTGATGGCGTCCATGCCGCCGTCGAGGTCGTTCATGGTGATCACGGTCGTCGACAGCCCCTCGTCGGGCACCGTGGTGATCACGTACGGGCGGGAGGCCATCGGCAGCTCGCCAGGCCGGGGGACGCCGCCCATGATCTCGCTGGTGGTCGTGGGGAAGAAGTCGTAGGTGCGGCCTGCGCGGCCGTGGCCGTCCGTGGCCGCCGACGGCGGGATCCACATGGCCGAGCAGCCGGAGCCCTCGGGGATGAACTGCAGGCTGTCGAGGGCCACCGCGTCCTGGTCCGGGTCGAGGCCGAGGGCCGTCGCCGCGCCGTCCATGCGGGCGTGGTGTTGCGGCCAGTGGCGTTCGAACCAGGTGCGGCGGGCCCGGTTCACGATCGGGTCGGCCTGGGCGGGGGACCAGCCGAGCCGGCGGGCCTCCTCGGCGACGGCCTGGCCGATCTCGAACTGGCTGCCGGTGAGGGTGAGGTGGGTGACGAGCTGGAAGTCGTCCTTGCCGCCTGCGACGTGCGTCATCTCTGTCATGACTCCCAGGGTGCCGGTGCCCGCTGACCGGGCCCTGACCGGCGGCTGACCGCCCGCCGGTAGCGCTCCGACAACCGCAGGATCTCCGCGCTCAGCTCCGGCGAGTCCAGCACCTCGAAGTCCACCCCGATGAACCCGATCCACACCGCCATGGCCGCCAGGTCGTCGCCGCCCGCCTTGAGCAGGCAGGTGTCCTCGTCCACCGGCTCGACCTCCAGGCCCATCGGCAGCGCGCGCACCCGCTCGGCGGCCGCGCGCAGCAGCACCGTGGCCTGGAAGCGCCACATCGCCGTGGAGACGCCCCTCTCGACGTACGCCGCCACGTCGCCGCCCTCCGGCAGCTCGCGCGTGGTGAACCGGGGGCCGGCCGGCGTGCGCGGCCGCACCCGGTCCACCCGGAACGTGCGCCAGTCCTGCCGCTCGACGTCGAAGGCCACCAGATACCAGCGGCCACGCCGGTGCACGAGGCGGTGCGGCTCCACGTCGCGCACGGTCGTCCCGCCCTCGTGGCCGGTGTAGTCGAAGCGGAGCCGCTCGTGGTCGCGGGCCGCGTTCGCGATCGTGGTGAGCACCTCCGGGGCCACCATGGCGGGCACGGCGCCCGGGATCTGCACGGTGTAGGTGTTGAGCGTGTTCACCCTCCTGCGCAGCCGGGACGGAAGCACCTGCTCCAGCTTGGCCAGGGCGCGTACCGAGGACTCCTCTATGCCCGCGACGCCGCCGCCGGCCGCCCTGCCGAGCCCGACTGCGACCGCCACGGCCTCCTCGTCGTCGAGCAGCAGCGGCGGCAGCGCGGCTCCCGCGCCGAGCCGGTAGCCGCCCGCGACGCCCGGCGTGGCGTGCACCGGGTAGCCGAGCGAGCGCAGCCGTTCGACGTCGTTGCGGATCGTCCTGGTCGAGACGCCCAGCCGGGCGGACAACTCGGGGCCCGACCACTCCTTGTGCGCCTGGAGCAGGGAGAGCAGCTTGAGCAGGCGGGTGGAGGTTTCCAGCATGCGCCCAGTCTGCCGGTCAATGCGGCAAGAACGCTTCCGCGTCAACCCCCGAAGAGCTTCTGCGCCTGCGTGATGATCACCAGCGCGGTCAGCGTGCCGAAGAAGAGCACCGACCACACCAGCGCGCCCAGCCGGTACGAGCGCACCTTGATGGCCTCGGGCAGTGACCGCCGGTTGAGGACGATCAGCAGGATCGAGTACACGAACATCATCACGGCCGCGAAGCACGCCGAGAACACCAGCAGGACGAGCGGCTGGTCGAGGCCCAGCAGCAGGATCCCGATCCCGACCAGCACCAGGGCCCAGACGGTGAAGAAGTAGACCCTGTTGACGGAGACCGGCTTGTCGCGCAGGTAGACCGTCTTGAGCGTGTCGGAGGCCAGCCGCGAGCTGTAGTCGACGATGCCCATCGCCGAGGCGAACAGCGCCAGCGCCCCGATCACCCAGAACAGCACGCCGAACCACGGCCCGACCGTGTTCTGCAGCACCTCTCCCTCGACCTTCAGGAAGCCGATGCTGTTCGCCAACCCCTCCCGGCCGAAGACGGTGGAATAGGCCAGCATCGACATCAGCGCGATCGTCACGAACGACACCAGCACGAACGTCCACGCCTGCTCGACGTTGGCGAAGCGCCACCATTGCCGCCACCGCGCGAGGTTCTCCTTGGTGGGCGCGAACTGGTAGCCGGTCGACGCGGCCGCCTCCTCGTGCCCGGTCACCGGGCTGACCAGACGCGGGACGTACTGGCCCATGCCGAAGCCCTTGTCGCGGATCCAGTTGCTCTGGCAGAGGTTCTGTCCGCCGCCCGCGCCGGCGTAGGCGATGGCGCCCATCAGCACGGCGAACTCCAGCGGCGGCACCGGGAACCTGGCCCCGACGCTCAGCCCCTTGCCCAGCTCGACCCAGCTCTCGGCGTTGATCGCGAACAGGATCGCCACCACGATCAGCGTCGCCACCAGGGCGATCTTCACGATGATGACCCGTTCGAGGAGCGTGTAGATCACCGGCGCCATCGTCAGCGCGATCGCGATCACGAGGAGCATCCCGATCGCGATCCACCGGACGCTGTCCTCGCCGGACCCGGTCAGGTACGTCACCATGGTCGCCGACGTGGTGACCCAGCCGGGCCACAGGTTGGAGCAGAGCGTCATCAGCACGAAGACCAGGCCCCAGTGTCTCCACATGCGGCTGAATCCGGTCAGCGCGGTCTCGCCGGTGGCCAGGGTGTAGCGCTCGATCTCCATGTTGAGGAACCACTGGGTGATGATGCCGATCGCCGCTCCCCAGATGAAGACGAGACCGACTTGGGAGGCGATGTACGGCCAGAGGATGAACTCGCCCGATGCCAGCCCCACTCCCGCGCCGACCAGGCCGGGGCCGATGACACGCCAGGTCGATCGGGGCGGCTCGGGCAGGTCGCGGATGGTGACGGGTGGCAGGACTCGCGCCGGAACGGTGGGGGTGAAGTCCGTCATGCGGATCTCCTTGTTCGGCTTGCTTGCCCGCCACATTACAGAGATCGCAAACTCCAGTGGAATACCTAGTTAAGCACCACCACATATTCGCCCTTATCCGTAAATCCCACTACTTGTCCACCCGTCTTCATGGCTCCGCCGAGTACCTCCCGCATCGCCCCGCGCCACGCCTTGGCCGCCGCCGGATCCTCCCGCCGCAACCTCTCGACGTCGGCCGGCGTGCCCGCCAGCAGCACGTTCCCATGGACCGTCCGGGTCACGGGCCGTCCGTCCGTCCCCGCGCTGAGTGCGGGTCCCGCCTCCATGGAGAGCGCGCCCGCGCCGGGGGAGCCCGCGCCGGGGGAGCCCGCGCCGGGGGAGCCCGCGCCTATTTCCCACAGTGCCAGCAGGCGGTCGGAGGTGTCTCCCTCGTTGATCGCGTCGGCCATCACCCCGTAGAAGTTCTCCAGGTACTCCTGCGGCAGGGCGCCCAGTTTGACCAGGTTGAAGCGGGCGTTCCTGCGGACGAGGGGGTCGAACGTCCACGTGACGCGCTCCAGCCCCCGCTCCAGGCACCAGGCCCGCTGGTGCGACTTGATCGCGTAGCCGATGCCGCGGCCGGTGCGGGCTCCTGTCACGTGCGAGTGCAAAGCCCCGCCGGCGGCCCGGAAGCCCACCGAGGCGCCCACCAGCGTGTCGCCCGCGTACGCCCCCACCACGTAGTTGCCCGTGTGCGCGAAAGCGATCAGCAGCTCCATGGTCACGGGCACGTTGCTCGGATCCGGGTGCCAGATGTCGTCGAAGAGCCGGGAGACCTGCTTGAACTCGTCGATCTCGTGCAGCTCCCGGATCATCACATCAGTGCTCATCTCCCCATTTACCCATGCCGCAACTGGCGCCGCGAAGCCCTTCCTCACCAGTGGAGATAGCACTGTGTAACTTTTTGATCACGTACTGCTCACCATGCTGCCGGTGGTCGCCGGTCCGTCACTCCGTGTAGTCATGTGGAGGTGCCGTCCTGGACCCGGGAGGGCCGCTGACCTGGGAGGTTCGCATGACGTTCATGATCACCACTGCTCGCCGGATGGCCGCGATCGGACTGTGCGCGGCCGTGACCCTGACCCTCGCGGCCCTCCCGGCGGCCGCGGACGTGGGTGCCGACTCCTACATAACCGTCACGCCGCGTGACGGCGGCGCGTACTCGATGCGCCTCATCTGCGACCCCGACGGCGGTTACCATCCGCATCCTGGGGCGGCCTGTCACGAGCTGCGCCGCGTCGACGGCTACTACCGGGCCCTCGACGTCGATCCCGGGCCGTGCCCCCGGATCTGGGATCCGGTCGAGATCACGGTGCACGGTCACTGGTACGGCCGGCCGAACCCGTACCACGAGGTGTTCCCCAACCGCTGCGAGATGGAGCGGAAGCTGGGCCCGGTCGTCTAGCCCGCGTCCGCGCTGCCCGCCCGCGCTCCGCGTGCGGGCAGCGTCATGCCAGGCGCTCGCCGAGGAAGCGGTGCACGTTGCCGCCGATGATCTTCATGACGTCCTTCTCCGGCAGCCCGCGCGCGAGCAACCCCTCGGTCACCAGGGGCAGCCCCGACGGTCCCGCCAGCCCGGGGACGGCGGATTTCGGGTTCACGCCCCTGGAGTGAACGCCCTCGCAGCACGGCGGCGTCAGGTCGTCCATGACCTCGCGGATGAAGTCGGGGCCGAGCCCGACGTGGTCGATGCCGGCGACGGCGACGACGTGCTCGATGTGGTCGAGCAGACGGTCGAGGGTCATGTCCGCCTCGCGGTCGGCGAGGAACGGGGCGAAGAAGTTGACGCAGATCACGCCCCCGGCGGCGGCCACCCCGCGAAGCTGGTCGTCGGTGAGGTTGCGGTGGTGGTCGCGCAGCGCGCGGGCGGCGGAGTGGGTCGCGATGACCGGCTGGGTGGCCAGCTCCAGCACGTGCGCGACGCCGGACGCGCCGAGGTGGGAGACGTCGAAGACGATGCCGAGGCGCTCCATCTCCGCCAGCGCGGCGACGCCGTCGGAGGTCAGCCCGCTGCCCGTGGCGTCCTGGCCGCTGCCGTCGGCCAGCGGCGTGCGGCCGAAGTGGGCGATGGAGGCCACGCGGACGCCCAGGCGGTGCATGGTCGCGATCAGCTCGACGCTCGCGTCGATGCCCGGCATGCTCTCCAGCGCGAGCACCAGCGCGATCTTGCCCTCGTCGAGCGCGCGGTCGATCGCCGTGGCGTCGAGGCAGAGCCGGACCGCGTCGGAGTTGCCCTCGGCCAGCACGTGCGCGCACTCGATCATGCGCAGCGTCTGCCGCAACGCGCCCTCCGGCCGGTACTGGTCGTCGATGAAGACCGGCAGCACCTGCAGATCGACCCCGCCCGCGACGAGCTGCGGCAGCCACTGCTCACGGAAGAACGCGGCCCACTGCGCCGGCGGCCTGGCGGAGACGGCCATGAGCAGGTCGTTGTGGGTGTCGGCCACGACGGCGCGTTGGTGGAGGGGACGCATCATGCGCAGGAGGTTACCGCGTTCCCTCTCCGGCATCGTTCCAGGCCCCCGCCGGTTTCAGCCGGTGATCCCCCGGTAGGCCGGCATCGGCGGCCTGGCCGTGAGGCGGCGGTAGAGCGTCGTCGGGCCCGGCCAGTTGTTGGTGACCCGGCCCTCCGCCGTCTTGTACCAGCTCTCGCATCCGCCGCCCCACACCATGCGCGACATCGCGGCGTCGAGCTGCCTGCGCCACGCCGCCATCGCCTCGGGCCGCACCTCGATCGGGCCGTGGCCCGACAGGTGCGGCAGGCAGGACATGATGTGGTTCACCTGGCATTCGATCATGAAGATGATCGAGTTGTGGCCGAGGTTCGTGTTGGGGCCGTACAGCAGGAACAGGTTCGGGAAGTTCGGCACCGAGATGCCGAGGTACGCCTCCGCGCCGCCCTTCCACTGCTCCTCCAGCGACCGGCCGTCGCGCCCCGTGACGCCCATCGGCGCCAGGAACTCGGTGCTCGCGAAGCCGGTGGCGTAGACGATCGCGTCGACCTCGCGCAGGCCCTCGGTGGTCTCGACGCCCTTCGGCGTGATCCGGACGATCCGGTCGGTCACCACGTCCACGTTGGGCCTGGTCAGCGCCGGATAGAAGGAGCTGTCGATGACGACCCGCTTGCATCCGGGCGGATAGTCCGGCGTGAGCTTGGCCCGCAGCGCCGGATCGGGGACCTGGTCCTCCAAGTGCCGCAGCGCCCGCTTCTTCAGCAGGCCGGTGCTCCAGCCCTGGGCGAGCGCCGGGTAGAGGGTCGCCTCCGCGTACCGGTAGATCCATTCGCGGTAGGCCCGCTGGAGGCCGGGGACGAAGTGGAACGCGAGCCTGGTCAGCGAGCCGAACGCGGCGTCCGGCTTGGGGATCACCCAGTTGGGGGTGCGCTGGAAGACGTGCAGGCGCTCGGCGCGCTCCGCGACACGCGGGATGAACTGGGCGGCCGACGAGCCGTTCCCGATCACCGCGACACGCCGGCCGGTGAGATCGTGGCCGTGGTTCCAGCGGGCGGAGTGGAAGGAGATGCCTTCGAACTCCGACATGCCTGGAATGTCGGGTAGGTGGGGGCGGTTGAGCTGGCCCACGCTCATCACCACCACATCGAACTCCTCGGTGTTGAACTCCTCGGTCTCGAACTCCTCGGGGTGCTCCCCGGAAGGGCCGCCCGTGGTGGTGAGCTGCCACTTCGACCCGTCGAAGGTGGCTCGCCGCACCTCGCTGTTGAAGCGGATTTTTCGCCTGACGTCGTATTTATCAGCGCAGTGCGCTAGATAGCCGAGGATTTCGGGTTGTTCGGGGTAGCGGCGCGTCCAGCTCGCGTACTTCTCGAAGGAGTATGAGTACAGATGGGAGGGGATGTCGCAGCCCGCGCCCGGATAGGTGTTGTCGCGCCAGGTGCCGCCGACGTCGCCGGCCTTCTCGAAGACCGTGTAGGAGTGGATCCCGGCCCGTTCGAGCTGGATCGCCATGCACAATCCGCCGAATCCCGCTCCGATGATCGCGACGCTTGGTGCCATGCCGACCTCCGCGTGTCAGGATCCACTTACAGTACGCCGAACCACGTTCTGACAACACCCCCGCCACGCTCTCGCACCGGTAGTCTGCGCAGGTGGCTGCTGTGACGTTGACGGACGTGATCGAGGTGCTCGAGGCGGCCTACCCGCCCGCCCGAGCCGAGTCGTGGGACGCGGTGGGCCTGGTCAGCGGAGACCCCGCCCAGGAGGTGCGGCGGGTGCTGTTCGCGGTCGATCCCGTCGCGGCCGTGGTCGAGGAGGCGCTGGACTGGCACGCCGACCTGATCGTCACCCACCACCCCCTCTACCTGCGCGGCACGTCGAGCGTGGCCGCGACCACGCCCAAGGGCCGCCTCGTCCACACCCTGATCAAGAACGACATCGCCCTCTACACCGCGCACACGAACGCCGACGTCGCCAACCCCGGCGTGTCCGACGCCCTCGCCAGAGCCGTCGGCCTGACCGGCGACCTGGTGCCGCTCCGCCCCTTCCCCGACGACCCGTGGCGTGGCCTCGGCCGCATCGGCGAGCTGCCGGAGCCCACCTCGCTCGGTGAGTTCGCGGCGCGGGCGGCCAAGGGCCTGCCCCGCACCTCCGGCGGCATCCGGGTGGCGGGCGACCTGTCCCGCCCGGTCACGCGGGTGGCGGTCAGCGGCGGCGCGGGCGACTCGCTCCTCGGCGCGGCTGCGGCCGCGGGGGTCGACGTGTTCCTCACGGCCGACCTGCGGCATCATCCCTCCAGCGAGTTCGTCGAGGCGGGCGGGCCCGCGCTGATCGACGCCGCTCACTGGGCGACCGAGTGGCCCTGGCTCGACAGTGCGGCGTCCATCCTGCGCGCCAGTGGCGTTACCGTTGAAACACGTGTCTCCGCCACGGTCACCGATGCTTGGACAAGAGGATATTGATCATGAAAGCAGCCCCTGAGACCCAGAAGCGACTACTCGACCTGGCGCAGCTCGACTCCGTGATCGATCGGCTGGCCCACCGCCGCCGCACCCTGCCCGAGCTGGCCGAGATCGACGAGCGGTCCAAGCAGTACGCCAGGCTCGCCACTCAGGTGATCGAGGTCGAGACCGAGGCCGGTGACCTGGCGCGCGAGCAGCGCAAGGCCGAGAACGACGTCGACGCCGTCCGCACCCGATCCGACCGCGACCAGAAGCGGCTCGACTCCGGCGCCGTGACCTCCCCGCGCGACCTGGCCGGCCTCCAGTCGGAGATCGGCTCGCTGCAGAAGCGCCAGGGCGACCTGGAGGAGATCGTGCTGGAGATCATGGAGCGCCGCGAGGCCGCCGACACCAAGGCCACCGATCTGGGGCGGCAGCGCGACGAGATCGCCATCTCCCTGCGGACCGCCGAGGACCGCCGCGACGCGGAGCTCACGGTGATCGACAAGGACGCGTCCGAGGCGCAGGGCCGCCGGGCCGGCATCTCCGGCGAGATCCCCGCCGACCTGCTCGCTCTCTACGAGAAGCTCAAGGGCCAGTACGGCGTGGGCGCCGCCATGCTGCACGGCGGCCGGTGCCAGGGCTGCAAGGTGGCCCTGTCCATCGCCGAGATGAACCGCATCAAGGCCGCCCCCCACGACGAGGTGATCCGGTGTGACGAGTGCCGCCGCATCCTCGTCCGCACCGCAGAGTCGGGCCTGTGACGTCCTACGTCATCGAGGCGGACGGCGGCTCGCGCGGTAACCCGGGCCCCGCCGGCTACGGTGCGGTCGTCATGGACGCCTCCGACGGCCAGGTGCTGGCGGAGGCGGCCGAGGCGATCGGCGTCACCACCAACAACGTGGCCGAGTACCGCGGGCTGATCGCGGGCCTCACGGCCGTGCTCGACCTCGCCGGCGAGGGCGTCCCCGTGGCCGTCCGGATGGACTCCAAGCTGGTCGTCGAGCAGATGGCCGGCCGCTGGAAGATCAAGCACGAAAACCTCCGGCCGCTGGCGCTGGAGGCGCAGGGGCTGGTCAGGCGGCTGCGGGTGACGGAGTGGACCTGGATCCCGCGCGAGCGCAACAAGCACGCCGACCGCCTGGCCAACGAGGCCATGGACGCCGCCGCCAAGGGCCTGACCTGGAAGGCGGGCGGCACGACCGCCCCCGGCGCCCCGGCATCCTCGCCCCCCTCACCGCAGCCGGCCCGGGCGGCCCGGCAGACGGACCTCCTGGACGCCGGCGACAACATCTCCGGGCTGTCCGCCCCGACCGCCTCCCTGGTCACCGCCCAGCAGGGCGGCAAGGGCACCGGCTGGGGGCCGCCCACCCGGGTCGCCACCTCGCTGCTCCTCCTGCGGCACGGCGAGACGGAGTTGTCCCTGGAGCGCCGGTTCTCGGGCCTCGGTGACGCCGAGCTCACGCCCAACGGCCTGGCGCAGGCATCGGCGGCGGCCGAGCGGCTGTCGCGCGAGCCGTACCGGCTGGATGTGATCGTCACCTCGCCGCTCAAGCGCGCCCGGCAGACGGCGGAAGCGGTCGCCCAGCGGACCGGCCTGGACGTCGAAGTGGACGAAGACCTCAGGGAAGCTGATTTCGGCGCCTGGGAGGGCCACACCTTCACGGAGGTGCAGCGCCGCTGGCCCGCCGAGCTCGCCGCCTGGCTCGCCGACCCCGAGACCGCGCCGCCGGGCGGGGAGAGCTTCGCCACCACGGCGCGCCGCGTCCAGGCGGCGGGGGAGCGGCTGGTGGAGCGCTACGAGGGCAAGACCGTCGTGGCGGTGTCGCACGTGACGCCCATCAAGATGTTGCTCAGGATCGCCTTGCTGGCCCCGCTGGAGGCCCTCTACCGCATGCACCTAGACCTGGCGTGCCTGTCCCTGATCGAGTACTACGCGGACGGCCCCTCCGTGGTGAAGTCGTTCAACGACATCTCCCACCTGTCACGCTGAGGCAGCACGTGCGGGGCCGGCGGCGCAGACCTCGGCGCGCGGCAGGTTCATGATCACGGAAGCGGCGGAGAGCACCGCCGTCTGGATCATGACGAGGTAGGTGAG